>JAJDEQ010000074.1 GCA_029259695.1 Planctomycetota bacterium
GCACCAGGCTCGGGACGACGGGGTCGCTAAGGGTGCCTCGCATATCCATCACCCCGTCGTCCACGGTCGAGCACAGGAAGAACGTGGCTTCAGGGATGCCCAGGATGATCCCGTAGACCTGGGGTCGCATGGCGTACTCGACCGGGCGTGGCCCCATCTGCCCCATGTCGAGCAGGACGAAGGGGATGTGCTCGTCGAAGCCCAACATGAGCGCGTAGCGGCCACCGGCGCCGGTGCTGCTCAAGATCAGCTTGGCGCCCGCCTCGGGTGTGATCTGGGTCGAGGCAGCCGTGGTGATGGCGCCGTCCAGCGAGCCCTCGCTGCCGGCGTCGTCCTCTTCACCCGGCAGGCGGTACTTGCGCACCGTCCAGTCCTCGTCGCCGTCGTCGTCACCGTCGGGGTCGTCCTCGCCGTCCGGCTTGTGGGTGTCATCGATGATGACTTCCTCACCGTCGCCGGCCAGCACCTGGCCGCCCTTGCCGGGGCCGTTGCCGCTGGAGCCACCCGGCGTCGACACATCGTCGTCGTCCACGGCGCTGCCGCCGGACAGGAACGGGCCACCCTCCGTGGCAATCGGGGTGAGCACCGTGTCCTCGCCCGGCATGTCCTCCAGGGACGTGCCGTCCACGGGGTCGTCGGAGTCGGTGTCCTGCGCCACCGTCGGTGCGGCGAACAGCAGGGCGATCAAGAGCACGAAGACGGGCCACCCGGTGTGCCCGCGCAACGTCGCAAGCATGGTCCGTTCAGACATGGGAATCCTCCCGCTTGG
The DNA here is from genome assembly GCA_029259695.1 of Planctomycetota bacterium. Lineage (GTDB taxonomy): Bacteria > Planctomycetota > B15-G4 > B15-G4 > B15-G4 > OFTM49. The sequence goes on from JAJDEQ010000074.1 coordinate 770, forward strand.
TTCGGATCTCGTCCACGAGTCCGGGAGCCTGGCGCTGCCAGTGCTCCATGAGATGGGGGTAGTTCCTGGTCACGAGCGTGTAGCGGATCTTGTCGTCTCCCGCCCACGTGTCGCGTGCCAGTTGGAGCGCGCGGTCGGCGGCGGGCCCGGCCTCGGGCCGCGCGCGCTCGAACAACGCCTCGATCACGCGGAACAGGTTCGGCCAGTGACCGACCTCGAGCGTGTGCTCGCTGGCGGCCGCCGTGAGCAGCCCGCTGATGCCGCGTTCAATGAGTTCGGAGTCGTTCAGCAGCACACCGCAGTGGCACAGCCCGTGACCCGCGTAGCCGGTCGCCTTGTGGGCGATCGTCGCGCGGATCGCCGGCTTCTCCACATCGGAGGCCGCCGCGTGGGCCACCTCTTCGAGCCGGACCAGGCGCTCGACGGTCTGACGCAGCAAGCGCGGCGTGGTGCAACTCGCCTCGGGCCGCTCGAGCATGAAGGCCAGGCGCATGGCCACGTTGACCGCCATCGCCGACCGGTAGCGCGGCGGCGCGTAGAGCGCCTGGGCGCACAGCTCGGGTGCCACGCTGAGCGCGGTGACCGGATCGAGCTTGTTGGCGAGCTGGCGCAGACGAATCGTGTGGTGTCGGTACCACGTGTACTCGTCGTCGGTCGACTCGGCGTCGACCGGGCGCATGTACTCCTCCTCGACCAGGTCGTACACGGCGCAGCAGGTCTCGATGCGCTCCAGGATGCTGAGCATCACCGGCCGACCCGACGTCGGATGGAAGTCGGGGTACTCGGCCAGGAACTTCGTCAGCGTGGTGCGCTTGACGTCGAGGTGATCGGCGAGGCGCTGCTGGGTCGCCTTCTGGCGGTCCATCCACTTCAGGGCCATCTGGATGGCCTGCTTGTAACGCGCCGAATACCGTTCCGTGTCGTGCCGTTGTCGCACGCCGCTCGAGGAGGCTGTCGTCATGGTGGGTGTTCCAGCCGGGTTCGGGTTACCAGCCACCTGCCCAACGAGCGTCAACCTACGGTGGGGTGAGGACCGCGTGCGAACTTTCGGGGTGCGAGCGGGAGACCGGTTCAGGGAGGGATGCTTCAAGGCAATCTACCGCAAGGACTTACATCCGACCAGAACGGCTTGCACGGAAGCCCTGCGGTTGCCCGCACCGCGGGCCGGCGAACGCGGTCCGTTGCCGCCGTGAACGTGCAGGGATGCGTTGAACGCCCACCGAGACGCGTGCACAAAAGACGTGCTGGCAGCACGTTGCACCAACTGGATGGTAGGCGCTGACAGGGGCGGCAGGGCACTGCTGGGGGGACGAGACGGCGCTTGCCGCGTTGGACCTTCGTCCTGCCGCCCCCTTTGCCCGCGCTCGCCGCTGAGCACAAACGGCACCCGCGATCCCGGGGCGCTAGCGGCCCAGGCCGTAGCGGCGCAACCGGTAGCGCAGCTTGCCGCGCTCGATCTCCAGCCGCCGCGCCGCTTCGGTGATGTTGCTGCCGGTGTGATCAAGCGTCTGCCGGATGACTTCCTTCTCGACCTGCTCCAGGGGCACGCCCTGCTCCGGCACCTGCAGGAAGAAGCGGTCGGGAGGAATCCGCGCGGCGGCCGGCCCCGGGAGCAGCACGTGCTCCATCTCCACGGGACGTGTTCCGGCGAGCATCAGCGCCTGCTCCGCAACGATCTCGAGCTGACGCAGGTTGCCGCGCCAGGGGTGGTGGCGCAGCGCGGCCTGGACCTCGTCGTCGACGTCGTCCAGACCGCACGCGGCGGCCAGGCGCTCGATGTCCTCGGCGCGCTCGCGCAGCGGGACCGTCTCGACCGGCACGCCACCCAGCGCGTAGTACAGGTCACGGCGGAAGGAGCCGTCGCGCACGCGCTCGCGGAAGAACCCGGTGGCGGTGGCCGCCAGTCGGTGCCCGTTCTTGAGGCGCCGCAACACTTCGCCCTGCCGCGACGGCGACAGGTCGTCGATCTGTTCGACGAGCAGCGTCTCGTCGTCCCGGCCCGCGTCACGCACCACGTGGTTCAGGATGCGCGTGCGCAACGTCCCGCGTTCGCCCGCGACGACGATCGAGCCGCGCCCGTCGCGCTGACGGTCGAGCATCAGGCGCATCTCACGCACCGCCGGGGAGTCACCGTCGAGCGCTGCCGCAGCCAGGCGATCGTGCGGCTCGGCGCGGCGCGCATCCACCTGGCGCAGGAGTTCACGTCGCTCGAGCAGCCGCGTGCGCTCGGCGGTGAAACCCGCGCGGTCGTCGGGCGCTACGACACCCACTCCCGGGAGGTGGTGCAAGGCCTCGGGCCAACGGGCCGGGTCGTCCATCACCAGCACCGAGAGCAGCGGCTCGAGCGACAACGCCGAGCGCACCAGGCCCACGCCCGCCTCGGTCGCACCCAGTGCGCCGACCACGAGCAGGTCCGGTGGCGGTCCGTTCCAGGGCGGCGACTCGACGCCGTCCAACGCGCGCGCCACGGTGCGCAGGTCGGTCAGCAACCGCTCCAGCGAGCGGCAGCGAGGATCCGCCGACGACAGCAGCAGGACACGCGCCGTCATGCGCCGCTCCCGATCTGCTTGGCCTTGCGCAGGATGTGTGCGCAGCGGCGCTCCAGCGAACGCTTGCCCTGGCGCCGGGCGATCATGATCAGGTTGTGCAGCGTGCGCACCAGCATGTCGCGATCGGATGCGTTCAGCAGCCGGGGATCGGTGTTGGGGAAGCCGCCCTTCTCCAGGTAGCCGCGGCAGCGTTCCTCACGGATCTTCTCGCCACTGCGAAACGGATCGAGGAACAAGGGCGTCGTCTCCCGGTCGTAGCGCACGATGAAGTGCCCGGGCATGTTCACGCCCACCAGCGGCAACCCGCAACGCCGCGCCACGAGGATCCACACGATCGAGACCGGGAGAGGGATGCCTTGCCGCAGCGTGGTCACGCCGTGGACCAGCGCCTCGATGGGCCCCGCCAACATGGGGTCGATGCCGGTCACGCCGTTCTGGTTCACCAGCACCTCGGTGAGCACGGCGAGCGGCTCGCGGTCGCCCTCCGCCAGGCCCGCCTGCACCTGGTCGGCCATGACGTCGAGCACCGCGCTGACACCCTCGGGGGCGGCGCCGCCGTCGACCAATCGCCCGATCAGGATCGAGCCGGCCTCGAGGTCGGGCTCACCGGCGAGGTGCTTGACCAGCTGGTGCGAGACCCGCGAGAAGCCGATCTCCTCGAGCACCTCACGGAAGATCGCTCCCGAGTCGCTGCCCGCGCTCGTCGCCTGGGCGACCGGCGAGTCGTCCTGTTCCCCGACGCCCTCCACCTGCGCCAGGCGTTCGCGCAACAACGGCTCGGCCACTTCCACGCAGCCCAGCAGCGCTTGCCGACACGAGTCCACCACCACCTCGCTCTCGTCGGTCAGCAGCGAGATCATGGCCTCGACCTGCGACTCGCTCACGACGGTGCCGGTGGCGCGACGGGAAGAACCGGGAGTCATCAGATCCCCCCCAGCCGGCCGAGTTGAGGCAGGAAGTCGTCGAGCTCGCGCGCCACGCTCTCGAGCGCCGGGGTCCACCCCGCGAAAGGGTGCTTGGCGCCGAACGTGTGATCGGCCTCGGGGATCAGCGCCAGGCGCGAACCGGCGATCCAGCCGTTGAGTTCGTGGGCTTCGGCCGCCAGGACGTTGACGTCCGCTTCGGCCTGGACGATCAAGCTCGGCACGAACACCTGCGTGGCCGCATCCTCGAGATCCAGGTCCGCGCAGTCCTCGAACCAGGCCTTGCCCAGCGGCATGACCTGACCGGTGCGCACGTTCGGGATCGACACCTCACCCGCGGACTCCAACTCCGCCAGCGCCTCCTCGCCGAAGCGCTCGAAGTGGGCCACCGAGTTGAGCGTCGAGATCTGCACGATGCGTCCGTCGTCCGCCGCACGCAGGATGCCCACCGCTCCGCCCATGGAGTGGCCGGTCACGTTGAAGTGGTCGTTCGTCTGCAGATTGCACTCGGCCGCGAGGCTGCCGCTGCTCAGGAAGTCGAGCACGCGCCCCAGGTCGTCCACATGGCGGCTCAGCGTCTGCTCGCGGAAGAGGTCGAGGCGCGTGAACTCGCCCGGCTGATCACCGACGCCGTTGTGGCTGAACTCGAACAGCACCATGGCGCGACCGGATGCGGCCAGGCGCTCGGCCAGCGGCGGGAACATGCCCCAGTCCTTGAAGCCCTTGAAGCCGTGGCACAGCACGCACACCGGCAGCGGCTCGCTGGCCCCCTCCGGGTGGTAGACATCGACGGCAATGGGCAGACCATCGTCGCAGGTGACACTGGCTGATCTCTTGATGACACTCACGCTGCACGACTCCACGAGGCGCAACACCCTGCCTGCCCGGGACGGTTCACGTCAAACCCCTGCTCCATGACTCAGTCCAGCCTCGGCTTGTGGAGCACCACCAAGCGGCGCGTTTCGCCCGGTACGACCGGTTGGCCGTTGTAGTCCCCGACCGTGCGTTCGACGACCAGTCCGGCCCGGCAGGCCAGGGTCGCGAGCTCTTCCTCCGTGAAGAGACGCACCGACTCGGTCCAGGCCCGGGCGCGATTGCCCTGGCGCATGATGCGGATCGACTTCTCCACCCGCCGTCCGCCCTGGACCATGGCGCGCTCGACCTCGATCGTCATGCCATCGACGATGTCGACGCTCTGGGGCTCGAGGTGGAAGGCCACCGTGTCGCGATCCATCAGGTCCAGCAGCGCCCGACCGCCGGGCTGCAGCACGCGTTGGATCTCGCGCAGCACCTGCTCGTGCTGCTGCTCCTCCTCGAAGTAGCCGAAGGACGAGAACAGGCACGCCACCCCGGCGAACGACCAGTCGTGGAAGGGCAGCTGCAGCATGTCGCCACGCACGGTCTGGATCCGCTTCTCGGCGCTGACCCGGGTGAGGTCGTCCGAGAGGTCGAAGCACACGACGTCGCAGCGCAGGGCCTGGAACGCCCTGGCGTGACGGCCGGCGCCCCCGGCCAGGTCCAGCAGCCGACCGCGCGCCGGATCGAAACGCAGCATGCTCAGCGTCGCCTTGGCCTCGCGCGCGGCGCTGGCTTCGTCACGATGGGCGTACACGTCGAGATACTCGGCGCGAAACGCTTCGACGAACCAGGGCGCGGTGCTCATCACGGCGACCATGGTACAGAAGACCTGCGATCCGGGTGGATCGCAACGGCATGTCCGCGCTTACAGCTCGCACCCGGGAACGTCGACGTGGAGCGAAGCATCACGCGGGGGCGCCCCCTTCGCGTGTCTCGCCTGCGCCTTGCGGCCCCACTTCGTCGCGCGCCGCGGCGCGCCCCTGACGTTCCACTTCGTCCAGCGAGGCCCCGTCCCAGGCCGCACCGAGCGCGTGCTCCATCGCCGCGAAACGGCGCCGGAACTTGGCGATCGTTCGGCGCAGGGCCTGCTCCGGATCCAGATCGTGCTTGCGCGCGACGTTGACGGCTGCGAAGAGCACGTCCCCCAGTTCGTCCTCGAGAGCCCCGCGCAACGCGGAGCCGGCCGCATCGGCGCCAACCGGCGCAGCGGCCTGTTCCGCGGCTGCCAGCCTGGCGGAGGCCTCACGCAGCTCGCCCAGCTCCTCCTCGAGCTTGTCCAGCGCGCCGCCGGGATCGGGCCAGTCGAAGCCCGCAGCGGCGGCCCGGCGACCGAGCTTGAGCGCCGTGAGCAGCGCCGGGAGCCCGGAGGGCACCGCGCTCAGGCGACCCGGCGTCTCGCCCTCACCCGCCCCGGGCCCGGTCCCCCGCTCAGCCTGCTTGGACTCGTTCCAGGAATCGAGCGCGGCGGCGGCATCGTCGGCCTGCCGGTCGCCGAAGACGTGCGGGTGTCGGCGCACCAGCTTGGTGGCGATGCCGGCGGCCACCTCGGCCAGGTCGAAGCGCTGCTCCTGCTCGCCGATACGAGCCATGAGGAAGACGTTCATCAGCACGTCGCCCAGCTCCTCGGCCACGTGGCGATCGTCGTCGGCCGCCACGGCTTCACTCGTCTCGAAGACCTCCTCGACGAGGTTGGGCGTCATGCTCGCCAGCGTCTGCTCCCGATCCCACGGGCAGCCGTCCGGGTCGCGCAGGCGGTACACGATGCCGAGCAGTTCGGTCAGGCGTTCGACCGCGACGGCTGCGTCCCGCGCCCGAGCGGCGCCCTCCGTGCGGGCCAGGGCCGCATGCGGGTCCGATCCGGGGCCGCCCCCGGCCGGGCTCATCCCGCGTCCCCGCTTCGCGCCGGGGCGTCGGCTTCGACGCGGGGCGCACGGAAGCGACCGAGGGCCGCCTGCAGGCAGCGGGCGAGTTCGTGCTCAACTTCGGCACGAGACGGACAACCAAGCCCGACGCGCGCGCACTCCGCTTCGATCGACGTCATGATCGACGCGTCGAACCCGCACGGGCGGATCGCGCCGAACGCCGAGAGATCGGTGGTGTGGTTGAGCGCCAGGCCGTGGTACGTCACCCAGCGTGAGGCCGCCACGCCGATCGACGCCAGCTTGCGGCGGCCGCCGTCGACCCACACCCCCGTAGCTCCCGTCCGGCGCTCGCCGCGCAACTCGAAGCGCGTCAGCGTGTCGATCAGCGCCTGCTCCAGCGCCCGCAACCAGGCGTGCAGGTCGCGCCGCTCGGGGTGCAACTTCACGATCGGGTAGGCCACGATCTGTCCCGGGCCGTGGTAGGTGGTTTCACCACCCCGCTCCACCGCGACGACCTCGAACGGGGCGTCGTGCGCAGCGGCCGACGGTGTCCCGGCGCTGCCGCGCCCCGTCGTCACGACGGCGGGGTGCTCGACCAGCAACAGCGTGTCGCCGCAACGCTCGGCCCCCCGCCACTCCACCAGCAGCTTCTGCAGCGACCACGCGTCGCGGTAGGGCATGCGCCCCAGCGGGCGCACGTGCATCGGGTCGTCGCCTCGAGCTGCCACACCCGCGCCGGCGGACGGCCCGACGCCGAGCGCACGCTCGGCTCCGCGCGGCGCCAAGCGGCTGCTGATCACGGGACTCACTTCTTGGGCTGGTAGATGTGGACGGCGTGCCCCTCGACGACGTGCGCGGCTTCCATCAGCGTCTCGCTCAGCGTCGGGTGCGGGTGCACGGTGAGCCCGATGTCCTCCACCGTCGCGCCCATCTCGATCGCCAGCGCGGCCTCGGAGATCAGGTTGGAGGCCTCGTGCCCGACGATGTGACAGCCGAGCAGCGTGTCGTCGTCGGCATCGGCGATGAACTTCACGAAGCCGTCCGAGTGAGTCGTGGACAACGCCCGGCCGTTCGCCGCGAACGGGAACGAACCGACGCGCACCTTGCGCCCCTCGGCCTTGGCCTGCTCCTCGGTCAGACCGACGGTCGCGATCTCGGGGTCGGTGAAGATCGCGGCAGGCATGGCGCGCACGTCCAGTGCCACCTGCTTGCCGGCCAGCACCTCGGCCGCCACCATGCCCTCCTTGCTCGCCTTGTGGGCGAGGTAGGGAGGGCCGATCACGTCACCGATGGCGGCGATGTTCGGATTGGAGGTCATCAGGCGCCCGTCCACCCGCACATGGCCGCGGCCGTCCGTCTCCACGCCGGCCGCCTCCAGGTTCAGCGTCTCGGTGTTGGGCAGGAAGCCGATCGCCACCAGGATCTTGTCGGCCGGGACGGTCACGTCGCCCTTGGGCGTGGCGATCACGCACTCCATGCCCTGGCGCTTGTGCTCGAGGTGCGACACCTTCGACTGCAGGTGCACGTCGATCTTGCGCTTCTTCAGCCCGCGCTGGACGACCTTCGTGAGCTCGGGGTCCGTGCCCGCGAGCAGGCTGTCCGCCAGCTCGACGATGGTGACCTTGCTGCCCAGCTTGGCCATGTAGGTCCCGATCTCACAGCCCACGATGCCGCCGCCGACCACCAGGAAGTTCTGGGGTGCCTGGGTCAGGTCGAGCGCTTCCTTGCTGGTGAGGATGCGCTCGCCGTCCACCTCCAGGTTGGGCAGCTCCCGCGGCCGAGCTCCGGTGGCGATCAGCACCTGCTTGGTCTTGATCACCACGTCGCCCGAGGAGCTCTTCACGCGCAGCGTGTCGGCCGACTCGAAACGCGCGTCGCCGGCCACCATCTCGACGCCATTGCGCTTGAACAGCTCGGCGATCCCGCCCGTGAGCCGCTTGACGATCGTGTCCTTCCAGGCCTTCATGCGCCCCACGTCGACGTGCATGTCCTTCACGTCGATGCCCATGATCGATGCGCCGTGGATCGTCTCCACCAGCGTGCTCGCGCTGATCATGGCCTTGGAGGGGATGCAGCCCCAGTTGAGGCACACACCACCGATGGCCTCACGCTCGACGGCGATCACCCGCTTGCCGAGTTGGGCCAGCCGGATGGCAGCGACGTATCCGCCGGGGCCGGTGCCGATGACGACGACGTCGGCTTGCTTGGGTGTGTCGGCCATGGAATCGAGTCGTTTCTCGCGAGAGTGGGTGAGCGGCGCGCGGGGCGGGGCAGTCGACCTAGAGCGGGAAGGCGCCCTCGGCCTCCCCGTCACGGCGTTCGTGCAGGATGGCGTCGCGCTGTTCCTTCAGGTGCTTCGGTATCTGTGCGTAGACGTCGGTGAAGAGCGTGTCGACGTCGGGCTGGCCCACCTTCTCGGCGGCCGCGATCGCCCCATCGACGTCGCGCTTGACCGACAGGTGGATCTCCTTGTCCAGCGCCGCGCTGACCAGCCCCTCGAGTTCGAGGAAGTTGCGAAAGCGCTCGATCGGATCCTTGCGACCCCACTCCTCCACCGTGCGGGAGTCGCGGTAGCGCGTGGGGTCGTCGGACGAGCTGTGACCCTCCATGCGATACGTGATCGCCTCGATCAGCGTCGCGCCGTCGCCACGCAGGGCCCGCTCGCGCGCCTCGTGCGTCGCGGCGTAGACGGCCAGCACGTCGTTGCCGTCCACGGCCACGCCGTGCACGCCGTAGGCCTTGGCCTTGACCGCGATGCCGTCGCTGGCCGTCTGCTTGGAGAACGGGACCGAGATCGCGAACTGGTTGTTCTGGCAGAAGAACACGCAGGGCACCTTGTGCACGCCCGCGAAGGTGAGCGCGCAGTGGAAGTCGGTGCTGCTCGTGGCGCCGTCACCCATGTAGCCGAGCACCGCCACCCGATCGCCCTTGATCTTGGCCGCCCACGCAGCGCCCATGGCCTGCGGGATCTGCGTGCCGATCACCGAGCTGAGGGAGACGTAGTGGTGTTCGGCCGAGCTGAAGTGGCAGGGCATCTGACGGCCGTGGGTCGGATCGAGTTCACAACCCACGAGCTGACCCATGTACTTGTCGAGCGGGTAGCCGCGCATGAGCAGCACCGCGCCCTCGCGCAGGGCCGGGAACACCCAGTCCTCACCCGCCATGGCGGCGCCGCTGCCCACGGTGGCGGCTTCCTGACCCTTGCAGGTGCCATAGAAGCCGATGCGCCCCTGGCGTTGCAGCGCGAGCATGCGCGTGTCCATGGCCCGCACGGTGACCATGTGACGGTACAGCTCGACCATGCGTTCGGTGGACAGCGCCGGGATGCGTGCGCTGTCCACCTCGCCGGTCGGCGACAGGATCTGCAGGACGGCCTCGCTCATGGGCTCAGATGTCCTCGAGCAACAGCAGCGCGGGGCTCTCGAGGAGCTCCTTCACACGGTTCATGAAGCGCGCACCCACCGCGCCGTCCACCACCCGGTGATCGAGGGACAGTGACAGCAGCATGATGTCGCGCACGACGATCTCGCCCTCCACCACCCACGGCCGCTGGCGGATGGCGTGCACACCGATGATCGCCACTTCGGGCACGTTGATGATCGGCGTGGCGAACATGCCGCCGATGTTGCCCGCGTTGGTGATCGTGAAGGTGCCGCCGCCGATGTCGTCCGGACGGGTCTTGCCGGCGCGAGCGCGGTCGGCCAACTCGGCCATCTCCGACGACAACTGCATCAGCGACTTGCCGTCCACGGCGCGCACGACCGGCACGATCAGGCCGGCATCGGTGTCGACGGCGATGCCGAGGTTGATGTCCTTGCGCAGCACCACCTCGCCCGCCTGCTCGTCGAGCGACGCGTTGAGCAGCGGGAACTCCCGCAGCGCGGGCACGATCGCCTTCATCAGGAACGGCATGTAGGTGATGTTCACGCCCGACGCCTGGGCCTTGCGCTTGGCCGCCTTGCGCAGCTTCACCAGTTCGGTCACGTCGATCTCCTCGACGTAGGTGAAGTGCGCCGCGGTGTCCTTCGACAACCGCATCTGCGACGCGATGCGCTTGCGCAGCCCACGCAGCGGAATGCGTTCGTCGCCCTCCAACGCAGCCGGAGCGGCCGCTGCAGCCGGAGCAGCGCGAGCAGGCGCGGCGGCGGGCCGGGCCGCGGGCTTGGTTGCGGGACGCGGCGCCTTGGCGGCAGGCGCGGGAGCGGCCGCTGCCGGCGCGGCGGCAGGAGCCGGTGCAGCGACCGGCGCGCCACCGGTGGCCTGGGCGCGCCGCACGTCGTCGTTGGTGACCCGTCCGCGCGGACCCGAACCCTCGAGCAGCGCGACCTCCACACCCAGCTCCCGCGCCAGGCGGCGGGTCGCGGGCGCGGCGCGCACGCGGCGGTCACCCGCGCTCGTGCTCAGCCCCGTGTCGGACAGGTTCGCCGTGGCCACGCCGGCCGCGACGGGCTGCGGGGCTGCCTGCGGCGCGGGCGCAGTCGCCTTCGTCGCGGGCTCTGCAGCCGGCTCGGGCGCGTCCTGCGCACCCACCGCGGTGGCCGCGGCGGAGTGGGCGCCGAGCACCAGCAGGATGTCACCCACCGGCACAACCGCCCCCTCGGGGTGCAGGATCTCGAGCACCTGCCCATCGACGGGCGAACCGATCTCGACCGTCGCCTTGTCGGTCATCACCTCGACGATCGGCTGGTCTTCGGTGACGGCGTCGCCGGCCTTCACCATCCACCGGGTCACCTCGCCCTCGGCCACACCTTCACCGATGTCGGGCAACGCGAAGTTGATCGCCTCGAGGCTGCCGCCCGCCCCGTCGCCGGCGGCGCTCGCGGCGGCCACCGGTTCCGGCGCGGCAGCAGGCGCCGCCGCCGCGGGCTTGCTCGACGCGGCGGGTGCAGGCTTGCTCGACGCGGCGGGTGCAGGCTTGGTCGACGCGGCGGGCGCAGGCTTGCTCGACGCGGCGGGCGCAGCCGCGTCGCCGCCGGCACCCTCCTGCAACACGATGATCGTCTCGCCGACGGGCACCGTCTCGCCCTCGGCAGCGCGCAGTTCGACGATCGTGCCGTCCACCGGCGAACCGATCTCCACAGTGGCCTTGTCGGTCATGACCTCGACCATGATCTGGTCCTCGGTCACGACATCACCGGCCTTCACCTTCCAGCTCGTGATCTCGCCTTCGGCCACGCCTTCGCCGATGTCGGGGAGCTTGAAATCGATCGTTGCCATCTTCGGTCCTTGTGAGTCGTGTGTCGTGGCGGGTGCTGCGGAACGGCCCGGCGTGCCCGGGCCGCAGGCGCGTCAGTAGGTCATCACCTCGTCGATCGCGTGCATCACGCGGTCGGCGTGGGGCATGTACACGTGCTCGAGCGTGTACGGGAACGGCACGTCGAAGCCGGCGACGCGCTTGATCGGCGCCTCGAGCACGTCGACGGCCTTCTCGGCCACGATCGCCGACAGCTCGCTGCCGAAGCCGCAGAAACGCGGCGCTTCCTGGAGCACGACCATGCGGCCGGTCTTGGTCACGCTCGCCAGCAGCGCCTCTTCGTCGAGCGGCAGCAGCGTGCGCAGGTCGAGCACCTCCCCCTGCCAGCCCTTCTCGGCCGCCTTCTCGCAGGCTTCCATCGCGACCGGCATCATGGCGCCGTAGCAGGTGATCGTGAAGTCGGTGCCCTCGCGGCGCACGGCAGCCTTGCCGATCTCCACCGTGTAGTCGTCATCCGGCACCTCGCCCTTGGGCGCGCGGTAGATGCGCTTGGGCTCGAGGAAGATCACCGGGTCCTCCGAGCGGATGGCCGCCCGCAGCAGACCCTTGGCGTCGTAGGGCGTGCTCGGCACGACCACCACCAGGCCCGGGGTGTGGGTGAAGTACGCCTCGGGACTCTGGCTGTGGTAGTGACCGCCGCGGATGCCGCCGCCGTAGGGCGTGCGCACGACCATCGGGCAGGTGAACTGTCCGGCCGAGCGGTAGCGCATCTTGGCCAGCTCGGAGGTGATCTGGTCGAAGGCCGGCCAGATGAAGTCGGAGAACTGGATCTCCGGCACCGGCCGCAGACCGTAGAGCGCCATGCCGATGGCGGCGCCGATGATGCCCGACTCGGACAACGGGGTGTCGATCACCCGGTCGTCGCCGAACTCGGCGTGCAGGTCGGCGGTGCAGCGGAAGACGCCGCCGTTCACGCCCACGTCCTCGCCCAGCACGACCACGTCGTCGTCGGCTCGCATCTCGTCACGCAGGGCGTGGTTCACGGCCTGCACCATGGTGATTTCAGTCATCTCGTGGTTTCCGGTGAAGGCCCCGCAGGGGGGCGATCTCGCGTGTTTCGTCTTGCTGCGCCGCGCGACCTCGCGCACGGCAACCGGCCCCGTGCCCGGGGCGAAGCTCAGAGCGGGAAGGCGGCGTCGGGATCGGCCTCGTGTCCCGTGCCCTCGTTCTCGACGAGTTCCTCGTACTGCGCGCGCAGGTGCGGCGGCACCTTGGCGTAGACGTCGGTGAACATCGTGTCGAGCGTGGGCGGGGGCAACTTCTCGATGCGCTTGATGGCCTCGTTGACGGCGGCCTTCTCGCGCTGTTGCAGCGCGTCCTCCGAAGCCTGGCTCCAGAGGTCGCGCCGTTCGAGGTACTTGCGGAAGCGCAGGATCGGATCACGCTCCATCCACTCGTCGGCCTGGTTGCCGCGATAGCGCGTGGGATCGTCGCTGCTGCTGTGCGGGCCGCGGCGGTAGGTCATCAGCTCGATCAGCGTCGGTCCCTCGCCCGCCCGGGCGCGGTCGGCGGCCTGCTTGCAGACCTGGTAGACGGCCAGCACGTCGTTGCCGTCGGCGCGGACGCCGGGCATGCCGTAGGCCTCGGCCTTGGCCGCGATCGTCTTGGACGCGGTCTGCTTCTCGATCGGCACCGAGATCGCCCACTGGTTGTTGCTGCAGATGAACAGCACCGGCGACTTGTCCACGCCGGCGAAGTTCAGACCGGAGTGGAAGTCGTTGCTCGAGGTGCCGCCATCGCCGAAGTAGGTCGCCGTCAGCGCGTTGTTCTGCTTCATGCGCATGGCCATGGCGGTCCCGGTGGCCTGGATGATGTGCGTGCCGATCGGGCTGCTGATGGAGACGATGTTGAGCTTGCCGAAGGCATAGTGCACCGGCATCTGGCGACCGAGGCACAGGTCGGCCTCGTTGCCGTAGCAGTTGGCCACCATGTCGTCGAGCGACGCACCCATCATCAGGAACAGTCCCGGCACCCGGTAGCTCGGGTAGAGCCAGTCCTTGCTCTCGAAGACCATGCCGCTGCCGACCTGCGCGGCTTCTTCGCCGGTGGACGGCACGTAGAAGCCGATGCGGCCCTGGCGCTGCAACTTGATCATGCGCTCGTCCAGGGCGCGCGTGCGCACCATGGCTTCGTACATGGCCACGAGCTGGTCCTCGGTGAGATCGGTGTCGTCGTCTGCCAACGCCTTCCCGCTCTCGCTGATGATCTGAAGCATGTCGCTTGTCATGCGGCTCTCCGTGGTGAATCTCGTGCGGCGTCGCGCTTCAGGCGGCGCCCTGTGTGTTTCGGGACTGTGCGCCGTGCGCCCGTGTGCGGTTCTGCGAATGGCCGGGGTCGGCCGTTCCTGCGGCGCCGTGACGTTCCTGCCAGACCGCGCGGATCGCGAATTCGCCGGCCCGGTAGCTGCTGCGCACCAGCGGCCCGGACGCGACGTAGCGGAAGCCCAGCGCCTCGCCCTCCACGCGCCAGCGCTCGAACGCCTCCGGGGTGACGTACTCCACCACCTTCAGGTGCTTGGGCGTCGGCTGCAGGTACTGACCCAAGGTGAGGAAGTCCACGCCGGCCGCGCGCAGGTCGCGCATGGCAGCACGCACTTCGTCGTCCGTCTCGCCCAGGCCGAGCATGAGCGACGACTTGGTGAGGATCGACGCGTCGAGTTGCTTCACCCGTCGCAGCAGCTCCAGCGTGCGACCGTATCCCGCGCGCGGGTCGCGCACCGGGTGGGTGAGTCGTTCGACGGTCTCGAGGTTCTGGGCGATGACGTCGGGCCGTGCCCGCACCAGGCTGGCCAGGGCCTCGCGATCACCGCCGAAGTCGGGGATCAGCACCTCGACCAGCGTCTCCGGGTTCTCGGCCCGCACCGCATGCACCGAACGACCGAAGTGCGCCGCACCGCCGTCGGGCAGGTCGTCGCGATCGACCGACGTCAACACGACGTAGTCGAGCTCCATCAGTCGCACGCTCTCGGCGGCCTTGGCGGGCTCGCCCTCGTCGAGGGGTGCCGGCAGGCGCGCCGTCTTCACGGCGCAGAAAGAGCACGCCCGGGTGCAGGTGTCACCCATGAGCATGAGCGTGGCCGTGCCGCCGCTCCAACACTCCTCGACGTTGGGGCAGCGCGCCTCCTCGCACACTGTGTGCAGGCCGCGCTCGCGCAGTTGCGCCTTGAGCCGCGTGTACTCGGGGCCTCCGGGTGCGCGAATCTTGAGCCACGGCGGCTTGGGTCCGGCCCGCCGGCCGCGGGCCATGGGCGCCGAGGTCGTGGGCCCGATCGAGGGTGCCGGGCCCGCCCCGTGACCCGACCCCGCCCCCAGGGGCAGCGCCGCGTCCCCGGCCGGGCGGCCGGAGGGCGTCTCAGGGCTGGGAGGGGGCGTGGACATGGCGCGGTCGTTCGCTCCGAGCGTGTGGGCAGGGCCCGAAGGGGAGCCCGGCCCGGAAGGGGAGGGCAGGACATAGCCCGCCCCGGTCCCGCGTCCGGAGCCACCTGCGATGCCGAATGGCGCCGTCGGGGCCCTCAGCGCTGGCCGAGCCGGCCCCGAACAGCCCTTTCAGGCCCCCCGGTACGGCCCCTCCTTATACCCCAGCAGGGGCCTCCCCTTCCACGCGGGGGACCCGCCCGGACGCGGGCCGGCCGGGGCGATCAGGGGGCGTCATCGGCGCTGATTTCGCCGTCCCCGTCGAGATCGCAGCGGGCCGCGAGGCGCGACAGCCCGGGGAACTCGAGGCCATCCACCGCCCCGTCACCATCCAGGTCCCAGCGACCCAGGAAGCCGGGCGGCGCCGCCTGACCGGTGGGATCGGTCAGCGGCTGGGCGCGGGCCCGGTCGAGCAGCGTCTGCACCCGCGCCGCGTCGATGTCGGTGGAGGGCGTGTTCACGCCGAAGAGCGACTCGTAGAAGTCGGGCCGACGGCGGAAGAAGCCGGGAGAGTGCAGCATCTCGAGCAGCGCCTCGTTCTCCACGTAGAAGAACGAGGGCATGGGCTGCTCGGCGATGTACCAGGGCCACTCGGCGAAGGCCACGCGGCCGTTGTCGTCCAGGTCGAAGAAGCGGAAGACGTCGTCGCCCAGCTTCATCTCGTTGCGCGAGAGCTCGCCGTCGCGGTTGCGGTCGAGCGCGCCGGGATCCTCGCCCGGGTGACGCGGCCACTCGAGCGGGTCGAGTTCGCCGTCGCCGTTGGCGTCGAGCACGGCGAAGAACAGCTTCTCGAGTTCCTTGCGGGACAGGGCGCGATCACCGCCCTGATCGAAGTCCGGCGGGTGCACGTGGCGCACCATGCGCGCCAGGCTCTCGCGGGCATCGAGACGGAAGCCCCCGGCCAGACGCTCTTCGCGCACGCTGGCCATCTGACCGTCGACCGCATTGCGCGAACGACCGGCAGCGGTCAGCCCGCCGGGGACCGCGCGGCCGTCGAAGGCGTCGTCGATGGAGGCGCGCACCCGGCCACCGTCGTCCACCAGGAACAGCGACTCGGCCGGCAGCGAGAGCACCCGGTGGATCTCCTGGCGCGACAGGTAGCGCGCCCCCTCGTGGCTGATGTCCTTGAGCTGGTTGCCGGTCTCGTCGACCATGCGGTCGAAGGCGAAGGACTCGACCGCCACGTCGAAGGTGTCACTGACGCCGGTCAGACGCTCTCGCAAGGTGGCGCCGTCGGACTGGGTGACGTCGATCACCTGCAGCCCCTCGAACTCACTGGCGGCCAGGTAGCGGCTCATGAGCTGGGGCGGGTTGTAGGACTTGGCCAACGTGCCGCCGCGCACGAAGCCCCCCTGCGCCCGCAGCCCCACCGAGTCGAGCACCGCCGGTCGCGCGGCGTCGGTGATGTCGAGCAGCATCAGCGAGCCCCCGGCCTGACGCCCGGCCAGCAGCACGTAGGCCACGTCGCGCTCCACCGTGGGCTCGAGCCCCGCCGTGTCTCCCAGGTCGAAGCGACTCGTGACGGTCACGTCGGTCACGCGCGCGGCAGCCCGGTACTGCTCGCCCACCCCGATCAACAGCTCCATCGCCGACGGTTCGGTGGCATCCACCAGCACCACGCCGTAGTTCCCGTTGGCGACGGCCGCGATCAAGCGCGCGGGGGTGCGTTCCTCGCTGCCCTGGGGCCGGCTGTACTGGAACACCGCGTCGACGGCCTCGGCGTCGCCGTCCACGTCCTCGCCCGCGGCGGTCAGGCGCAGCTGACCCACGATGCGCGGGCTGCCGGGCACCGACAGGTCGGCGGCCAACAAGCCCCCCGGGCCGTCGGCCACCAGCACCCGCGGCCATTGCAGCTCCAGCCCCCGCGCCTCCGTCGTACGCAGGTCGCTGACCAGCACCGGCTGATCGCGATCCGACACGTCGACCACGCGCACGCCGCCCAGGCCGTTGGCCACGATCAGCAGGTCGCCCGCCAGGGCCGCGTCGCGCGCATCCCCCGCCGACACGAAGGCGCGCATGCGCGGGAAGGCCGGATTGCGCACGTCGACCAGGGCCACACCCGCGTGTTCGATGACCACGAACGCCGTCTCGGCGTACCCGGTGATCACGTGGGAGTCGACCAGCACCTTGCGTGCGCCGCCCAAGGGCAGGCGCGCCATGTAGAGGCTCTGCCCCGGGTTGTCGCGGTCGATCATGAGCGTGTCGAGGCCGCGCTCGCCCACCACGAAGGCCACGCCCCGGGCGAGGGAGTACGACCCGCCGGTGCCCAGGCCGTAGGTCGCCGCGCTGCGATGGCACTCGACGCACGAGCGCGAGGTGGGCAGCGTCGTGTGCATCTGGTGGTGCACCATCGTCATGCCCGACATGCCGTTCGCCGTGGCGGGCAGACCCTGGTCCACCAGCAGCCCGCCGTCGGCGTCGCGCACGGTCCCCATGGTGGAGAAGCCCACCATGTAGGGCGCGATCATGCCCTCGCTGTTCACCCCGAGCACGAGCTGCCGCAGCGTGGCGAACACGCGCTCCTGGGTCGTGACCCGACCGTCGGTGCGCTTGCCGGTGATCAGGTCGAGCTGGGAGAAGCCCAGGTTGCGATCGAAGTGGAAGCCGAAGAAGTTGGTGCTCCACCCGCTGTGGCAGGAGTAGCACTCCAGTCCGGCGTGATCGGCGGTCATGGCCGGCACGGCGCGCGGGTTGAAGTCCGGGTGGTCGGGGTCGATCACGTCCTTGACCTGCTTGATGCGGTGCGCGCGACCATCGACCTTGCTGCGCAGGATGAACATCTCCCCCACCCGCTCGATGTGCTCGAGCGGTTCACCCCGGGACGTCTCCATGCGCGTGTAGCGACCGAAGTCGCCGTGGCAGTCCACGCACTCGATCTCCACCCCGTGTTCCATGGCGCCGTAGATGTTGCCGTCGCCCATCACGTCGCGGCCGGTGTGGCAGTCGATGCAGTGCATGCCCGCGCTGTGGTGGATGTCGGGCGGCGTGAGCTGCGGATCCTGGACGAAGAACTGGTTGGCGATCAAGCGGTCGGTGGTGCCCGGGACGTCCGTCCCGGCGGGCTGGTTGGGGTAGAGCTGCGCCAGGCCGCGGAAGCCGTTGCCGATCGATGCGTCGCCCACGTGACAGTGCACGCAGGTCTCGGTGGGCGGCGCCGCGGTGAGCTCGTGGCGCATGGGGTGACCGGGCTCGAAGCGATCCACGCTTCGGTCGCCGCTGCGCGACAGGCCGTTCTCGGCGTAGCTCACGTGGCAGGCGGCACAGCCCGCGCCGCGATACAGCCCGTCCTGGCCGAGACGTCCGCGCATGGCCACGCCCTGCTCGTAGAGGTGGCACTGCATGCAGGACTTGCGCGGCAGGTCGGTGAAGTGGCTGCCCAGCATGCCCGCCGGGTCGGCATCGCGCCGGACGCGCGGGATCCTCAGCCGTTCGATGCCCGCCAGCTCGGGCAGGCCGTGTTCGCCGAAGTCACCGTCGTCGTCCCGCACGGCGAAGATCCCGTAGGGCGACTCGCGCTCGTCGATGATGCCGTTCTCGTACAGGCCGTCGCACAGGTGCCCGGCGGTCGTACCGTGCAGACTCTTGCCGAGGTGATCCACCAGCTGCGCGTGGCAGCTCCCGCAGGTCTGGTCGACGACGCGCAGGTCGGACGGGTTGCGGAAACGCGCCGCGTCGGCATCGAAGCCCGGCGCACGCACGCGCTCGTCGGCGGGCCAGCCGTCCAGGGGCACGTGGGCCCGTTCGATGGTCGTCGCTTGCCCGTCGCCACCATGACACTGGGTGCAACTCAGCGGGTACCAGCGGTGCATCTCCTCGATGCCTTCGTGACACGTCAGGCAGCCCGCGTCGGCCCCCGGAGCGGGCGCCGCTGCGGCATGCAGCCCGGCCACCGCCGGTCCCGCCGGCGCACGACGACGCCAGCGATCGTCGGACGGCGCCAGCACCGCCAGCGCGACCACCGCGACGACGACGCCCAGGGCCACGCGGGCCCCGCCGTTGCGTGCCCGGCGGGCGACCGCCACGTCAGGCCATCAGTCCGCTGATCACCGACCCCCGAGCCACCGGAGACTTCACGCCGAACATCGAGGCGATCGTGACGCTCACGTCGATCGACTCGATCTCGCGACTCTGGACCTTGCCCTTGCGGAAGTCCGGGCCCCAGGCGACGAGGTTCACGTTGAGCAGGTCCTCGCTGCCGTCGCCGTGATCGAGTCCGCGGCGCATGTTCAGGTCGCGGTCCCGACCGAACTCGGGCAACACGAAGATCGCCGTGCTCGAGGCGAGTTCCTCGTCGTTGCGGATCGTGTCGAACAACTGACCCAGCTCCTCGTCGCAACGTCGGATGACGGTCACGTAGTCGTTGATGCTCTGGTGCGCCACGTCGGCGTTGCGCAGTGTCACGGCCATCAGGCGCGGCCGGAAGATGCCCATCAGGTTGCGCGCGACGCGCAGCGATTTGGCGTCGTTGGCGCCGAGGCCGGTGAGCCGGGCCGTGTCGCCGCGCAGCTCCTCCAGCAGGTAGCGCTCGATGCGCCCCGACGCCTCGGGATCGTTGGCCACGCCCGCGGCACCGTCCACGACGAGCGGCGTGCGCACCGAGCCGCGCAGCGCCGCCATCTGGCGCTCGACATCCGCGTTCGCGCTGCCGAGCGCCTGGCGCCCACCCATCACGTCCACCAGCTCGGCGTTGAAGATGCCCTCCCCGCCGATCAGGTTGGCTCCGTAGTCGGCGCCGTAGCGGTCGTGCGCACTGTAGGCGTAGTTCGTCTCCTGATCGGAGCCGGCCGTGGACAACCAGACCTCCGACGGCGGCAGGCCCGCCCCCGCGCGCACGTACTCGAACAGCGTCGGGTGGATCGGCCGGCCGTTCTCGCGGATGCCGTAGCTCTCGTTGGTCCCCGTGAAGATGTTCACGGTGGAGCCGTAGTGGCCGTTGTTGCGCACCGACGTGCGCGGGAAGACGGTGCCTTCGGCCGCCATGCGATCGAGCGCCGGCGTGTTGCCGCTGCCGAGCGTCTCGCGCGAGCGCACCCCGCCGCCGAACACGACCAGCACGATGCGCTTGGTCTGCCGTGCACCCGGGAGCGGCGCGCCCGGGAGCAGCAGCGGCGCGGCCGGCATGGCCGCCGACGCCAGCAGCGAGCCGGGCAGGGCCGCGGCGGCCGTGAGCGCAGCACCGGAGCGCAGGAGATCGCGACGCGTCAGACCGCGCGCGGATGTGGCGGAATGGCGCCGTGTCTGGGCCCGTCGTGTCATGCCAACGCTCCGGATGGTGGTCTCGCCCGCATCGCCCCCCTGCGACGACAGGTGCGGGCGCTCAATAGTACTGGTACTCCCAGTGGGTCACGAGGGACAGCACGATCGTGGCCGGTTCGGCCTCCTGCTGCCGGTACACGAGCAGGAAGTCCTGGAGTTCCGCAGACGACGGCGGGCGCCCCAGGAAACGCACGAAGGTCTCGGGAATCCACTGCTCGGGGTCGATCTGGTCCCGTTCGGGCAACTCGTCCCGACGGGCCTGGAGCAGGGCGCGTGCCAGAACCGAACGCAACGGCCCGGCGTCCGCCAGGGAAGCGAGAGCCCCGCGCATGCGCTGGTAGGAGTCGTAGTCGGGCGGGGCACCGGTGAGATCGACGTAGAGCGAGCGGATGAACTGGGCGTCGGACTTGGCCCGCAGGCGCGCGAGCCGAGCGGCGTACTCCGTCGACCCGACCCACTCCCGCACGAGTTCGGTGAAGTCGAACGGGCGCTCGAGCAGGCGCGCACCCCACGCGGCCCGGTCCTCGCGCGACGCCTCACGCCCCACCAGGCGCGCGTACTGTCGCGCCACGAAGGACTCGGCGAAGTCCGGTTGCGCGCACACGATGCGCACGATGTCCGCCTGGCTGTCGCCCTCGTCGCCGAGCAGGCGCGTGCGCCGACCGTCGTACATGCGCTTGCCCGCCTCGAGCAGGCCCGTGCTGTCCTGGACCGTCAGCCCCAGCAACTGCTCGAAGACGACGCTCACGAAGGTGTCGTTGCCCGGGTTGCGACGATTGAACGCCGAGCCGGAAACCAGCGCGCGCACGGCATCCAGTACGTGCAGCTCACCGCGCTCCAACGGATCGGTCAGATCGACGCCGTCGTCAGGACGGAAGTTGTCGATCAGCAGGAAGTAGTACAGCTCCTCCTCGTACCAGGTCTGCCAGAACTCGGCCGAGCCCACGAGGCGACGCAAGAGGATGTCGCCCCGGGAGGCCTTCGCCATGGCCGCCTCCGCGGCGGTGGGCGTGCGCCCCAGCAGGTCCAGGTAGATCGCCCGCAGGTGACGGGGATCACCCAGGTCGAGCGCGGCCACGTCGTCGTTCGGGCCGGCCAGGACGCTCACGAGAGCGGGTGCCGGCGCAGCATGAGCAGCCGGCCCTCCCGGCGGGCGCCCACCCGCCGGCACGCTCCCGGCCCACGCGCTGGCAGCCACCCACGGGACGGCCAACAACGCGCGGACAAGGGGACGGCAGAGCATGTCGTCATTGTAGCCCTCCGGCCCCGGACCGGTGACGGCCGCTGGTCGACCCTCCCGGCGGCGCCCTCCCGGATCACGGGGATGCGGACGGCGCCCCAGGACTCACGCCGCCCTCGGGCACGGACCAGGTCGCGAGCTGCTCCTGCAGCGCGCGATCGGCGCCGAACAGCCGGTGGCTTCCGCCGCGATCCACGAGCAGCAGCGCGACGTGACGGCGCGCGGCGTGCCAATCGGACTGGCCCACCTCGCCCTGATCGTCATCGAGGCGGGTGAACAGGCCGCGCAGGTCTTCGTCCGCCCGCGGCTGCACGAGCAGCGCCGCCAGCACCCGTCGCGCGCGCGTCGGCAGGTGACGCAGCGAACACTCGTGGACCAGGCGAGCGAGACGCTGGCGCACGTCGCTCACCGAGCGATCCGTCGCGTCGAGGCCCACGAGCTGCAGTTCGCCTTCCCAGCGGAAGTGCCAGCTGGGGTCACCCAGGGAGATGTCGGCACCGACGGGCTGCTTGAGACTCTCGACGATCGCGAACAGACGCGGGTCGGCCGGGGAGACCACCGCCGTCGGTGGCGTGCGCGTCTTGATAGCCCGCCGTGCTCGCCAACGATCGCTGATCATGCGCGGCAGTCTAGCAGTCGCTGCCGTGACGGACTCCCCGGCGAAGTCGGCGGGCACCGTCAGGCCCGGGGCGCGTCTCGGCCCGATTCGACCTCGAGCGCATCGAGGAACGACCCGACGGCCTCGCGGATGGGCCCGAGCCGACCGTGGAACAGGTGCCCGCCCCCGTCCACGAGAGAGACCCGCGGCGGTGTCGCGCACGCCGCGAGCCAGGCCTCCACCGCGTCGGCCGGAACGAGTTCATCGTCCTTGCTGTAGACCACGGCCAGCGGTCGCGACGTCCGGCCGACGGCCTCGAAGTCGTAGTGGTTCACCGGGGGCGCGATGGCCAGCAGCGCGCTCACCCGCTCGTCGTCCAGCGCCGCGCGCAGACCCACGTAGGAACCGAAGGAGTAGCCGCACACGAGCAACTCGTCCTGCGGCCGCACCAGCCCCGCCGCGAAGTCGATCGCAGCGCGCACGTCATCGAGTTCCCCCCGGCCCTGATCGTGCTCGCCCTCGCTGCCGCCGAAGCCTCGGAAGTTGAAGCGCACCACGTGCAGACCACGCTCGCGCAGCACCTTGGCGACGGTGTGCACGACCTTGTTGTCCATGCGCCCGCCGTGCACCGGATGGGGGTGGCAGACCACCGCCGCGCGGGGCAACCCGGCCCGGGGCGGCCCCTCGGGAGCGTCGTGGAGGCCCGCCAGGGAGCCGGCGGAGGAGGTCAACTGGATGGCGGGCATCGGGTGGATCCGAGGGCGGGGCTGCGGTCCGGGCGGTTCCCGGGGAGCGGCCGGGCGGGCGCGGGGGCGTCCGGGAGCGGTGCCCGCGCCGGGGCCGGGGCGGTCCCGGGCGGCCCGCGCGCAGCTTGACGTGGTAGCAGATCGCCGACGGCACGTGCGACAGCGTGCGGAACGGAAGCGCGCCGACGCTCTGCCTGTGCTCGCGAGGTGATTGTGAATTCCTGACTGCGCCGAATCGGTGAATTACACCTCACGCCAACCATGGTGCCGCACAACGTACAGATGCGAATCAACGCATGTTGTGAACAGACTGTGGACAACTTGCAGCATCCGGGGACATCTGCACAATTTCGAGCGGTCGCTGAGCGAGCCACGAGCCCGTGGCGACCAGCTCCGGCACCCGACTCGATCTGCATCATTGAAACTGCCTCCTGGGTTCGGACGCTCCTGATCCCCCCGATTCGTCCGCGCGCGCGGCCCGATACCCGCGCGCCCCCTGATGGAGGCACCCCTGATGCTGCGTAGATCCCCCCTTGGCTTGATCGGCCTGCTCGGCCTGACCCTCGGCGCCCTGAGCCCGGTGACCCCGGCCCAGAACCGCGAACTGACCCTCGAGCACCTGCGCAACGCAGGCGCGACCTTCCTGGGCGAAGCCGCCAGCGACAACGCCGGCCAGTCGGTCTCCGGTGCCGGCGACGTCAACGACGACGGCTTCGACGACATCATCATCGGCGCGAACCTGGCCGACCCCAACGGCGGTGAGTCGGGGCAGGTGTACATCTTCTTCGGCGGGCACGAGGTGCTCGAAGGCACGTTCGACCTCGGCGACGCGGACGTCGTCATCAACGGCCAGGCCGGCGGTGACGAGGCCGGCATCTCGGTCGCCGGCGCCGGCGACTTCAACGACGACGGCATCGATGACGTGATCATCGGCGCCTGGCGCGAGGACCTCGGTCCGGACACGGACGGCGGCCGCGCCTACATCGTCTTCGGCGCGGCGAACCTCGCCAGCACCAGCCCGATCGAGCTGAGTTCGCTCGGGACCGCCGGCGTGACCTTCGACGCCGAGGACCTCGACGCCTTCTCAGGCAACCTGACCGGCGTCTCGGTCGACGGCGCAGGCGACGTGAACGACGACGGCGTCGATGACGTGATCATCGGCGCCAGCACGGCCACGCCCTCGCTCAACTTCCAGGGTCGGGTGTACCTGGTGTACGGATCCTCCAGCATCTCGGGCACGGTCGACCTGTCCACGCTCGGCTCGGGCGGGGTCAAGATCGACGGCGCGAGCAGCGGTGACCGGCTGGGAGCATCGGTGGCCGGCTGCGGCGACGTGAACGGCGACGGCATCAACGACGTCATCATGGGCGCCGAGAACGCCAACCCGAACGGCAACAACTCGGGCCAGGCCTACGTGTTCTACGGCAGCAGCAGCCTGGCATCCTCCTTGTCGGCGAGCGCCGCCGACCTGAGCATCAACGGCGCCGCGGGCGGCGACCGCCTCGGCAACTTCGTGGCCAGCGCGGGCGACGTGAACGGCGACACGTTCGACGACATGCTCGTGAACGCGACGCGCCCTCCGGGAACGACGTTCCACGGTCGCACCTTCCTGGTCTACGGCGGCAGCTCACTGCCGAGCACGATCGAGGTCTCCACCCTGGGCACGGCCGGCGTGATCATCGATGCGACCGCGGCGAGTGAGGGCGGTGGCACGGCCCTCGCCGGTGGCGGTGACGTGAACCGGGACTTCGTCGAAGACCTGATCATCGGCGCGCTCAACGCCGACCCCGCGGCCGGCGGCCTGAACCGCGGCCAGGCCTACCTGCTCTACGGCGACAGCTCGTTCCCGAACACCCTGCCGCTGTCGTCCTTCGACGCCGACGGCGTGGTCTTCAACGGTGTGACCGACCAGGATCGCGCCGGCTCGTCGGTGTCGATCGTGGGTGACGTGGACGCGGACGGATTCGCCGACATCCTGATCGGCGCACGACTGACCGATGGCAACGCCGCCGACTCCGGTGCGGCCTACCTGGTCTACGGCGCGTGCCACTTCCTGCAGGCCGCGGGCCCCGTGGCCGAGGGCGGTACGCTGGAGCTGCGAGCACACGGCACGCCCAGCGTGAACTACCTGCTGCTGGCTTCGCTGGGCAGGTTCCCGACGGCGCTCAGCACCGGCAAGGGGCCGTTCTACCTGCAGGACCCGCTGATCGAGTTGTTCATCCTGCCGTTCGCAGCCAACGGTGAGTCCAACCTCTCGCTGCCGATCCCGGTGTTCGTGCCCAGCATCGTGGGGCTGACGCTGCACATGCAGGCGCTGCAGACGCCGCAGGGGCTGCACTGCGACCTGAGCGACCTGCTCACCTTCACCATCGAGTAGGTCGCAGCCCCGCGCGCGCCGGGTGGAGACACTCAGCGCATCCCCGCCAGCGGGCGGCTCGCCGAGCAAGCGGGCCCCCGCTGGTCGGGAGCGGGCGGCTGCTCAGGAGCCGCGATCGACCTCGCCGCGCCAGCCGTTCATCCCGCCCTCCACGTTGAACACGTTGAGGAAGCCGCGGTTGGCCAGGTACTCCGAGGCGCCCGTGCTGCGCCCTCCGCCGGCGCACGTGACGAAGATCGTGCGGCCGTCCCGCGCCACTTCGTTGAGGCGCGCTTCCAGCTCATCCACGGGGATGTGCTGTGCACCCGGGATGTGACCGCTGTTCCATTCCTGTTCCGTGCGCACGTCGACCACGTAGGGAGACTTGCCCGCCTCGTGGTCGGACTGCACCTGCGCCATGGCCACGTTGCGATAGAGACGGTTCTCCTTGATCATCTCCGGGGCGACGTCCTTGCCGCCGGCCATCAACGCGGAGAGTTTGCGCAGGACGTCGAACTCCTTGCGCAGCTCCTCGCTCGCACCGCCGTTCACCACGGCGTCACGACGCAGCTGATCCACCGTCGACTGCAGCGCCTTGGCCTGCTTGCGCGCACTCAGCGCCAACAGCAACGCCAACCCCAACAGGATCCACAAGAGCCAGTCCATCACGCATTCCTCGTTCGCACCGGACGTCGTCGTTCACGCCGGGCGCAATCGTCCAGCGAACGCCCGCGCGCGGCCGGACCGGACGCGGGATGACAGCCGCGCCGGTCGTCGCCGGTCTCGACTCCGGTCGCTCCCGGGCGCGGAGCCGCGCAGGCTAGCAAAGGCCGGCTCCCCGGTCCCGACCGGCCCGCACTCGCAATCCCGAGCCGCCCGCAATCCCGAGCAGCCCGGTCACGAAGCGGCGCGGTCCGCGCTCAGCCGGTTGCCGCGCTCAGCTCAGTTGCCGATCAGCTCTTGCAGCCCGTTGGACATGGACACGCCGGCCGGCGCGCCGGGATCGACGGCCAGGACCTGCAGGTAGAGGCTGATCCCGACGAACAGCGGCTCGTCGGGAAGCTCGAACGGCACCACGATGCGGCCCGCGCCGGCGCCCACGCCCGGAAACACGAGCGGGATCAACGCCCAGGCCTGGGTCACGTCCACCAGCAGTTGGCCCTGTTTGAAGGGCACGGAGCCCGGTCCGATGCCCCACGCCAGCGAACCCGTGGTCCCGCCCAACACGCCGCGCACCTCGATCGCGGTGCCCGCCCCGATGCAGGGCGAGAAGATCCCGCCGAGCTCGGGCGTGATGCCCGCGCTGCCTGCCAACCCCGCGCCGTAGGGGATGAAGCGACCGGTGCACGGCGGATGGTCGTTCGGCACGGCGACGCCGTCCCACTCCCCCGTGCTGGTGTCTTGCGAGATCACGCTGAGCTGACCCAGCGCATCGATGTGCACCAGCGAGGAGTTGCGCGTCGTCACCAGCAGGCCGCCGAGGTGCGACAGCTTCACGTCGTTCGGGCGCACCATGAACGGGTCGTCGCAGAACACTTCGGCTTCGCCGGTGGCGAGCCGGATGCGCACGATCAGGTTGCTGTTGTAACTCGCGATGAACAGGTTGCCCGAGCCGTCGACGGCGAGCCCGCCCGGCTGGTTCAGCAGCCCCCCCCCGTCACTGGCCAGGAACGCCTGACCGCCGGTGTCGATGCCGGCGACGGTGTCGTTGGTGTTGTTGGAGACGTAGAGCGTGCCGTCGGGGCCGTAGCCGAGCCCGCCGGGACCGGCGATCAGACCGCCGGAGGTGACCGCGTCGTGCAGCAGGGTCTGGTTGCCCTGGGCGTCGAGCAACACGACCGTCTCCTGGAAGATGTCGGACACCGCCAGCTGCCCGCTGGGCGACTCGGCGATGGTCACCGGGGTCGACAGCAGGCCGCCCGCCGCGAAGGGCGTGATCACACCGGTGTCGCTGATCTTGAACACGGCGCCGAGCGCGCGGTCCGGGATGTAGAGCGACCCGTCGACGGACCACACGCCGTAGAAGGGGATGCCGAGCCCCACCGCGAAGGGCTCGAGCAACAGCGTGTCGGAGTCCAGCCGGTAGATGCCGCCGCCCTGGGGTCCGCTGGGCAGCGACAGGTAGTAGTCGTCTTCGTCCAACGCGACCGCCGGGGCGGCCGCGGCGACGAGGGACAACAGGCAGGCGGCAATTCGGGGTACGTCTCGCACGGCATTCTCCAGGAGGCGGCGCCGGAGGGAGTCCCCATGGTATCCGCCGGAACGGGGCCCGACGGCCGCAGGCCACGGCGCGTGGTCTCCAGACCGCGACGGAACGGCACGCGTCCCGCAACGCGAACCGGCTGACGCAAGAAACCACGCCACGCCACACCCCGGCACGGCACCGCACCGCACGCCACGCCCCGGCAGGCCCCAGCACGGCACGGCACGGCCGCCGGGTGCCGTCGTCGGACCACCGGGTCATCTGGAGCGCGGCGCGCCGGCTGGTCTGGGCCCGTGCGAGCCGAGCACATACGCTGGGATGCATGGCTCGACGTCCCGCCCCTCGCCAGCGCTCGAAGCGCACCCGCTTGGAACAGCGCGCGAGTCCGGGCAAGAGCGGGCCGGTGCCCGGCGGCATCGTCGAGTTGCGGCGCCGGTTGTTGGGCTGGTTCGACACCAACCAGCGCGACCTGCCCGGGCGCCGCACGGCCGACCCGTGGGCGATCCTGGTGAGCGAGATCATGCTGCAGCAGACCACGGTGGCGGCAGCGGTCCCCTACTACGAACGCTTCCTGGCCCGCTGGCCGCGCCCCGCCGATCTGGCCTGTGCCGCGACCGACGAACTGCTGGCCGAGTGGTCCGGCCTCGGGTACTACCGGCGCGCGCGCCTGCTGCACGACGCGGCGCGCAGGGTGGCCGACGCGGGCGGCGCCATGCCGGACGGTGCCGATGCCCTCGCGGCCCTCCCCGGTGTAGGGCGCTACACCGCGGCAGCCGTGGCCTCGATCGCCTACGGCGAGCCGGTGGCAGCGGTCGACGGCAACGTCGAGCGCGTCGTCACGCGGCTGCTGGCCCTGCCGGGCAATCCCCGACAGGCTGCCGTGGCGCGCGCCATCCGGGACGGAGCGCAAGCGCTCCTCGATCCGCGCCGCGCCGGGAGCTTCAACCAGTCGCTGATGGAGCTGGGCGCCACCATCTGCCGCCCCACCCGTCCCCGGTGCCCCGACTGCCCCGTAGGTGACGGCTGCCTCGCACGCCTGCAGGGCGCTCCCGAGCGCTACCCGGAACTTCCCGCCCGCGCGGCCCCCACGCCGGTGACGCGGGTGGCCGCGCTGATCGGTCGCGGTCGTCACGCGCTGCTCGAACGCCGGCACGCCGCACCCAACGAGGGCTTCTTCGAGTTGCCATCGCTGGACCTGCCCGGCGGCACCGAGCCGCGGGCGGCGGACGGAGACGCGGCCTGGAGTGCCCTCGCCCTGCACCTGCGCTCCGCGTTCGGCATCCGCGTCACCCTCGACGAGGCGCTCTCGCCCCATCGCCACACGATCACGCGCTACCGGATCACGGTGCATCCCTTCGCCGGAACGCTATCCTCGGGCGCCGTGAAGTCCCCGCTCGCGTGGGTGGACCCCGCCCGGCCCGACCAGCCGCTGACCACGGCCACCCGTCGGATCCTGGCCCGCGTCCGCGCCAACACCGAGCGCCGTGGATCGACGTCCAGAACCTGAACACCCGGCCCGAGACCGGACTGGGAGGAACAGCCACCTTGCCCCCGACGACCGTCGACGAGATCACCGCCATCCGCGCCCACGCGGCCAGCCTGGCCCCGGGCCTGCGCTTCGCCGTGCAACTCGGCGGCGCCGACCACCGCGAGTGGCTCGAGCGCATCGCCAGCAACCCCGTGCGCGACATCGTGCCGGGAGAAGTCCGGCAGGCCACGCTGATGGACGGCAAGGGCAAACTGCGCGCCGACCTGCGCGTGATCGCCGCCGACGCCTGGCCGGGCCTGCTGCTCGACGTCCCCAGCGGCGGCAACAACGGCGGCGACAAGCTGCTGCGCCTGCTGGACATGTACGTGATCCAGGACGACGTCAGCCTGACCGACCTGCGTCCCACCCACACGTTCGTCTCGGTGCTCGGCCCCGACGCAGCCGCGGTCCTGCAGGCGCTCGACATCGAGCCGCCGGCCGCGCTGGAAGGCACCGGGCCAGCCGGCTCGGGCACGGTCGGCCAGGCCGCGTCGAGCGCAGGTCTGCTGGTGCTGCCCTCCGCGCTCGCGGGGACCGGCGGCTACGACCTGCTCACGCCGATCGAGGAGGTCGAGACCCTGCTCGGACGACTCGACCAGGCGGGCGCCGCAGCGGTCACCCTCGAGGCGCTGGACATCGTGCGCATCGAGCGCGGCCTGCCCTGGGCCGCCGACCTGGACGACGGCGTGATTCCCCTCGAGGCCGGCCTCGACGGCCACGTATCGATCACCAAGGGCTGTTATCCGGGTCAGGAGGTCGTCGCGCGCATCCTCAACCTGGGGCAGGTCGCACGCAGACTCGTGCGCCTCGAAGCGCCGGGGCAACACGCGTTGCAGGCCGGCAGCGAACTGCTCGGCACCGGCGACCACGCCGACAAGCCGGCCGGGACGCTCACCAGCTCCGCCTACGACCCCAGCGCCGACTGCACCCGCGCCCTGGGCTACGTGCGTCGGAACTCGTGGAGCAGCGGTGCAGCCGTCGTCGCGGCGAAACCCGACGGCCAGGTCACCCTGAGCGTGACCAGCCTCGCCGATCTCGAGGGCGGGCAGCCACAGTGACGTTCGATCCGCCGCTCCAACGCGGCGTGCTGTTGCGGCGCTACAAGCGCTTCCTGGCGGACGTGCGCCTCGACGACGGCACCGAGGTCACGGCGCACTGCACCAACACCGGGCGCATGACGGGATGCAGCGAACCCGGGAGCGAGGTCATGCTCTCGTACACCCCCCTGAGCGCAGACGGCCGCACGCCGCGCAAGCTGCCGTTCACCCTGCGCCTGATCCGCGCCGGACGCACCTGGGTAAGCGTCGACACATCGATCCCCAACCGGGTCGTCGCCGACGCCCTGCGGCGCCGGCGCATCCCCGAGCTGGCCGAGTACGACACGGTGCGCACCGAGGTCCGCTTCGGCGTGGACCTCCGCAGCCGCATCGACGTGCTGCTCTCGGACTCGTCGGCCGCGCTCCCCGACTGTTACGTCGAGGTCAAGAACGTGACCCTGCGCGGCCCCGGCCGCGCCGCGCTGTTCCCTGACGCCGTGAGCGAGAGGGGACTCAAGCACCTGCGCGAGCTGAGCCACGTGGTCGCGGAGGGGTACCGCGGCGTGCTGCTGCCGTTCGTGGCCCGCGCCGACTGCGATCACTTCGACGCCGCCGCCGACATCGACCCGGCGTGGGCCGCCGGCCTGACCGAGGCCGCCGCCGCCGGCGTCGAGATCATGCCCTGGCGCGCCCGCATCGGCCGCCGGGGCGTGCACCTGGCGACGGCCCTGCCCTGGGTCGGTGCCGCGGCGCGTTCCTGAGCCGAGCCGCAGGTCCCCGAGACCGCCCCGACCGGCTTCCGGGGCAGCTCATGGGAGAATTGCGGCCCGGAGCTGCTTATCATCCCCGGCATGTTGCTCGGCGGAAAACACGGGATCGTCTTCGGTGTGGCGAACAAGCGCAGCATCGCCTACGCCTGCGCGCGCTCCGCCTCGGCGGCCGGTGCCCACCTGATCCTGACCTACCAGAACGACCGCCTCGAGAAGGGCGCCCGCGAGCTCGCCGCCGGGCTGCCGGGCGAGGCCGTCGCCGTGCGCTGCGACGTGTCGACCGACGCCGCCCTCGACGACGCGTTCGCCGCCATCGGCGAGCAGATGCCGCTGGTCGACTTCGCGATCCACTCCATCGCCTACGCCGACAGGTCCGAGCTGGACGGCGGCTTCACGGCGACCAGCCGACAGGGCTTCGCCACCGCACACGAGGTCAGCTCGTACTCGCTCACCGCCATCGCCCAGCGGCTTGCGCCGCTGATGCCCAACGGCGGCAGCCTGCTGACCATGTCCTACCTGGGCTCCGAACGCGTACTGCCGCACTACAACGTGATGGGCCCGGCCAAGGCGTCGCTCGAAGCGAGCATGCGCTACCTGGCGGCGGACCTCGGCCCGGCCGGCATCCGCGTCAACGCCATCTCGGCCGGCGCGGTGCGCACCCTGGCGGCCAGCGGCATCGGCGACTTCTCCAAGATGCTCGACATCACCAAGGAGCGCTCACCGCTGCGGCGCAACATCGAGGCCGCGGAAGTGGGCGACGCAGCCGTGTTCCTGTGCTCGGACATGGCGCGCGGCATCACGGGTGTCACGCTCTACGTCGACGGCGGATTCCACGTCACGACGCTCTGAGCCCGGGCGGCGGCTGAGTGCTCAGCGATCGACCGGCGGCGTCCAGGCCAGTCGTCGGAGGCCGAACGCGCCGCGGGTCTGCTCGCGCGACACGAACTCGAGCAGGTGGCGTCCGGCGCCGAGCCAGGCCGGGCCGAGGTCCGTGGTGAGACGCTTCGGCGCGGGGCGCCAGCCGTCTCGTGACGGCGAGAGCCGACGGCCATCCAGCACGACCTCGAACAGCAGGCCGTCCGGCCCCGGATCCCAGTCGAGCCCCAGGCGCACCATGCCCTCGGCGCCGGTCTCGAAGATCACGGCCCAGCGGATGCCCTGCTGGTCGAAATCCAGCTCGACGCCGTCGGCATGGCGCGCCGGTTCGGCCGCGCTGCCGTTGCGGCGCCACTCGGCGCTGCCGAGCTCGACTCCGGTCCGGCCCGCAGCGTCCACCGAGGCCTGGACGGCGAGCGCGGCCACGGCCGGCGCGACGGGCCCCGCACTCCCGTCGCCGGCGCTCTCGACACTTCCCCGAGCGGCGGGCTCGGCGCGGCCCGGCAACACCGACGGTGCGCACGCGGCGAACAGCATCCACGCGAGCAGCAACCCGAGACGGCGTGAACGGGGCGCGGCCGCAGCCCGCCCGGCACGAAGATCGCAGCGCGCTCCCGCGCCGCTCACGACGGCACCAGCACGGCGGCGGGGTCCACCGCACGCGGAACGAAGGGCGCCAGGTCGATCAGACCGGGCCGCTCGGCGATGGCGTCGGCC
>JAJDEQ010000075.1 GCA_029259695.1 Planctomycetota bacterium
TGTATTCCCCCCCGCCCCCTCTGCAAATCCGATGGGGTCCTCGGTGACAAGGGAGCGGACATGCCGCACGAGGCGCCCCCGACCTCCCCACCCCATCGCGCGGTTGTCGGCAAGGCCGCGTGAGCGGTGTGTTCTCGCGCAACGACTTCTGAGCGCAGCGAAGCCGGAGCAAGCGGGAACACACCGCTCACGCGGCCGTTCGTCCACACCGAGACGAGCGACGCCGCGGGGTGATGGCCGCGGTCACGTCCCGAGCACCCCGGGGCCGCTGCCGACGCTGCCCACACCCTGGACGACGTGAGCACGCGCCGGCCTCAACGCCGCAGCCAGCTCGCTCCGTCTCCGGGTTGCACCTCCACGGCGACGCCGCGCGTCCGGGCGGACGGGCGGAGCAGTGCCAACACGCGCACCGAGCTCCAGCCTCCGGTCGCAGGATCGCGATCGATGACACCCGAGAAGCCGCACGGAGCGGCGGGGACGCCGAGACGGCCGGCGAGATCGGGGCGCCGCTCGCCCAGGTCGAGTTCGACCGCCACGCCGTCGGGGGTCACCGCGATCACGTGATCCACGGGGGCCGAGCCCGGTGGCGCGTGGGCCCAACCCACCAGCCTGAGTGCGCCCTCCTGCGTGGACGCCCGTTCGAGCTCTCCCGCGGCGCGGCCGGGAGCGTCGACCAACGTCCACAGCTGGCCGTCGCTCCGCAGGACCTGCGCCCGGCCGCCGGCCCCGCGTCGGTGAATCCAGCGAGGCGCGTTCAGCGCTTGCAGCCGACCATCGTCGCCGACGGCATAGGCGTCGAGCACGTGACGCCCCGGTCCGAGGACGTCCTCGGAGACGACCGCGCTGAACAACGCGCCGCCGGGCCTGCGATGGTAGCTGAGGGCCTCCGCCGCGATGGTCCCGTCGACCGCGATGGCGAGTCGTTCGGGAGCGGCTTCGCCCGTCGGCAGCGCGACGTGACCTCGCAGTAGCGCGGGCACGAGTCTGCCACCCACGACGCGCACGTCGCCGCCATCCAGGAAGATCGCCGACGGTCCAGGTTCACGCATCTCGACAACCTCCAGCTCGTAGATCGCACGGCCCACGAGGTCGCTCCACCCGGACAGGCGCTCGACGTCAGGCCAACTCGGTGCCTCGCCGAAGAGCTGGCGACGCAGCGGGTGCGGCCCCCACTCGCGGGGCGCGGTGCCGTCGGACACCAGCGGGCCCATCCCCTTGCGGTGCAACACCTTCTGCTCGCGCTCGACGCCACCGAAGGCCGAGCTGCTGTCGACTTCCCACGGCACCCCGATGCCGAGTACGTCGGCGATGGTGGGCAGGATGTCGATCGTCTCCACGTTCTCGTCGCGCACGAAGGCCTCCCGCTGACCGGGGCGACGCACGAACAAGGGCACCCGGCGGATGTCGTCGAGCGTCTCGGGCCGCGCCTGCCGGCGATAGGCGCCGGGCCGGAAGCACATGCCGTGATCGGCGACGACGACCAGCAGCGCCTGCTCGTCCAACCCCGCCGCCTCCAGGCGATCGAGCAACTGCCCCAGCAGGCGATCCACGAAGCCGAGCTGGAGCATGTGGCGCTGGTACGCCTGGGCGACGAGGAACGCGTCGTCCCACCAGCGTCCCGCGGCCTGCCCGGGCGCGCGCACGTCACCGAGGATGCGATTCCCCGAAGGCAGCAGCGCCCACGGCTGGTGCGGCAGCATGACGTGGTGGAAGAACAGACCCGGCCGGTCGCCGGGCCCCTCGATGCGCTTCACGAAGTCGTTCCACGACGCGACCCGCGCGTCGGCGTGGGCGACGGCATCGAACGCGCCGCCCACGTGCCCGGGGCCGCCCGACTCGTCGCCCGACTCGCCGCTCGCCGTGCCGGCCTCGGCACCGTCGGCACCGGCGATGCCCGCGCCTTCGATGCCGACCACCCACTCCTCGGGAACGCCCCAGAAGCCGCCCCACACCCCATCGATCGAGGGCAACGCGTCGGTCAGCGCTCGCGGGGCCACGATGTGGCCGTAGACCAGGGGGACATCGACCGCCAGCGCCAACAGCCGCCGGCCGAGGGGTTCGACATCGCGCGTCCGGCCGCTCAGCGCGTCCGGGCAGATGGCGGTGACACTTTCGGCGACGACCAGGTCGTGGGTCGCGGACAGCAGCGTGAACAGACTCTCCGGATGGTCGACCGCGAGCGGCAGCAGGCTGGAGTCGTCGGGTGCGCGGCCGGTGACGATGGCGGGCAGGGCCAGGTTCGTCTGCCCGTGGGACGCCGTCGCGTTGCGGAACCAGGTGGACTGCGCGGCGAGACGGGCGAAGTTCGGGAACAGGCGCCCGTCGACCATGCCGGCCTCATCGAGCAGCGACGTCAGCGGCAACTCGTCGAGCACCACCAGCACAACGCTCGTCGTGGCGCCGGGGGGCGGCGCCGCGGAGCGCCCCGCGGCGCGCGCCGGCCCCCCGCGGACAGCCGGATCGAACACGAACGTGAGCGCGAACAACGGTGCCGCCAGGGACAACACCGTGAGCAGCGTGCGCACCGGCTCCCACCGCTGCCTCAGCCACGCGAACACCACTCCGAGGAGCGCCGACGCGCCCAGCGCCAGGACGGCCGACGTCCACTCGCCCTCCGGTAGGGCCCCATCGCGCCCCACCGTCCGCAGCGGCAGCCCCGCATGGGGCTCGACCAACCTCACGATCAGTGGGAGCGCGACCAACGTCGCCAGTACGAAGACGAGCACCAGCTGCAGCGCGCCCGCCACACGCCGCCATCCCAGGGTTCCCGCGAGCCCCACCGGGCTCCACGCCAGCAGCGGCAGCACGCACGTCGTGACGAGCGCGAGCACGGCGACGTCGAGCCAGCTCAACCCCCGTGCGACGAAGAACGCCGCATCGCGCGTGAGCACGTCGAACAGCGGCCACGCCACGGCGAAGGCCCACAGCGCCACGACGTGCAGCGCGCCGTGACGCGGGGACGGCGCACTCACCTCGTTCATGAGACCCCGCTCGACGGATGCACCCTGGTCGCACGCTCACCCACTCACGCTGCGTGCCGGAGCAGCAGGATACTGGACGAGCGGACGGTCACCGAAGGCGCAGGAGTATGATCGACCGACTTCGAGCCGCTCCCCCGCAGCTGAGCGGCGCCCCCCTCATCTCCCTCCCCCCGAGAACGCAACGCCATGGTCATCCTCCGCCCACTCGCGCGCCTGGGTCTGCTCGGTTCCCTGCTCGCCGCTCTCGCCAG
The DNA here is from genome assembly GCA_029259695.1 of Planctomycetota bacterium. Taxonomy (GTDB): domain Bacteria; phylum Planctomycetota; class B15-G4; order B15-G4; family B15-G4; genus OFTM49. The sequence continues at coordinate 3,233 of JAJDEQ010000075.1, forward strand.
CGCTACCCAGGCCCAGAGCCCGGCCCCCGGTCATCGCGTCTACTCACCCAACGGCGGGACCGACACGTTCCTGGTCGACGACCAGGGCACCACGATCCACACCTGGCCGAGCACCCACCAACCGGGCAACACCGTGTACGTCGAGGACGACGGCGTCCTGGTGCGGACGGTGCGCACCGGCGTCGTGGGCCCGGGCGGCGGCACCGGCGGCGGCATCGAGCGACTGGCCCTCGACGGCAGCCTGCTGTGGTCCTTCGACTACGACACCGGCGGCAACATCCACCACCACGACGTCGAGTCCCTGCCCAACGGCAACGTGCTGCTCGTGGCGTGGGAGACGAAGACCCAGGCCGAGGCCATCGCCGCCGGCCGCAATCCGGCCCTGACCCCCGGCGCGTCCTTCTTCCCGGACCACATCATCGAAGTGGAACAGACCGGCGCGACCACCGGCAACATCGTGTGGGAGTGGCACCTCTGGGATCACCTGATCCAGGACTTCGACAACACGAAGGCCAACTTCGGCGACGTGGCCGCGCACCCTGAGCTGATGGACATCAACTACCCGGCCACCACCAGCGCCGACTGGAACCACGTCAACAGCATCGACTACGACACCGAGAACGACTGGATCGTGATCAGCGCGAACTTCCAGGACGAGTTCTGGATCATCGATCACAGCACGACCACCGCCGAGGCCGCCGGGCACACCGGCGGTGACCACGGCAAGGGCGGCGACCTGCTCTACCGCTGGGGCAACCCGGAGGCCTACCGCGCCGGAACGCCCGCGGACCAGAAGTTGTTCCGCCAGCACGGCGTGAAGTTCATCGGTCCCGACCTGCCCGGCGCGGGCAACATCATCCTCTACAACAACCAGATCGCTCCCACGAGCCGCGTCGAGGAGATCGAGCTGCCGATCGACGGATCGGGCGACTTCATCTTCGGCCCGGGCGGCGTGTTCGGCCCGGCCGCGCCGACCTGGACCTACCAGGATCCGGCCATGAACTCGACCATCATGAGCAGCGCCGAGCGCTTGCCCAACGGCAACACGCTGATCTGCTCGAGCCTGCAAGGGCGCATCTTCGAGATCACCACGGGCGGCACGAACGTGTGGGAGATCGCCACCCCCACGGCGTTCCGCGTGAACTACGTCGAGCGGACGTTCTGGACCGACAAGCGTGAACTGTCGGTCTCGCTCCCCGGTGACGCGGTCGATTTCGATCTGCTCGCCGGTTCCAAGCACGCCGGGCGCACGTACGTGGTGCTCGGGTCGGTCACCGGCACGTCCCCGGGCATCCCGGTCGGCCCCGGCTTCGTCCTGCCGCTCGTCTGGGACGTCTACAGCGAACTCACCCTCGACTTCGCCAACAACGCGGTGTTCACCGACTTCATCGGCACGCTCGACGGGACGGGCAGCGCCACGGCGAGCCTGGTCATGCCCGCGTCGGTGCCCGCCATCCTGATCGGCTTCGAGCTCTACCACGCCTACGTGGTGACGGACAGCGGCTTCAAGGCGGCCAGCAACGCCGAGACGGCGGTGTTCGTTCCGTAGGTTCCCACCGGGCGCCATGCCCCGCCCGGCCTGCAAGTCGGCCCGTACCGAACCGGCCCGTACCGAACCGGGTCGGGGTGCGTCCGGGTCTCCGGCGCGGCACGGCGAGCTCCTATCCGCGAGTCCACGCGACTTCGTATTCTCGGGAGCCTGCTGCCCCGTCCCCGGAGATCGAATCATGCGTGCCTTCCGCCTGTCCGCCTTGGTCGTCGTGATCGCCGTCGGCCTGCTCTCGTTCACCACACGCCCGACCCAGGACGCGATGGACCCGGCCGCGATGGCCGAGATCATGCGGCTGGCCCAACCGGGGCCCGAACACGCCGAGCTGGCCAAGTACGCCGGGGAGTGGCGGGGCGAGGTGTCGATCACGATGGCGCCGGGCGCGGCGCCCATGCGTCAGGAGGCCACGGCCACCTGTCGCATGATCCTGGGCGGCCGCTTCCTGGAGCTGGTGTCGCGCGGCGACTTCATGGGGCAGCCCTTCGAGGGCGTCTCGATGTTCGGCTTCGATCGACGCAACAAGGTCTGGACCACGGTGGGCTTCGACACGCTGGGCACCTACTGGGTCACGGGCACCGGCAAGCGTGACGACAAGGGCGCGATCCGCATGCACGGCCGGGACGAGTCGCCGATGGGCGAGCAGACCTTCATCTTCGAACTCGAGCTCGTCAGCGACGACGAGCTGGTTTCATCGGTCTACTTCACCAAGCAGGGCCCGCAGGTCTACGACGAGCCCTTCAAGATCGCCGAGACGCGCTACACGCGGCAGTGAGCCGCAGTGCAACGGAACCCCGCAGCTTCACGATCCTCGCGACGTGCCCTCGTCGTCTGCATGCTCGTGGCCGGTGCCGCGGCCTGCGCGCTGCTGAAGGGCCCCCGTTCCGAGCACCGCTCCCCTGATGCCACCGTCGGCTTCCGGGACGAGGCCGGCGAGCAGCTCGTTGCCGAGCTCGACTGCCTCGCCTGTCACGCGGCGAACGAGCCCACGCGCGCGCGGCTGCGCCCCCTGTGCGCGCCGGACCTGACGCACGTGGGTGCGCGCCGTTCGCCGGCGTGGCTGCGCAGCTACCTGGCTGACCCCCACGCGGGCAAGGACGCGCCGCGCATGCCCGATCTCCTGCGCCCGTTCGGGGCCGAGCGCCGGCGTCAGGTGGCCGAAGCGCTGACCCAGTACCTCGCCTCCCTCGGCGGCCCGTTCGAGCCGGCTCCCGAGCCGCCGGGCCCGTGGCCGATCGAGCACGGTGGCGAGTTGTTCACGCGCCTCGGCTGTCTCGCCTGCCACCAGGACGGTCTCGCGAACAGTGCGCTCGCCGCCAAGACCGACCGCCGCGCCCTGGCGCGCTTCCTCGCCGATCCGCTCGCCGCCTGGCCCTCGGGCCGCATGCCCGACATGGACCTGGACCCGAAGGAGGCCGACGCGTTGGCTGCGTGGCTGCTGCGGAAGCGTCACGCCGCGGGGCCGACGCGCATCATCGAAGCCCCGGGGCTGCGCTCGGACGTCTACCACTTCGAGCATGAACTCACCGTCGTGCCCGAACTCGAGGGGTTGTTCCCGGCGCGCACGCTGGTCGTACCGACCGTCGGTCACGAGGAGGACGACGTCACCGAACGCTACGCCGTGCGCCTCAGCGGCCAGCTGCTCGTGCCGTCGACCGGCGAGCACACGCTCTACACCTCCTCGGATGACGGTTCGCTGCTGTTCATCGACGGCGAACTCGTGGTCGACAACGACGGCCTGCACGCCAACTCACGCGCCGACGGCGAGATCGAGCTCGACGCCGGCTGGCACGAGCTCACGCTCACCTTCTTCGAGAACTCCGGCGGTGCGGCTCTCGCCGCGGGCTGGGTCGGCCCCGACGACGAGCAGATCCCGTTCACCCCAGAGCAGCTCCGCACCACGCTCCAGCTCTACGAGCCCGAGGGCTGGGAAGCGTTCGAGCCCTCCGCGCAGCTCGTCGCCGAAGGCCGCAGGCAGTTCGAGCGCCTGAACTGCGGCGCGTGCCACACCGGGGAAGGGCTGCCGCCCGCGCGGGCCGACGCCCCGCCGTTCGACGAGCTGTTCTACCTCCAGGATGGATGTCTCGGGGACGTGGTGCCCGGCGGCGTGCCGGACTATCGCCTGACCGAGGGGCAGAAGAGCTCGCTGCGCAACGTGCTCGTCGCAGCGGCCGCGCTCGCCGAACCGCTGCCCGACGAGGTCGTGGTCGAGCGCACCCTGGCGCGACTCGACTGTCTCGCCTGCCACGCACGGGGCGACGCCGGCGGGCCCGAGGGCTCGGTGCGGGCGGCCTTCGCGAGCAGCGCCGATCTGGGTGACGAAGGCCGACTGCCCCCCGACCTCACCGGGGTCGGTGCGAAGCTGCGACGCGAGACGCTACAAGAGGTGCTCGTCGGCGACGGGCGGGTGCGCCCCTACATGCACGCGCGCATGCCGCGCTTCGGCGCTGCGGCCGTGGAGCACCTGGGCGACGCCCTGTTCGCCGCGGACGGCGGCCGCGACCACATCGCGGAGCCCGCCTTCGACCCCGAACGCATCGCGGCGGGCCGCCGCCTCACCGGCAGCGGCGGCGGGCTCTCGTGCATCAGTTGTCACACGACAGCCGGGCAGGACTCGATCGGCCTGCCGGGTCTCGACCTGGCCCGCATGCACGCACGACTGCAACGCCCCTGGTTCGAACGCTGGATGCGCGAACCCCTGGCCATGCGTGCCGGGACGCGCATGCCGAGCTTCTTCGACGAGGGCCGTTCGAGCATCACCAAGGAGTTCGACGGCGACGCCGAGGCCCAGATCGACGCAGTCTGGGCCTACCTCGCCCTCGGCGACGCCATGCCGTTGCCGCCCGGCGTGGTGATCGACCACGCCGCGTACGAGATCGTCGCGGCCGAGCGCCCGGCGTACGTCGGCTCCTTCATGCAGGGACTCAGCGCCCGGGTGCTCTCGGTGGGCTTCCCCGAGAGGTTGTCCGTCGCGTTCGACCAGCACCACGTGCGCCTGGCGCGCACCTGGACCGGCGACTTCTTCCAGGCCGCGGGGACCTGGCGCGGCCGGGCCGGCCAGCTCGAGACCCCCGGCGGCGAGACCGCGCGTGATCTCCCCGACGGCCCGGCCTTCGCCGTGTTGCCCGCGCACGACGCGCCATGGCCGACGGAAGCGGGCAAGCTCGCGGGTTGGCGCCTGCGCGGTCACACACGGGACGAAGCGGGCCTGCCCACGTTCCGCTACGCCCTCGATGGACGCTCGCTCGTCGTCGAGGAGTCCCCCCGTGCCGAGCTCGGCCGCGACGGTCCGTACCTGGTACGGCGCTTCGTGCTCAGCCTGGGCCCGGGCGCGCGGCGCCCCGTCCATCGCGCGGCGGTGGCCGACGAGATCACGGCCGTCGACGGGGGCTGGGAGACCAGCGACGGCCTACGCATCAGCGTGCGCAACGCAGCCGGCCGCGTGCGTGACCGCCGGGCACATCGCGAGCTGATCGTCCTGCCGCGCTCCGACGCCTTCGAGATCGAGCTGCGATGGTGACCTTGCCGCTGCTGCTCGCGCTGCTCCTGCCCCAGGACGCCCCCGGCGTGCAGGACGCGCCCACCGAGGATCAGTACTACGCGTTGCACACGGTCGCCGTGCCCGACGGGATCGTGCTCGAGGTCGGCGGCCTGTTGCCGCTCGCCGACGACGCGCTGCTGGTGTGCACCCGTCGCGGCGAGGTCTGGCGCATCGAGTCGGCCGCCTCGGACGCGCCGCGGTTCTCGCTCTGGGCCGACGGCCTGCAGGAGCCGCTCGGGCTGCTCGCGCACGAGGGCTCGGTGCTCACCGTGCAGCGCGGTGAGGTCACGGCGTTGCGGGACGAGGACGGCGACGGCCAGGCGGACGCGTACGACGTGGTCTGCGACGACTGGGACCTCTCGGGCAGTTATCACGAGTACGCCTTCGGGCCCCGGCGCGATCGGGACGGCAACCTGTGGATCACGCTGAACATCCCGTTCGACGCCCAGCCGTTCGGCACGGTCGACTGGCGCGGCTGGGCCCTGCGCGTCACGCCGCAGGGCGAGTTGCAGCCGGTCGCGGGAGGACTGCGCTCCCCCGCCGGTGTCGAGGTCAGCCCCTGGGGCGACGTCTTCTACACCGACAATCAGGGCGAGTGGAACGGCGCCAGCAAACTCGCCCAACTGACCGAGGGCAGCTTCCACGGACACCCGCTCGGCATCGACTCGGCCCATCGCCCGGAGTCGCCGGTGGTGCACCCGGGTGAGCTCCCCGACGGCGTGCTGATGCCCACCGCCGTGAAGCGCGTGCCCGGCTTCACCCTGCCCGCCGTCTGGTTCCCCTACGACGTCACCGGCCGCTCGCCGAGCGGCATGGCCTGGGACGAGACGGGCGGTGCCTTCGGCCCGTTCGACGGCCAGCTCTTCGTCGGCGATCAATACGGCGCCAACGTCCTGCGCGTCTTCCTCGAGCAGGTCGACGGCGCCTGGCAGGGCGCCTGCTTCCGCTTCCGCGAGGGGCTGCAGTCGGGCGTGATCCGCGTGGCCTTCGATGCGCGCGGCGGGCTCTGGGCCGGCATGTCCGACCGGGGCTGGTCGTCACTCGGCCCCGATCCCTGGGGACTGCAACGGCTCACGTGGACAGGCGCGGTGCCGTTCGAGATCCAACGCATGCAGGTGACCGAGGTCGGGTTCCGGCTGACCTTCACCGCGCCCGTCGACGAACGCTCCGCCCTCGACCCCGACACGTGGGCACTGCGCCGCTTCACCTACGAGCTGCACAGCGACTACGGCAGCGACGAGATGGACGACTGGGAGCTCGACCTGGCCGACGTCTCCGTCTCGGCCGACGGCACGCTGATCGAGCTGTCCGTCGACTCGCTGCGGGAGGGCTACGTCCACGAGCTGATCGCCGAGGGCCTGCGCGACACCGAGGGGCGTCCCCTGTTGCACCCCGAAGCCTGGTACACGCTGCTCGCGCGGCCGGGCGGCGAGCGACCGCCGCGGATCGCGCTCGTCGTCGATGACCACACCGACGCGGCGTCCTTGTTGCCCACCCTGACCTCCGTCGGCGAGGTCGTCGTCGTCACCACGGATCACCTCGACGCCCTGCGCGATGCGGACCTCGCGCTCTGCGCCTGGACGCAGGACCTGCCCGAGGCCTGCGTCGAGACGCTGGAACGTTACGTGGACTCGGGGCGCCCGCTGATCGCCCTGGGCCCGAGCCTCGCCGCGTTCCCCGATCACGAAGCGCTCGGCCTCGCCGAAGCTCCGGGCACGGAGCGGGTCGCGCACACACTCGGCATCGCGGCGCCGCGCGAGATCACCGACGAGTTCGCGGACGAGGTGGAAGGCGAGGACCCGGACGGTGAGCGGGAGCGCTTCGATCCCGCGCGACACCCGGTGTTGCGCGCCGTCGACGACAGCGACCTCTCCGCGCGCCTCCCGAGCGTCGTGCTGGACGACGAGGTCTGTCGCGTGCTGCTCGCGTCACGGGACGGTTCGGCGCCGGCCGCCTGGATCCGGCACGGACCGGGAGCGCGCGTCCTGGTGATCGCGCTCGGGGCCCGGGCGCAGCGCGAGCAGCCCGCCGCGCAACGCCTGTTGCGCAACGCGATCCTCTGGGCTCTCGACCTCGAGCAGCAGCTCGACCCGCCCGAGCCGGCGTCGACGTCCCCTTGAGGACGCTCGACATGCTGCCGGAGGCATCCGAGGGCGCGACATGTCGCCGCAGCCACGAGCTCCGGAGCCCGGTTCTGGGCCGCGAACGACGCGGGGGCGGCGCGCGCCGCCGCGCCCCCCCCCCCCCTCCGTAGGCGCGGGGGCCCGCAGCACCCCCCCAGTGTCACCCGCGCAGCGGCAGCAGAGCCC
>JAJDEQ010000076.1 GCA_029259695.1 Planctomycetota bacterium
CGGAGGGCTACGAGAGCCAGAGCCGCAGCGTCAGCTACGCGCTCGAGGGGCGCGCCCGCGACCAGGAACTGCACTTCGAGCTGGGAATCGGCCGCACCCTGGCGGGAGCGGTCGTCGACGACCTCGGCCAGGCCGTACCCGATGCACGCATCGAGGTGACCGCCATGACCAAGGCCTTCCAGGGCAACTCGGTCGCCGTCTCCGACGCCGGCGGTCGCTTCCTGCTCGAGGGCCTGGGCGACCACCCCTACCACCTGCGCGGCACCGCCAAGGGTTACGCCGACGCACAGATCGCCAAGGTGCACGTGGACGAGGGCCAGATCGAGGTCGTCATGAAGCGCCGCGGTCTGGTGCGCGGCTTCGTGCGCACGCCCTCCGGCCAGCCCGTGCAACGCTTCCAACTGCACCTGATGAAGTCCCATCCCGGGCGGCCGCCGACGTACCTCAACCGCAAGCAGGGCTTCAACTCCGCCGACGGCAGCTTCGAGTTCGACGACATCGACACGGGCACCTACGTGCTCGAAGCGCGGTCCAAGGGCTTCGCCAACAGCCACTCGACCGAGTTCGCGGTGGGCGGCCCGGGAAGCACGCCGCCCGAGGTCGCGATCAACCTGGGCCGCGGTGGGACCGTGCAGGGCACGGTGCGCGACCCCGACGGCAACGGCCTGGCCGGCGCCAAGGTCGCGATCAACGAGAACAACTACGTCGAGAGCCCGATCTCCAAGATCTTCGCCCAGATCGCGCCGTCGGGAGAAGCGGTGTACTCCACCGTGACCGACGCGACCGGCAAGTTCTCGATCACCAACGTGCCGGCGGGCACCTATCAGGTGTCGGCCCGTCACGACAAGTGGGCGAGCCGGGAGCGCAACGACGTGATCGTCATGGACGACGAGCTGGGCCAGAACGCACCGGTGACGTTGACGCTGCCCAAGGGCGCCCGGATCGCGGGCCGCGCCTACGACGACTCCAGCGTGCCGCTGAAGTTCAGCCGCGTGCAGCTCAGCCAGGACGGGGGCACCGGCTTCGTCGAGTCGACGACCACTGACTCCGAGGGCCTGTTCGAGTTCCCCAACCTGCGCGCGGGCGACTACAAGCTCACGCTGAGCCCCGAGAAGGAATCCGACGGTCGCATGATCAACCCGATCCTGCGCCTCGTCATCTCGCAGCGCTCGACCACGGAGATCTCCGTCGGCGAAGGCCAGTCCTTCGAAGACGTGAAGATCTACCTCAAGCGTCAGTAGCGTCGCGCCCCAACCGGGCGCGCAGCAGCTCCAGGACCTCGGCGTTGGCCGGCAGGAAGCGCAACTCGGCGAGCGCCGCGACGTCGGCCCAGCGCAGCTCCTGGCCCTCGACCGGTTCGGGTGGCGCGGCGCCCGGAGCCGGTGCGCACAGGTAGAACGTGACCCGCACCCGCGCGCCCGGATACTCCCACGCCACGGTGTGCAGCGGTTGCAGCACGCGTACGGCCAGGCCCAGCTCCTCGCGACACTCGCGCTGCGCGCACGCCGGCCCGTCCTCGTCCGGCTCCTGTTTGCCGCCGGGGAACTCCCACCAACCGGCGTAGGTGCGGCCGGCCGGGCGCGTCTGGACCAGCACCCGATCGCCCTCCACCACGACCGCCGCGGCCACCTCGGTCCGCGGGGCGTGCGGGCGGGACGCCTCGTCGTCGGAGCGAGCGGGTCTCATGCGCTCACGGGCCGTGGGTCCGGTACCAGTCGGCGAGCAGGATCGAACCCGCCATGGCGACATTGAGGCTGTCGGTGTGCGCTTCGTGGGCGATACTGACCCGCAGCACGTCACCGGGCAGCTCCACGCCGCGCGTCTCGTGACCCAGTACCAGCGCGCAGTGGACCGGCAACCGACCCAGCTCCAAGCGCCCGGGTTCCAAGCGCCCCCGCTCCGACCCACCCTGCTCCCCGTCGGCTCGTCCTGCGCCCGGCCCTGCGCCCGACTCTGCGCCCGGCCCTGCGCCCGACTCTGCGCCCGACTCTGCGCCCGACTCTGCGCCCGACTCTGTGCCCGACTCTGTGCCCGGCCCTGCGCCCGGCCCTGCGCCCGGTGCGGCGCCGGGAGACACCGCGGCGACCACCGCCCAGTCCCCGCCGCCCGGGACCGCGCGCAACTGCTCGAGTTCGGCGCGCGCGCAGGGCAGGCGCAGCGATGCACCCGCCGACGCCCGCACCACCTTGGGTCCGAACGGATCCGCCGTGCCGGCCGTGAGCAGGCAGGCCGTCGCGCCGAAGGCACGGGCCGAGCGCAGCAGCGTGCCCACGTTGCCCGGATCCTGCAGGCCGGCGAGGATCACGACCAGCCAGGGCCCGACCGCAGGCCCGGCCAGTTCCCACGGGGCGGGGGTCGGCACCGAGGCCAGCAGGGTCGGCGCGGACACACGGTCGGAGACGCGCACACCGCGGTCGCGGTCCACGCGCACCACCCGTGCACCCGCCGCCTGCGCCTGACGGACCAACGCCAGCCCGGCCCCGTCGAGATCGTCCTGCACCACGACCAGCCCCGGCACCAGCCCCGCGGCCAGCGCTTCCTCCAGCAGGCGCGGTCCTTCGATCAGGCACTCGCCCCGGTCGCGGCGGACGCGCGCTTCACGCAGCGCCTTCAGCTCCAACAGCTCGGCGCGTGTCGCGTCGGGGAGACTCACCGGAGCTCCCTGCGCCAGACGGCCTTGACCTCCCACGAGCCCGTCTCGAACGCGTCACCTGAGCCGGCGCGCTCCGTCGGGCGCGCCCACCCGGATGACATCTCGGCACTGTTGTGGTCGAGACACACGGCCCCATCGCGCGTGACCAGGATCAGTCCGGACGCACCGCGCATGTCACCCGGGTAGTCCACGACCTCCTCGAGCGCACGGGCCGCCGCCTGCTCCGGTGACAACCCGTCGGCCAGGAGCTGTACGCAGCGACGGGCGCTGCCCTGGCGCAACAAGGCCTCGCCCACGCCGGTCGTCACGCACGCACCGAAGCGATCATCGGCCCAGAACCCCGCCCCCACGACGGGCGAGTCCCCCACCCGACCGCTGGCCTTGCAACTCATGCCACCGGTCGACACGGCGGCGGCGGTGCGCCCATCCGCGTCGATCGCCACGGCGCCCACCGTGTCGAGCCAGGGCGTGGTCCCCGCTGCCGGAGCGGCGGCCGCGAGGCGCTCGGCGTGCAGTCGTCGCGCGCGATCCGTGATCAGGTCTGCGGAAGGACAGGTCGGCACCCCGAGGCGCCCCGCCAGCCCGGCCACGCCGGGGGGCGCGAGCAGTCGCCCGTACTCGCCGCCGGCCGTGAGGTGTTCGGCCAGGCAGACCGGGTGCATCGTGTCGTCGACACCGGTGACCCCGCCATAGCGGCGGTCGGCGCCGAGCATGAAGCCGGCATCCAGCGCCACCGTGCCGTCCCGCGCCAGGGCCGCGCCGCGCCCCGCGTTGGTGATCGTGTGGGCCTCCAGGTGCATGACCGCCTCGCGCACCGCCTCCCGCGCCCCCCGCTCCAGAGCCGCCACGCCGATGCGCAACGCGTCGGTGACGCCGACCTGGTAGAGCCGCCGGTCCTCCTCGTTGGGCAACGAGCCGGCACCTCCGTGCACGACGATGACGGGGCCCTGGGGCATGCTCGAGGAGTCCGGAGCGAGAAGTCGGTCGGTAGGAGCTGCGCGATCGGCACTCACCACACGCGCAACCAGAGTCCCTTCAGGTACTCGGTCTCGGGGCACTCGAGCAACACCGGATGATCCGCAGCGGCGCCGGTCCAACCCAGCACCGCCACCCTCCGCCCGGCCTTGCGGGCGGCGGTCTGGATCAACCCGAAGAACGAGTCCCGCGACAGCAGCCCCGAGCAGGAGCAGGTGAGCATCAGCGCACCGGGTCCGGCCACACCGAAGGCCAGCCGGTTCAGGTCGTGGTACTTGCCCTCACCGGTCTTCACGTCGCGGCGCGTGGGGATGAACTTGGGCGGGTCGACCACCAGCGTGGCGAAGCGCCGCCCGGCGCCACCCACCTGGCGCATCCAGTCGAAGGCGTCGGCGTGCACGAACGAGATGCGCCTCTGGTTCAGGTTGGCGTTGGCCTTGGCCACCGCGATCGTCTTCTCGTCCAGGTCCACTCCGGTGATCTTGCCCACCCGCCCCTCGGCCGCCGCCGCCAGCGCGAAGCCGCCCGTGTTGCAGCACACATCGAGCACCTCGCCCGGCCCCGCGCGCAGCCCGAGCTGCTGCCGGTTGTCGCGCTGGTCGCAGAAGAAACCGGTCTTGTGGCCCACCGCCAGATCGATGCCGAAGCGCACACCGTGTTCGCGCACGACGACCCGACGCGGGCACTCCGGACTGCTCTGCTCGAAGGCCGGGACGCCCTCGAGCTGGGCCACGCGCACGCCGAGCGAGACGCGCGCGTGACGGGTGCCGAGGCGCTGTGACAGGAAGTCCACGATGGCGCCGGCGCGCGGCACCCAACCGGCGCTGTACAGCTCGGCCACGAGCACGTCGCCGTAGCGATCGACCACCAGGCCCGACAGGCCGTCACCCTCGGCGTGCACCACGCGCCAGGCCTCCCCGGCGTCCGTGACGCCGGGCAGCCCCTCGCGCAGCGCGACGGCCCGCTCCAGCAGCTCCTCGAGCATGGCGTCGTCGAAGCGCACGTCCCCGTCGGTCAGGCGCCGTGCCGCGATGTCGGAGCGCTCGTTCCACAGGGCGTCGCCCAGGATCACGTCCTCGGGCGACACGAGCGTGACCACGTCCCCGGTCGCCACACCGCGCGGCTCGTCGGCGATCAGGTGCCGGCGCACGAACGGGTGGGGGCTGGGGTGGGTCTTGAGGCGCACGCGCGTCCGCTGCGTGCTCGACCGGGGCGACGTGTTCAGAACGAATCCTCCTCGTCGGCAGCGCCGTCGGCGCGGGCCGCCTCGTGGTCCGGGGCGTCGGACGGCTCGTTGACGTCGGCGTCGAAGCCGAGCGACACGCCCTCGAGGCGCGCCTCCAGCCGGTCGCCGTCGCCCACCAACACGATCACCAGTTCGTCACCCGGGACGAGCGCCCTACCCGAGCGAGCCAGTTGCTCAGCGCCCATCAGCGGCAGCGCGCGATGGAACGCAGCTTCCACCACGGGCAGCGCGCCATCCAGCCAGAGCCCGGCCCACAACTCCGCCAACGCGGCGGGGCTGGCGTAGGCCGCCAGCAGTTCGTGCCGCAGCAGCCCCTGGGCGCGGGCGGCCGCAGCGGCGTCGACCTCGCCACGCCGCACCCGTCCCAGCGCTTGCATGACGCCGTCCAACACCGCCGCGGTGTCATCCAGCGACCATTGCAGGTCGATGCCCAGCAGGCCGTGCGTGCGGCGCGGCTCGTAGCGCGCACTCACTTGCCGGGCGCCCCGGGCCCGCAACTCGGCCTGCACGGGCCCGTGTTCGTCATCCAGGAGCGCAGCGAGCAAGCGCGCGGTGAGTTGCGACGGGCCGTGCCCGCCGGACGCCGGCAACAGCACGTGGGCCACCACGCGGTCGGCGTCCGCAGGGCCGGCGCCAGGTGAGCCCGCGTCGTGGGGCACACCCAACACGCGCACACCATCCGACCGGGCGCGCGGCAGCGAGGTCACGTCGAAGCCGGAGCCGTCGGGCCAGTCCCGATCGACGACGTCGATCACGCGTTCGACCACATCGGGCTCGAGGTCGCCCACGAGGATCAACGCCGCACCACGCGGCTGCGCCGAGGACGCGTGGAACAGCGCCACGTGGTCGCGCGTGAGTTCCCGCAGGGAGAGCTGGTCGAGAAAACGGTCCGCCGCCAGGGGGTGCCCGGTGCCGTAGTGCGCCGCCTCGGCGCGTGCGCGCGCGACCTCCCGGGGCCCACGACCCCAGGTCTCCCAGGACATCGACCGGCGCTCCCGCTCGAAGTCACGCTCGTCGAAACGCGGGTCGGTCACGGCGTCGTGCAACAGCACGGCGGCCTGCTCGACCGCGGCGACAGGCACGCGCATGGACAGCACCGTGCCCCAGGCCTCCACCCGGGCCGTGAAGCTCGCCCCCAGGCTCTCGACCGCCGCCGCGAAGTCCCCCGCCGAGAGCGCGCCGGAGCCGGCGCGCAGCAGTCGCCCCGTGAGTTCCGCCAGGCCGGCCGTCCCGTCCTGGGCGACGCGCCCCCCGGTCAGCACCAGCCGCAGCTCGACGCTCTGGGTCCCGGGCCAGTCGACCCACCAGGTCGACAACCCGCTGGGCCGTTCCACGATCTGGGGCATGACCGGCACGAAGGCCGCGGCGTCGTCGTCGACCGGCGCTTGCCCCTCCGGGCCGACCTCGAGTTCCGGGCGCACCTCGATCACCAGCCGTCGTTCGGGCGTGAGCACGCCCTTGGCCCAGCGCCGCACGCTGCGGGCCGACGTGTTGACGTAGCGCTGCTCGTCGGTGAGGAAGCCGTCGGGGTGACCGAGCCGTTGCACGTAGCGGCTGAAGAGCGTCGCACGTTGGGCGAGGTCGTCCCGTTCGGCGCGCCAGGCGGACAGCACGCGCGCGCGCGCACGCGCCACCTCGGAGTCCGTGGGTTCCGCCTCGATCAGCCGGGCCAGTTCGGCGTCGATGGCCGCCCCGACCGCTTCGAGGTCCACCCCCGGATACGACTGCACGTCGATCGTGAACAACCCGCCCATCAGCGCCACGGTGTGGCGCGCGGTCACCGCGAGCGCCAGACCGTCCTGCTCGACCAGTCGCCGATGGAGGCGCCCCGCGCCGTCGTGCGCGAGCAGCGGGACGAGCAGGTCACACTCGGCGTCACCGGGGCCGAACCAGCCGCCGGTGTGGTACGCGTACACCAGTCGCGGCCGGGCACCCGGATCGTGCAACGTGAAGCGCCGGGGGATCTCCACCTGGGCACCCTGGACCACCTCGTGCCGCACCTCGGCGCCCGGTGGGATCCGGCCGAACCAGGACTCGAGCCGCGACCGCCATGCCTCGGCGTCGAAGAACCCCGCCACGGTGAGCGTCGCGTTGTTGGCGCGCAGCAGGCGCCGGACGAAACGGTCCAGTTCGCTCACGCTCGTCGCCGCCAGCTCGTCCGCGCGTCCGCTCATCGGGTGGTGATACGGATGGCCCACCGGGTACATGAGTTCGTGCAGCAGGATGTCGAGCGAGCCGTCCCCGTACGGGTCGTGATCGGCGGGGGCCTCGCGCGGGATCGCCTTCGCCGCCGCCTCGATGCGCGCCGGGTCGAGCGGGCCGACCGGCGCCCCGAGCACGACGCGCGGTGCCTCCAGCACCCGCGGCAGCGCGTCAGCCGGCCCCTCCCAGCGCAGCGAGAGCCGATCCCGGCCGAGTGTGACCTCGCTGCGCACGCCGTCGACGACAAGCGTGGCCGAGACCGCGTCCAGTCGGTCGCGGATCAGTTGCGCCACCAACGCGGCCCAGCCGCTGCGACCCGACGGATCGTCGCGGCTGCCCAGGCCGTAGACCAGGTCGACCACGACCCAGCGCGCCCCGGCGTCGGGGTTCAGCACGACGTGCATGCCGTTGGACAGCAGCACGTGCTCGTGCGGCACGAGGCTCGGCGGCGGATCCTCGACCGCTGCCTGGGCCGCCGCTCCGGGCGCGCACCACGCCAGCAGCGAGAGCCATCCGAGCGTGACCTGGAAGCTGATCGTCATGATCCCTCGTTTCGGGCGACGCGACCCGCGAGCAGGCCCTCGGCCGCGGCCAGCACCATCGCGGGGGTGAGTGTCGTCATGCACAGCATGTGCTCCGCGCCCACGCGCGGGCAGTGTTTGCGTTGACACGGACTGCACGCCGGCGCGGTACGCACGACCGCGCTCGAGTGCAGGTTGGTGTTGGTGAAGCGCGGGTCGGTGGAGCCCATGAGCACCACCGTAGGCACGTCGAAGGCCGCCCCGAAGTGGCGTGGGCCCGTGTCGATCGAGATCAGCAGGGACAGCCGCCGCACCATGGCCTTGAGCGTCGACAGCGCGATCGGCGCGTCCGCCGCCGCCAGGACCGACGAGCCGGCGCGCTCGGCGATCGACCGGGCCAGGTCCGCTTCACGCGGCCCGCAGAACACGATCACCCGGGCCCCGTAGCGCGCCACCAGGGTGTTCGCCACGGACGCGAAGTGCTCGGGCAGCCAGAGCTTGCTCGGCCCGAACGACGCGCCGGGGTGGATGCCGACCAGCGGCGCTCCGTCATCCCAGCCGGCCTCGCGCAGCCAGGTGCTCGCGCGCTGCTCGTCGTCATCGGTCACGAACAACTCGTAACGGTGGCCGGCGCGCGCGACCCCGAGCAGGTCGAGCAGCCGCAGGTAGCTCTCGACCATGGGCTCGGGGCTGCGGTGCCGTCCGCCCTCGCGGCGGGCCACCAGGCGCCTGGTCAGCAACGGACCGCGCCCGCCCCCGCCGTAGCCGACCCGCCGGGGCACGCCCGCCAGGCGCAACGCGAGCGCCGACGAGAACGAGTTGGTCAGCACGAGGCCCAGGTCGAAGCGCCCCTCGCGCAGGCAGCGCCCGGCCTTCCAGGCGGTCCCCAGGCGTCGCGGCAGAGCACCCGGTCCGCCGCCCGGGCCGCGCATGGGCAGCGGCACGACGGCGTCCACCCGGCTCGAACCGCCCAGGATCGCCGCCGCGTGGGGTGGTCCCGCCGCCGTGATCTGCGCCTCGGGCCAGTGCGCTCGCACAGCGCGCAGGACGGGCGTGGCCATGACGATGTCGCCGATCCAGTTCGGCACGCGCACGAGCACCCGCTCGGGTGACCACGCGCCTGCGGCGGCCGATCGTTCCGTCTCGATGGCCGCTCGCGGTTCGATGCCCAGGCTCCCGGACGCGGTCAGTCGAGTTCCATCCGTTGCAGGGTGGCCGTGGTGGAGTAGCCCTGCTTGAGGTCGGCGAGCACGACACGCCCGCCGTGCTGCTCGACCCACTCCCGTCCCACGACGCCCTTGTCGGCCCAGTCGGCGCCCTTCACCAGGACGTCGGGCGTGATCGCCTCGATCAACGCGGCCGGAGTGTCCTCGGGGAAGATCGTCACGTACGACACGCACTCGAGTCCGGCCAGCAACGCGGCACGGTCCTCGGCGCCGTTCACCGGCCGCGCCTCGCCCTTGAGGCGCTTCACGCTCGCGTCGTCGTTCACGCCGATGACCAGCACGTCGCCCTCGTGGGCCGAGAACTCCAGGTACTGCAGGTGTCCGACGTGCAGCACGTCGAAGCAACCGTTGGTGAACACGACCGAGCGGCCGGCGCGACGCTCGGCCTCCACGCGCAACCGGAGCTCGTCCAGGGTGAGCAGCTTGTGTGACGAGCCGAGAGCATCGCCCAGCGCCCGCTCGATCTCGTCCGCGGTGATCGCGGCCACACCGAAGCGCTGCACCGTCACACCCGCCGCCGCGTTGGCCAACGTGAGCGCCGCCTCCAGGTCGGCTCCGTCCGCGAGCGCGAAGGCCAGCACCGAGATGGCCGTGTCGCCCGCGCCCGTCACGTCGTACACCGAGCGAGCCCGGGCGGGGATGGTGATCTCGCGCGACCCGTCCGCCAGGCGGCAGTACATGCCCTCGGCGCCGAGCGTGATCACCGCGGCGTCGAGGTCGGCCATGCTGCACAGGTGCTCAGCGGCGCGGCGAATGCCCTCGGGGCCGTCGAGCAGGATGCCCGTCGCCGTCTCGGCTTCGATGCGATTCGGCGTGAGGATGCTCGCGCCGCGGTAGCGCGCATAGTCGCGGCCCTTGGGGTCCACCACGACGCGCAGCCGATCCGGCGCGCGGCAGACCCGCTCCAACACACGATCGGTCAGCGTGCCCTTGCCGTAGTCCGACACCACGACGATGTCGGCACCGACCAGCGCCTGCTCGAGGCGATCCAGGACGGCCGCCTCCACGGCGGCGCTGAGCGGACCGACCCGCTCCTCGTCGATGCGCAGCAGCTGCTGGCTCTGGGACACCAGCCGCGTCTTGCGAATCGTGGGCCGCGAGGGATCCACCACGAGCCCTTCGGCGCTGAGGCCCGAGCGTGACAGCAGGTCACGAATCTGCGCGGCGCCCTCGTCGTCCCCCACCACGGCAACGCACTGCAGTTCGGCCCCGAGCGAGGCCAGGTTGGCGGCGACGTTCCCGCTGCCCCCGAGACGCAACTCCTCATTGGAGGCGGCCAGGACGAGGATCGGCGCCTCGGGTGAGATGCGTTCGGTGACGCCGTACTGGTACCGGTCGAGGATCATGTCCCCCACCAGCACGATGCGCGGCTTGCGGCGAGGTCTCAGGTGGGTCAACAGCCCGCTGGTCATGGATCGCAGAGCTTCGTGTGGAGCGGAACGTGAGTGGGTCAGCGGGCGAGACCGCCCAGGGAGCAGTCAACCCAGCGGTCGGGAGTGGAACCGCGGGTCGATCCCCGGTTGTAACTCGCGCGGGTACCGCGAGGGTATGGCCCGGAGCCCCTCGGAGCCCGGGGAGAGCCGCCGAGAGTGCCATTGTGTTGTGCGGGAGCGGGCGAATCGAGCGCCGCCCGCGGCCCCCGCACAACGGCCCTCACCCCGTTCTGGCGGGCTTCCGGCCCGGCCCGGGGTGGTCTCCCCGACGGGACGCTGGGGGGGGACCAAAAACCGGGCGAACTGCCATTGCGAGCCCTCGGAGGACCCAGTACCTTGAGCCCTGCGGGTCAGGGGGTTGCCCTCATCAGGCTGTAAAAACTCTTCTCCCCTTCTTCCCCTTTTCCCCAGAGTTGCCCCTGATCCGCTTTCTCCCCGGGCGCTCGTTCCGAGCCGGGTCGAGAACCATGTCCGCGCCGTCCGCGCGCGGCGCTGCGGCTTCCGCCGCATGCTTCAGGAGAGCTGCTCGAGTTCCGTGTCGGGTGCCTGGGGAAGCGGCTCGGCAGCCGCATCGATGACCACGCGGCGCCCCTTCGGCGGCCCCGCCGGATCGTTGCTGCCCTGGTCGTCCGCCGTGCCGTCGGATGCTGCGCCGCGTCGCTTGCCAGCTCGACCCGCGCGACCTCCGTTGCCGCTCACGACGTCGCCCTTGCCCTCGACCTGCTTCGACTTGCCCTGCTCGTACTCGGCCAGCGTCAGGCTGAGCACTCGGCTGATGCCGTGCTCCTGCATCGTGACGCCGTAGATCGTGCCGGCGTAGCTCATCGTGCGCCGCGCGTGGGTCACGACCAGGAACTGACTCTCGCCGAGGAAGTCCTCGAGCACGCGGCAGAAGCGATCGATGTTCGTCTCGTCCAACGCGGCATCGACCTCGTCGAGCATGCACACGGGGCTCGGGCGTGCGCGGAACAACGAGAACAGCAGCCCCACCGCCGTGAGCGTCCGCTCACCACCTGAGAGCAGGCTGATCGAGCGCTGGTCCTTGCCCGGCGGCGCGACGAGGATGTCGATGCCCGCATCGAGGACGTCGACGCCCTCCTCCAGCATGATGTCCGCGCGGCCACCCTGGAAGAGCTTGCGGAAGATCACGCGGAAGTGCTCGCGCACCTCTTCGAAGGCCGCCACGAAACGCTCGCGCGACTCGCGGTTGACCCGGCCGATGGTGTCGATCAGCGTCTTCTTCGCAGCGACCAGGTCGTCGCGCTGGCCCGTGAGGAAGCCCAGTCGCTCGTCGACTTCGGCCAGCTCGTCGATGGCCGCGAGGTTCACGTTGCCCATGCGCGCCAACCGGTCGCGCAACAACTCGATTTCCTTCTCGATCGCCGACCAGTCGAAGGTGTCCATGTCGATCGCCGGTGCATCGGCCGCTGCGGTCACGGGCGTGGCGGGCTGGACGGCATCCACGGCGGCCGCGGCCTGTTCCGCAGTGGGCGGTCCCTCCACGCCCTCGCCGAGCGCTGCGACGATCGTGACTCCGGGTTCGGCGTCCGACCCGTCGGCGGGTGCTTGCGCGTCGTCGTCCTGCTCGTCCCCAGCGTCCGCTTCGGATCCGGCGCTGCCCGTGAGCTGTCCGTCCGGCCCGAGTTCCAGCCCGGCGAGCAACACGCCTGCGTCGCACTCGGCCAGGTCGACCTCGAGTTCCTCGAGCACCTTCTCCCGCAGTCCGTCGCGGTGGATGCGGCTCTCGGCCAACTGCATGCGCGCGGCCGACAGCGCCTCGGCCGTCTGGTCGAGACGCGACTGCTTGGCATCCAGGGTCTGCTGTTCCCCCTTGAGGCGCCCCGCGAACTCGTTCGAGCCCGATCGCGCGGCATCGAGTTCGCCGGCCTTGCCGTCGCGCTCCTCCGCGAGGGTCGCGCCGCGTTCCTCGAGCTGCTGCAGCTCCGCGGCCAGGGACTCCCGGCGCGTCTGCAACTCGGCGGTCTCGGTCCGCGCCCGCTCCAGGTCGGCACGTCGCTCCTCGAGTCCCCGCTGGACCTGGCGACGCTCGGCGGTGAGCGACTCGGCGCGTTCGCGCAAGGCCGAGAGCTGGACCTGCGCCGTGGCCAGTGTGCGTTGCTGCTCACCCACCGCGGCGTCGAGTGCCTCGCGATCGCCGACCGAGCGTTCCTCGCCGGCCTGATCCGACACCACCCGATGCTCGAGCTGCGCTTCGAGAGCCGTGGACTGTTCCAGTTCGGTCCGGGCCCGTTCCAGCTCAGCGCCGGTCCGTTCGAGGTCCTGCTCCACCAGGGTGGAGTCCCGTTCCAGCGTGTCGCGCCGCTCCGCCACCTGGGCTTCGCGTTCCGACAGGCGCTCACGCTCACCCTCGAGCCGGCGCAGGCGGCGCTCGGCCTCGACCAGCCGCGCCTGGATGCCGGCCAGTTCGTCGGCGCAGCGGGCCCGCTCGACGGCGAGCCGCTCGACGCGCGCACCGAGCTCCTGCTCTTCGAGCGCCAGGGCTTCACACTCGGCGCGCCGGGCCACCTGGCCGTCTTCATCCGTGGCGCGCCCTCCGCGCAGCACGCCCCGCTCGTCCAGCATCTCACCCGAGCGCGTCACGTAGACGGTCTCGCCGTCCAGCGGGCAGTGGGCGAAGGCGTCCCGATCGGGCACCAGGCGCACGTGACCGAGCAGCGCTTCGACCACGCGTTCGATGTCCTGCCCACCGCTGATCCGGATCAGGTCCACCAGACGCTGACCGTCTCCGGTCTGGGCCCGGGGCCGGACCGCATCGCGCGGCAGGATCAGGACCCGGCCCGCCTCCTTGTCGGCCAGGAACGAGAGCGCGGCCACACCGTCGGCGCGCGTCGCGACCACGATCGCCTCCGCGCTGGCGCCGAGCGCCACCTCCACCGCGTCGACGAGTTCCCGCGGCACGTGCAGGTGATCGACCACCAGCCCCTCGACCCCGGGCAACCCGGCGTCGAGCAGGGTCAGTGCGCCGGGCGAGAGACCCTCGCGACGGGCGATGAGTTCGGCCAGGGCTTCGTGACGGGACGCCACGGCAGCCAGGCGTTCACGACCCGCGCCGAGCTCGGCGTCGAGCTGCTCGGTGCGCCCCGCCCCCGCGTCCCGGCTGCGGACCTCCTCGGCGTGGACCTCCCGCGCCCGCCCGAGGTTGGTGTCCAGGTCCCGTGCGCCGGCGAACAACTCGCCTTGCACCAGGGCCTGGGACTCCAGCTCGGCGTGCAGTTCCTGCGTGCGCTCGGCGAGCCTGGCGTGGGACGCCTCGAGCGCGGCGTGCAATGACCGCTGTTCAGCCCTGCGGTTGCGCGCTTCGGTGAGCGCCGCCTGGTTCTGCAGCGCGGACGCACGGCGGGCATCCGCCAGCGCCTGCCACTGCCCCAGCTTCTGCTCGGCGGCATTCAACTCGCCCTGAGCCGTCTCCACCGCGGCGCCGGAGGCCTGCATCTCCTGGCCGTTGGTCTCGACCCGCTGGTCCACCTCGTCGAGTTCGCGCTGACGCTCCTGCTGCGCCAGTTCGAGCCCGCGCACGCGATCACCCAGGATCTGACGACGAGCCGCGATCTCCTCGAGTCGTTCGCGCGTCACCGCCTCGCGCTCCGAGAGCGCGTCGACGGCAGCGCTGGCCCGGCTGAATTCCTCGGCCACCTCGTCGACTCGCGCGCGGGCCTGCTCGAGGCCGGCCTGCAGCGCCCCCAGCTCCTTGCGCGCCGCGTCCAGGGCACTGCGCGCGGAGGCCTCTTCGCCCTCGCGCTCGTTCACGGTCAGCTCGAGCCCTTCCAGCTCACCGCCGAACTCCTGCCAACGGTGGGTGTAGAACAGCGCCTTGAGTTCGCGCATGCGCTTGCGCGTGCGCTCGTACGAACGGGCGCGGCCCGCCTGGTACTTGAGCGAACGGGAGCGCTTCTCGAGTTCTTCCACCACGTCGCCCAGGCGCAGCAGGTTCTGCTCGGTGCGGTCGAGCTTGCTCTCGCACTCACGCCGGCGGGCGCGGTAGCGGCTGATGCCCGCCGCCTCCTCGAAGATGCGCCGGCGGTCGGTCGGGTTGGCCGACAGCACCGCGTCGATGCGGCCCTGCTCCATGATCGAGTAGGTGCCCGTCCCCAGCCCGGTGTCCATGAGCAGGTTGCGCACGTCCTTGAGCCGCGCGGTCTGACGGTTGATCAGGTACTCGCTCTCACCGGAGCGGAACAGCCGCCGGCTGACGACCACCTCGGCGTACTCGAGCGGCAGCGTGCCGTCCTCGTTGTCGAAGACCAGCGAGACCTCGGCGAAGTTGCGCCCCGGACGCGCGCCGTTGCCCTTGAAGATCACGTCGAGCATCTCGTCGCCACGCAGGGCGGTGGCCCGTTGCTCTCCGAGCGCCCACTTGATGGCGTCGATCACGTTCGACTTGCCGCAGCCGTTGGGCCCCACGACGGCCGTCAGGCCGGGCGGGAATTCGAGTTGGGTCCGATCGGCGAACGACTTGAAGCCGTGGATCTCGATACGAGTCAGGCGCATGGCTGCTCCAGCCGGCTCGGCGCGTCTTGCCAGTCCGAGACAGCGGTGAAATAGGCTTGGACGAACGCGACCCGGGCCGCAGTATCGCCGGTACTGCGCGGCACGGGGGCGGCCGCCGGGGCACCGAGCCGGGCCGCCCAGCCGCCCAGCCGATGGCCGCGGTGGGCGGCGTCCGCTCCGACCCCCACTTCGGTCGGCCCGTCGTAACGGTAACCGTCCCTGGCCGGGGCCTGGGACAGGCGTTCGCGGGCGTTCGGGTGGGAGACGAGGTCGAGGCGACCCAGGCGACGTCGCGCCTCACGGGCGGCGACGCCGATGACGAGTTCCTCCGGCACCTGGCCGGGGGTCTCGGTCACCAGGGACTGGGTGCGATGCCGCGCCAGGGCATCGGCGAAACCGGCGACCAGTTCGCCCGCGGCGTCGTCGCGCCGGTCGGGCGGCAAGCCCTCGGTCGCCAGCGCCAGGGCCTCGGCCAGCCCGCACAGGTCGAGCCGTCGCGCGGCCGGCGGGGGCGCACGTCGTGCGCCGCCGCCGGGCAACAGCGCAGCGATCTCCGCCAGGGCGCCACCGTCGCGCTCGAGCAGGACCGAGCGGGCGCGACAGGCCGAGCGCGCCAGGCTCACGAGTTGATCGAAGCGCAGCGCGAGACCGTCCGCTCCGCCGTCGAGCACCAGCCGGGGCAGGTTCAGCGTGACCGCCGAGCCCACCACGCCCGGACGGGGCAAGGCCGCGGCGAACTGCACGCGTGCCTCGACACTCTCGATGCGGGCCGCGGGCTCGAGCGTGGTCCCGGGCGCGCACAGGCGCAGCACGGGCAGGTCCCAGCGCCGCACTCCGGCGTCACTCAACAAAGCCTCGAACGCCTCCAGGAAGGCCAGGCCCTGCTGCGCGCCGTCGACGCACAGGACGACCTCCGCCCCGCTGCGCCGGCCGTCGGTGAGGCCCAGCAGGAAGTCCGCCAGCCCCAGGTCCTGGGGCCCGGTCGTCCCGCGCGCCAGGATCCCGTCGACCGCAGCGTCCCGGGCCGATCCCGTGCCGTCGCCATCCCACACGAGGCAGACCTCGCGGGAGCACAGCTGGCGCAGTTGTCGCACGCGCCCGGCGATGCGTGCCAGCGAACCACCCTCACCGGACAGGGCCGACGTGGGCACGGTGACCGCGTCGATCCGACCCGCGTACGGCAGTCCGTCCAAGGCGATGCGCCCGCGCTCGTGCGCCTGGACCACGGCGCGCGGATAGACCTCGCGCAGCGCGTAACGGGCCAGCAGCGAGCCCGCGGTCTCCGCCTCGGCGGCGCCGCCCGGCGGGTGGGCGCCCAGGATCTCGCGCACTTCGTGACTGCTCAGCGAGATCTGGTGGTGCTGTCCCAGGCGCGCCCGCAGCCCGCGCTTGACGAGTTCGTTGTCGACCCACTCGCGCACCAGGCCGCAGCTCACCGACCCCACGCCGGAGGCGAACAACCCGCGCTCCACCTCGGCGGCGATGTCCTGCGCCACCTCCATGTCGAGCTCGGCCTCGGTCTCCAGCATGCTGACGATGCGCCCTTTCGACCATTCGTCGGGGGAACGCACCGCGGCGCGCGGGATGGCGCGCACGCCGTCCCCGCCGTCGTGGTGACGGATGCGCAGGCCGCGCCGGGCCCGGTCCCGCTCCTCGCGCACGCGCTGGTAGACGTAGGCGCCGTTCTCACACCCGGCGCTGGCCATCACCTGTTGCACGAGGCCGGCGATCTCCTCGGCGGTGATCGAGCCATCCTGGACGTGACTGCCCACGTAGGCCTCGACCACGCTGCCCAGATCGGCGGCGAGGTACGGATCCTCCGAACCGGACGCTTCGAGCGCGTGCCGGATCGAGGCGAACAGCCGGGACTGGTCGAAGGGCACGCTGCGCCCGTCGCGCTTGCGCACCCGAACCTGTCGGGCCTCAGGACTTCTCTGCACCATCCACGACTCCGGAGGCGCCGAGCAGAGGCTTGAGCTCGTCCAGGAACTGATTGATGTCCTTGAACTCGCGGTACACCGAGGCGAAGCGCACGTAGGCCACCTGATCGACCTCGCGCAGGGCCTCCATCACCAGGTGCCCGATGTATTTCGACGCGACTTCCTTGTCGAACATCTCGTGCAGCTGGCTCTCGATGTCACTGACCAGGGCCTCCAGGGTCTCGGTGCTCACCGGCCGTTTTTCGCACGCCACCAGCATGCCCCTCAGGATCTTGTCCCGATCAAAGGGGACCCGCGTGCCGTCCTTCTTGACCACCCGCAGCGGCGTCTCGCCCACCTTCTCGTAGGTGGTGAAACGCCCTTTGCACTCGAGGCACTCGCGTCGGCGACGGATGACATCCGCCTCTTGCGAGGTCCGCGAATCGATCACGCGGTCGTTGTTGGCCTTGCAGTAAGGACAGCGCACAAGCTGACACACCGAAATGACACGCCGGATGGCACATCGACCCGGGGGTCCCGAACCCCGGACCCGGCACTCCCAAGCCCCCCCGCCGGGCAATCGCCCGCCAGGGTCGGACCACGGAGTGCAAGCCCCGAAGGACAGCCCCTCCCGACAAACAAAATGACGCCGCCTCCCGCCATGAAGGCGACGAAAACGCAGTATCCCACAACATGTTGCGTTTCCAAGCCCGGCCCCGCCCAAATCGGGTGCATCGGGGGGTATTGGCGCCCGACCTCCGTCGGTGCCGTCGCCGGCGCGTCGGCCCCCCGGAGGCCGCCGACGGAGTCAGCCGTCGAGCCGTCGGATGAAGCGCGAGCGCCGGCTGTCGTGCAATTGCTCGAGCACGATGCCCTTGCTGGCCGGACTGCCGTCGGGGCCCAGCGTCACGCGCCCCGTCACGCCCTCGAAGCGACGCAGCCGTCCGATCCGGTCGCGCACCGTCGCCGCTTCGATCGCCGCGTCGAAGACCTGCTCCACCGCCCGCGCGGCGTCGTAGGCCAGCGCGGCGAAACCGGTGGGGTCCGCCCCGGCCCGCTCGCGGAACGCGTCGACGAAGGCGGCCCCGCCCGGGCGCTGCTCGTCGAGGCTGAAATGGGTCGTGTAGTAGGCTCCGGCCACACGATCGACGAGCAGCGTCTGCAGTCCCGGCTGGTCCCACCCGTCGGCGCCGAGCAACACCAGGTCCGCCAGCACCGCATCGTCGGTGCCTTCCACCATGCGTTCCACGTGCTTGGCGTAACCCGGGATGAAGACCCCGTCGGCCTCGCGCCGGGCAGCCCAGGCCAGCACGCCGGCCAGCCCCTCGGGATCGTCGCCGCCGAAGTAGGCGTGCTCGTCGAGCACCAGCCCCTGGAGCATGCGGAACTCCCGGGAGAACGCCTCGGCCAGCCCCACCGAGTAGCTCTGGGTGAGATCGACGGCGACGATCACGTTGCCGAGTTGCAGATCGCGCCGGGCGAAACTGGCCAGGGCCCGGGCCGCTTCGGCGTCGGTGTAGCAGATCCGGAACACGAAGCTGTTGCCCCCGGTCACGCCCGTCCCAGTCGCCCCCGGCACGACCAGCGGCACGCCACGCGCCCGGGCCACGAGCCCCACCGCCAGGGCGTTGTCGGTCGTCAGGGGCCCGAGCACGACCGTGGCGCCCTCGTCGCACAGCTCTTCGAAGAGCCGCGCCGCTTCGGTCGCGTCGCCCCGGGTGTCTCGCACCAGCAACCGGGGACGGCTGCCCTCGGGGCCGGTCTCCAGGGCCAGCTCGATGGCCAGCCGGGCCTGACTCCCCCACGGAGCCAGTTCGCCGCTGAGCGGGAGCAACACGCCGATCGCCGCTTCGGGTCGACCACACCCGACGGGCGTGACGAACACCACGAACAGCAGCAACGCCGCGCAGGTCACCCGTCGCGCCATGCACTCGAGCCCGCCTCGTGGTCCGCCGCTGCCCCCGCTCCGCCAGGATCGCCCCGTGATCATGCGGGAGATCGTCTCACCGGGCCGGTCGACGCACCAGCGCGAGCTGGGCGCGGTAGCGCACCCAGCGTTCGTCATCGCGCTCGAGGTGCGCGATGAGCGAGGGGAGACGCTCCGGCGCGAGACGCTCGAGCGCTTCGAGCGCCGCGTAACGCACGCTCGGCTCGGGGTCGTGTGTCAGTTCGGCCAGGGCACCCTCGGCAGCCGGATCGCCCAGTCGTCCCAGGGCGTCGATCAGCACCAGCCGTCCGCCCGACTCGTGGCGGAGGTCCAGCGCGTCGAGCAACGCACCCAGGGAGGAGACGTTGCCCTGGGAGCCCAGGATCATCGCGGCGCTGCGCAGCACCCGCAGATCGCGATCACGCAGACGACGCTCCACGAGTCGCAGCAACGCGCGCCGCGCGCGGTCGCCCAGCGCCTCCGACGACGCGCCGCCCCCCAACCGGGCGCTGCCTTCGGCGAGCGCTCCGCCGTGACCCGCGGACATCAGCTCGTGGTGGATGCGGCGCAACAGGTCGACGCGCACGCTCGCCATCTTGCGTTCGATCAGTTGACGATCCAGGTCGTCCAGTACGTCGAGGGCCAGGCGTGTCTGCAGCCGCTCGAGCAGACGCGTGACGCCCTCGAAGTCACCCTTGTCGAGCAGCTGATCGGCCTCGTCGTAGATCGCATCGAGCCGGGCCCGACGCTCCGCGGGCGCCATCTCGAGATGCAGCTGACCCACGAGTTCCACCGCGCCCTGGGCCGAGAAGTCATCTCCCGAACGGGCCGCGAGTTGGCGTGCCACCGAGTCGATCGCATCGCTGCCGGCGCGCCGGTCGAACAGCAGCACGAAGGCCAGCACCAGCGCCAGCACACCCAACGTGACTGCCGCCGCACGGGATCGGTTGTGCTGCAGGGTGCGCACGACGCGCGCCACGGGCCCCGGCGGCCGGGCCGAGATCGACTCGAAGTTCAGGAACCGGCGCAGGTCGTCACCGAACTCCTCGGCGCTCTGGTAGCGCTTGTCGGGATCCTTCTCGATCGCCTTGCCGACGATCGTCTCGAGGTCCTTGGGAATGCGCGGATTGAGGCGCGTGGGCGGCGGCGGGTCTTTGCTGATGATCTGGCGCAGGATCACCGCGACGTTGGGGCCGGTGAACGGCATGTGCAACGTGAGGAACTCGTAGAGCGTGACGCCGAGCGAGTAGATGTCGGAGCGCTCGTCGATCTTCACGCGCCGGCTCCCGGCCTGCTCGGGGCTGACGTACTGCGGGGAACCGACGAAGTCGCCCGTGTTGGTCAGCGAGCCTTCGGCCACGTCCTTGGCCAGGCCGAAGTCCGACAGCTTGATGCGGCCGTCGCTGCCCATGATCAGGTTGCTGGGTTTGATGTCGCGGTGGATCACGCCGTGGGCGTGGGCGTGGCGCAGGGCGTCGGCCGCGTCGGCCGCCACCGCGGCGGCCATGTGCGCGTAGTTGCGCAGGTCGATGATGATGCCCTCGCTCTGGTCCGAGTCACCGGGCATGGTGCCCACCAGCTTGCGCCCCGCGGCCCACGAACCGAGGTCGTCCTCGTCCTCGAGTCGCGTTCCGCTGATGCGCACGAAGCGCCGCCCGTGAGTGCGTGCCACGCGCAGCCGATCGATGATCTTGCCCAAGTCGTGCCCGCGCACCCGCTCCATGGCGAGGTAGGCCAGGCCGTCACTCTGCCGGAAGCCGTGCACCGCGACGATGCGCGGATGACTCAGGCGCGCCACCGCCTGGGCTTCGCGCCGGAAGCGATCGATCGACTTGCCGCTGTGCAATGCGCCGGGGGGCAGCACCTTGAGCGCCACGATGCGATCGAGCGGGACCTGACGCGCTTCGTACACGACCCCCATGCCGCCGCGGCCGATCACGCCCAGGATGCGGTAGTCGTCCACGGCCGTGCCCGGCGCCAGTTCGTCGTCCGGCTCGCGCGTGTGGCCGTCGGCCTGGACGCCTTCGTCGGCGAAGAACTGCTTCAGCTCCGGAGCGAGTTGCGGGTAGTGCTCCAGGTAGACCTGGGTGTCGATGCGTTCACCCGCCTCGATCACCCGGGTGATCTCGCCCAGGACGCGGTTCAGCTTGCGGTGTTCGGATTCAGGTGAGGCCATGCCCGTCCCAGTCTAGCGCGCGGGCCCGGGGCGGTTTCGCGAACAGGGCGCGCCGGGGCCCGAGACCATCACTTGCCCACGCAGAAGGTCGCGAAGATGCGTTCCAGGATCTCGTCGTGCACATCCGGCGCCACGGCGCGGCTGTCGTCCAGCAGGGCCAACGCGTCCCGGAGCGAGACGGCGACCACCGGCAGCGCGGCGTCGGGGTCGCCGCCCGGGTCCAGGGCCTCGCTCAGGCGCTCGACGGCCTGGCCCACGGCCTCGCGCTCCGACTCGGTGGCCAGGTCGGGCGCGCGGGGCACCGGGGCCGCTGCGGCCACGGCGGCCCAGAGCGGGTCCAACCCCTCTCCCGCCAGGGCGGAGACCGCCAGGTCCCCCGGCAGTGCGGAGACCGCCGGGGTCCGTCCGTCGGTGCGGTTGCGGGCCGCCTCGCCCGCGGTGCCGTCCGCGAGCAGGTCGCACTTGTTGCGCACGGCCAGCAGCGGCCGTCCGGGCACGCACGCGACCAGCCGCGCGCGCTGCTCGGCGGTCAACGGCGCCGTCACGTCCTCCACCAGCAGCACGACGGCGTGGCGCGGCACGCTCGCGGCGAAGGCATCGGCCGCGCGCCGATCGAGGGTCGACGCGCCCTCGTCGTCCGGCCGCGGTCCGTCCCCGACGGGGTCGCCCACACCCGGTCCGTCGAGCACGCGGTAGCGCCGGCCACCGGACTCCACCCGCGCTTCGAGCATGTCGCGGGTCGTCCCCGCCACGGGCGACACCGTCGTGCGGGCACCCGGGCACAACGCCAGGAACAACTGTGACTTGCCCGCGTTGGGCGGCCCCAGGAGCGCCACGTCGGTCTCCCCATCGGTCGGTGCGACCGCGCCGCACGCCGCGAGCAGCGTGCGCGCGGCGTCGCGTGCCCGCTCCAGGGCCCGCCGCAGGGCGCTGCGAGTCACGGCCTCGGTGTCCTCCTCCTCGAAGTCGACGTGGGCCTCGATCAGCGCCAGCGCGTCGAGGATCGCGTCGCGCAGGTGGGCGTGACGTGTCTCCAGCCCAGCCACCAGGTCCCCCGCCGCAGCCTGCGCCTGCTCCACGTCGCGCGCGGCGGCCAGACGTCCCACCGCCAGCGCCTGCACCAGGTCGATGCGCCCCAGGGCCAGGGCGCGCCGGGTGAACTCGCCGCGCTCGGCGGGACGAGCGCCCGCGCTCACGAGCCGGCGCACGAGTTCGGTCACCAACGGCGCCCAACCGCGCAGGTGGATCTCCACCACGTCCTCGCCCGTGAGCGACCGCGGGGCGCGCCAGGCGAGGACCCACAGCGGTATCGCCGCACCGGGCTCGAGCTGCCAACTCGCGTCGGCGCGCCGCCCGGGCTCGGGCAACCCGGCGCACGTGAGCACCCGCTGGACGATCGCGCGGGCCCGGGGCCCCGAGAGGCGGACCGCCGCCCGCTCGCCCTGCCCGGCCGCCGTGATCGGCGCCACGATCGTGTCCACGATCTCAGGCATCGCGCTCTCCGAAGCCGAAGCCGAAGCCGACATCGACGCGGCGTCCGCCGGCGCTCCACGACCGGGCGCGGTCTCACCCGTCCCGCCGTGCCGCTCGTCAGCCGACGCCACCGCCCCCGCTCCACGCGGCGATCACGTCGCCCAGATCGAGAGTGGTGCGGGCCGCGCTCCAGCCGAGCGCCGTGCGGATCGCGTCGACACCCGCGATGGCGTTGCGCATCTCGCCCGCCTGGGCCGGTGCGCGCCCGGCACGCATTCCGGGCGCCAGGCGTTCGATCAGGTGCGCGGCGATCTCGTTGACCGACGTCGCGCGGCCCGTGCCCACGTTGAACACGCGGCGCGCGGCGCCCGCGCCCGCATCCGCGCCAGCGTCCGTGTCGGGCCCATCGAGCACCGCCAGGTTCGCGCTCACGATGTCGCTCACGTGGACGAAGTCGCGCCGCTGCTCGCCGTCGCCGAAGACCACCGGCGCTTCACCCGCCAGCAGCTTGTTGATGAAGATCGTGATCACGCCGACGTACGGCGTGAGCGTCTGGCCGGGGCCGTAGGTGTTGAAGTAGCGCAACACCGTGGGCTCGACCCCGAAGGACGGTGCCATCATCAGCCAGTAATCCTCGGCCGCGAGCTTGGCGATGCCGTAGGGCGAGATCGGCCGGGTCGGCGCCTCCTCGGACAAGGGCACCGGCGCGGCGCTGTCGGCGTAGACCGCCATCGACGAGGCCAGCACGGCCTTGCGCACGCCCCCGTCGGCCCGTCGCGCGACCCGCCCCATGGCGCGCAACACCGCGAGCGTGCCCATCAGGTTCACGTCCGCATCCCGGGCGAACTCCTCCACCGAGGCGCGGATCGACACGATGGCGGCCTCGTGGAACACGCAGTCCACGCCCTCCAGGGCCGATTCCACCAGATCCACGTCGCGTACGTCGCCTTCCACGAAGCGCGCGGCGGCGGGGACGTTCTCCCGCTTGCCCATGGACAGGTCGTCGAGCACCGTGACCGACATCCCCCGTGCCAGCAGGGCGTTCACGAGGTGGTGGCCGATGAAGCCGGCGCCACCGGTCACGAGCGCGTGGCGCGGACGACCGGGGGCCGGTGGGCCACTGCCGGCAGGCGTCATCGGCAGTCGATCGTGTGTTCGGCCGTGATGATGCGACGCACGACGTCGCCCTCGGATCGGACCGTGACGCCCGGGAACACGAGCGAGTCGCGCACGGTGATGGGCGTCGCGATGGTCACCCCGTCCATCAGCACGCTGCGCTCGACGCGGCAGCCCTCGGCCAGCTTCACGCCGCGCCCGAGGTGCGGCTCGTCACCGAGCAGCTTCAGGTTCACGTCCAGCAGGTCCGGCGGGTAGGACAGGTTCAGGTCGTCGCGGATCACGCGCGCGGCGCGCACGCCGTAGCCGTCGTCGATGAAGATCTGGATCGCGTCGGTCAGTTCGTACTCGTCGCGCAGCGCCGTGCGCGGCGTGCGGCGCACGGCGTCGAAGAACACCGGTTCGAACAGGTACAGGCCGCAGCCCTTGAGCTGGGTGCGCGGGTGCTGGGGTTTCTCGATCACGCGCTGCACGCGCCCGGCGTCGTCTTCGAGCACGACGAAGTTGCGTCGGATGGCCTCGACGCTCGGCTCCTCCTTGACCGCCAGGACCCCGTGCACGTCGTCGCTCTCGAGCGCCGCCAGCATGTGGTGCAGGTCGTCGGTGATGAAGAAGATGTCGCCCAGGAACAGCAGGAAGGGCCGGTCGATCCGACGCTCCAGCTTGCCCAGGGCGTGGGCGATGCCCAGCGTGGGCCCCTGGTCGACGTACTCGATCGGCACGCCCAGTTCGGTGCCGTCGCCGAGGGCGCGCACGATCTCGAACCCCAGGTGACCGATGACGATGATCACCTTCTCCACGCCCAGGTCGCGCAACCGCTCCACCTGGTGCTGGATCAGCGGCTTGCCCAGGATCGGCAGCACCGGCTTGGGGTAGCGGGAGGAGAACGGCTCCAGCCGCGTGCCCTTCCCGGCCGCCAGGATCACACCCAGCAAGTCGCTCATGTCGACTTCCCCCACACGGGGCATGCTGACCCCTGGCTTGGGCAGCCTGCGCACAGGCCCCCGGAGTGCTGGCGGACGACAACGGCGGACGAGCGGGCGGTGGGCATCAGGGCTCGACGATAATGCCGTCGGCGTGCAGCTTCAATTTGCGTCGCAAGTAGAGCAGGAAGCGGAACATCGACCAGGCCGTGCGGAACGGGTGCAGCTTGCTGGCACCGGCTTCGCGCTCGCGGTGCGTGACGCCCAGTTCACCGAGGTGGCAACCCTGGGCCGCCAGCCGCACGCAGATCTCCGTCGGCGTGGGATAGCCGCGGGCCTCGATGCGCAAGCCGCGCAGGACGTCGCCGCGGGCCACCTTGATGGCGCAGTTGGTGTCCCGCAGCCGGACGCCGAACATCAGCCGCACGAGCTTGTTCAGGCCGCGGTCCGCGAGCACGCGGAACAGGCTGTCCTGCTTGGCCATGCGATAGCCGGTGACGCAGTCGTACTCACCCTCGTCGAGTTCGGCCAGCAGCGCCGTCACGTCACTCAGGTCGAACTGACCGTCGCTGTCGATGGTCACCACGTACTCGCCGCGCGTCGCGTCGATCGCGGCCGACAGCGCGCGCCCGTAGCCGCCGTTGATCTCGAAGCTGACCACGCGCAGCCGCGGGTGGGCCCGCTTCAACTCGTCGAGGATGCGCGCCGTGCCGTCGGTCGAGCCGTCGTTGCACAGCACGATCTCGCTGTGGAAGGGCAGCCGGGAGAGGAACTGCTCCCACTCCTGGACCACCGCCGTGATGCTCTCCTCCTCGTTGAAGCAGGGAGCGGCCACCGAAAGCCGGACGGCGGGTGGCTCGGAGGCGTTCACGGCAACAGCGGCAGCAGCCCCTCGGCGATCACGCGGGCCTTGAGGCGGGTTCCCTGGGGCGTGAGGTGCACCGGGTCGCCCTGCGCGAACGTGCCCTCGCGCGTCAGCCGCGAATCGAGGTCGATCAGTGTGACGCGCTGCGCGGCCGCGACCTCGTCCAGCACGCGGTTGTGCTCGGTGATGCCGTCGATCAGCCCGGGCAGGAAGTCGGGATCGGGGCCCTTGCCCGCGAAGTTCACCAGCACGGGTTCGATCCCGTGGGCCTTGGCGATGCCGATCATGCTGACGATGTTGCGGCGGAAGGCGCGCGTCCCGGCGGCGCGGGCATTGGCGACCATGTCACCGTTGTCGTCCGGCCAGACGCGCTGCACGAGGGTGTTCACACCGCCCGCCATGTCCGTGCCCTCGGGACCCTGCTCCTGCTGGTCGAAGCCGCCGTTCCAGGGCTTGCGGTAGTGGAAGTACGACGGCACGTAGTTGCTGTAGATGCGCGGTCGGTAATCGTTGGCACCGTGGTACACGACGATCATGTCCGGCTCGAACTCGAGGCAGCGGAAGGCCAGGTTGGCCAGGCTCTCGGCCGACGTGTAGCTGGGCACGCCGGCGTTGATCACTTCGACGTTGGCCTCCGGCCGCCGCTCGCGCAACTCGTGTTGCAGCAGCAGCGGGTACGCGTCGTCGTCTCCCACCTGGTCGGAGTAGGTCGTCGAGCCGCCCAGGCACACGATGCGGAAGGTCCCCTCCGGCTTGGGGACCTCGAAGTCCGGCCCGCGGAAGCCGTGCCGGTTCGTGTTCTTGGCGAGAGCTCCCTTGCGCTCGTAGTCCGGGGTCAACCCGTACGTCACGTAGGGCAGGGGCTCGTAGGCGATCGGGCCGTCACCGGGTCCGCTCATCAGGCCCAGCAGCCGGTAACTGGCGTAGGCCAGGACGACCAGGAACAGGAGCAGACCGAGGCGCGAACGCTGCGGACGGGTACGGGTGGCTTGCGGTGTCATGGTGGCAGGAGAATACGCACCGACGGGGCCCGTGCCCACCTTGCACCGGAGTCCGCCCCCCGCTCGCGGCGGGGCGTCAGCGTCCGCGCGCCCCGGCCGGACGGGCCTTGGGTGGCTTCTTGGGCTTGAGCTGCACCGTCTCGGGAGTCGGCGGCGGCCAGAACTTGCGGATCACCCGGTACTCGAAGATGCCCAGCAACGACGAGACGAAGATGTAGAGCGACAGGCCGGACGAGTAGCTGTAGAGGAACACCACCATCATGCCGGGCATGAGCACGCCCATGACCTTCTGCATCTGCTGCGCCTGCTCGTCACCGCCGCCCTGCGGCGCGAACCGCATCTGAGCGAACATGGCGATGGCCATCAGGATCGGCAGCAGGTTGACCGTCTCCAGCCCGAAGAAGCCGAAGGGCATCTGGTCCGGCTGGCTCAGGTCGTGGACCCAGAACACGAAGTCGGCGTGCCGCAGCTCGATCGACGTGCGCAGGATCTGGAACAGCCCGAACCAGACCGGGAACTGCAGGAACGTCAGCAGGCAACCACCGAGGGGCGGGCTGATCCCGTGTTCGCGCAGGAGCTTCATCTGCTCCTCGTTGAACTTGCGCTGGTTGCCCTTGTACTTCTCCTTGAGCGCGTCGACCTGCGGCTTGAGCTTCTTGACGCCGGCGTTGTAGCGCGCCATCGAGCCCTGCTGCACGCGGTTGAGCGGGAACAACAGGCCCTTGACCAGGATCGTGAGCAGGATGATCGCCACGCCCCAGTTGCCGGCCAGGCCGTGGAAGAACCCGAGCACGCCGAGCATGCTCTTGTTGATCCAGTCCAGCGAGCGCATCGAGCCGTAGCTCACGTCGATCACGGGCTGCAGGAACTCGTAGCCGGGCTTGCGCGCCAGGCTGCGGTCGCGCGGACCGGCGTACACCGAGAAGTCGAAACCCACGGTCTCGCCCGCGGCGGGCATGGTCTTCTGCAGCAGCATCTCGACCGAGGCGTTGCTCAGGTGATCCGGCGCAAGCTGGGCGCGCCAGCGCTCGCGCTCCATGTCGTCGAGCGGCTGCTGCTCCTCGACCTCCAGGTCGAGACGACGCCGGTCGAGCACGGGCACGGGCTGCACCAGTTGCACGTAGGTGCCTTCGCGCGGAACGATCAGCGACGCGAAGTAGTTGGTCATCACGCCGGCGCCCACGAGCCGTTCCTGTCCACCGACGCGGCGCGGATCACCCTCCTCGAGATCGCCGCCGGTCCAGTCGACGAACTCGATCTCCGACCCGGCTTCGAGGATGGCGATGGCCGACGGCGGCGTGCTGGAGAGCCGGCTGGTGGCCTCGTCCACGACACCGTGGGGTCCGCCCAGCACCAGCATCAGCGTGCCGCCCAGGGACGCCCCCTCGTTGGTGACCGTGATCGCGAGGTCGAAGATGTAGTCGTCGGGCGATGCGGTGACCGTGCGCTTGAACCGCAGGCCTTCCGCCGTGACGTGCTCGAAGACGATGCGGTCGCGACCGTCCACGGTGCGGCCCGGCTGCGCGGTCCAGTTGATCTTGTCGAGGTGGTAGGCGTTGTTGAAGTCGCGCACCATGAAGCCCGGGCGTGTCGGGTCGACCGCGCCGAGCAGCAGCAGCTCGTCGTCGGAACCGATACGGGCCCGGAAGCTCTTCAGCGCGAACTCGCCCAGCCCGCCACCGCGGGTCTGGAAGGTCGCGTGGAACTCCTCCCCCGAGAGCGGCACCGGTGTCGACGGCTCGTCGGGAGGTGGCGGCGCACCCGCGCTGCCGCCGTCCGGACCCGGCAGGCCCGCGACCGGGCCGGTGCCACCGGGGCCCAGCCCTCCGAGGTCACCGGCGCCCGTGCCGAGACCGCCGTCTCCAGAGACGACACCCCCGGTCGTCCCGTTGAGCCCACCACCCTGCTCGGGCGCTGGCGCGAAGCGGCTCATCCACCAGTAGGCGAAGAGCAGGCACATCAGCAGTGCGAGGGGAAGACGCTTCTCCATGGAGCCGACCGGCCCTTAGGCGTCGAGGCTCTCGACGAGGATCGACTCGTCGATGAGCATGATGGGAATCCCGCCGCGCACGGGGTAGAGGACCTTGCCGTCCTGGCGCAGCAGGCCGGCATCGAGCGGCCGGGTCACCTGCTGCCCATCGCGCGAAGAGACGCTTCCGGCCTCGATCGCAGCGTTCACCTTGCTGAGGAGTTCGCCCTCGGCCAGGGCCACGGGCTCCTTGGTCTCCGGGCATGCGAGGATCGCAAGCAGATCCCTGTCGAGTTCGGGCACGGTCATTGGGTTCACTCCGAGAAGCGCCTTGAGATACGGCGCGGGCGCCGCCATGTCAAACTAGGAGCCCATGTCGTTGCCGCCATCCCCACGCCCGTTGCGTTCGTCCGCGCACTCCGCTTGCACCCGCCCCGCGGCGTGCGGCGTGCTCTGCATGGCCCTGGCGTGGATCGCTGCCTGCGGCGGCGAGGCGCCCCGGGGCGCCCCGCCCGAGCTCCCCGGCGTGGCCGCCGGGGAGGACGAGTGGTTCTGGCGCGACGTCCTGGCGGCCGCCCTGCCCGGCGAAGCGCCGTCGCGCGCAGCCGACCAGGCGGGAGAACTGCCCAGCGCCCGGAGCGACGCCTTCGCCCGCCTGCGCGTCGACCGGGACCCCGCGGCACTCACCTCGCTCATGGCCGGCCTGCGCGATCCGGTCATCGGCGTGGCCTGCACCGCCGCCCGGGACCTGGGACTGCTGGGCCAGCACGCCGCGATCCCACGCCTGATCAAGGGCCTCGGCCCCCACCCCGTGGACTACGACGTCCCGATCGAGCTGCGAGCCGCCGAGGCTGCGGCCCTCGCGCGCCTGGGCAACCCGGCCGGCGTGCCCCTGATCCTCGACCTGCTCGCCGAGGGGACCGAGCTGGAGGTGGACCCGGCCGCGCGCCAGTGGTCCGCCACGACGCGCATGGTCTTCATCCAGGAGCTCGCGCTGGACGGGCTGCTGGCGCTGGCCGGCACCGACTTCGAGTTCAACCCCAACGCCCCCATCCCCCAGCGCACCGCCGCCCTCGTCCGCGCCCGCGCGTGGTGGGACGAACAGCGCATCGCCCTGTGGGCAGCCACGAGCCCCCTCGAAGACCCGGGACTGGTCGCCCGCGCCCGTCTGCTGGTGGCTCACATGGATGCCTACCAGCTGCGGCAGATCGACGGTGCCCGGCACACGCTGGCCCACCTCGGCCCCGGCGTGCTGCCGTTCCTGCGCGAAGGCCTGGACGCCGGCAACGACTACGTGCGTCACCACTGCCTCGAAGTCATGGAACGCCTCACCGCGTTCTGCGACGAGAAGGTGCGCGGCCGCCTGGCCATCGTGGCCAGCGGCCCGCTGTTGGACGAGACCGGCACGAACATCGCGGTCCAGGCCGCACGCGTGTGCGGTGCGGCCGGCGTGGCCGACATGCTCGTGCTGGCACTCGACCGCCGCCTTGAAGCCGAAGTGCAGGTCGCCGTGGTGGACGCGCTCGGGCAAACCGGCCGGGCCGCCGCGCTGGACGCCCTGCGACCATGGTCGTCGGCCCGCGACCCGGTCGCGACGCCCCCCGACCTGCGCGCCGCGACCGAGTGCGCCCTGCTGCGCCTCGACCCGGAGCGTTCACCCGACGCCTTCCTGGACCTGCTCGTCTCCGACGACCCCAACCTGGTGTTCCCCGCGGTCGAGCGCCTGATCGCACTCACCGGGGGCGACGGAGGCCTCGACCCCATGAGCCCCGTCGCGACCCGCCAGCTGCTGCTCGACGACATCCGCCGCATGCTCACCCGGCGCTGAAGAGCCGCGGTCAGCGCCCGCCGGTTCGTGTCTCTCAGCCGTCCATGTAGTTCTCCGTGCGCATGGACAGGGATCGCTCGGCGCCCACGATGACGTGATCGAGCAGGGGAATCCCCAGCGTCTCCCCCGCTGCTTGCAGCCGACGGGTCACCTCGATGTCCTGCGTGCTCGGGGTCGGCTCACCGCTGGGGTGATTGTGCGCCACGATGATCGCTCCGGCGCTCTCCCGTACGGCTGGCGCGAAGACCTCCCGCGGGTGCACGACCGACCACGTGAGGCAGCCTTCGCTCACTCGCTCGGTGCGCAACGGTCGGTGCTTCGCATCGAGCAACACCACGACGAAGACCTCCTTGAGTCGAGCCGCCAACAGCCCGCGGAGATGAGGTTCGACGTCGCCGAGCGAGCGCACGGCCCGGCACCGATCGAGCGGCACCCGCAGCGCCCGCCGCCCGAGCTCGAGCGCGCACGCCAGCCGCCAGGCCTGGGCCGCAGGCAGCAACGCCTCGAGCTCCGAGGGCGTCATGCGCCGCAGCCGGGCCAGCCCACCCACCAACTCGATCAGCCGCGCTCCTTCGACCGCCCCTTCGACCGCTCCTTCGTGCGCGACCTCGTGCGCACTTCCGTGCGTACTTCCGTGCGTACTTCCGTGCGTACTTTCGTGCGTGGCCTCGTGCGTGGCCTCGTGCGTGCCACCGAGCAGTCGCGCGAGCAGTTCCGCGCTGGAGAGTTCAGCGACCGCCCGCGCCTCGCGGGCGGGCCCGGTCGACACGAACCGTCGGGTCTCGGATGGAACGGCTGCTCGGCCGTGGGCCTTGGGATCGATCGCAGTCGACTCGTTCATGCATGAGGAGTCGGCCGGGGCGCAGGTCGGTTACGTCAACCGCCGTCGGTGTCCGAGTCGTCGATGTAGCCGATCGCGCGCAGGTGCTCGAGGTAGCGTTCGTCGACACCCTCGGGCAGCTCCCTGGCGCCGCGCTCCGCCAGATAATCGTCCTTCGGCGGACGGGGCGGGTGGCGCTGCAGGAAGTCGCGCCGGAACAGCGGCTGCAGCACCCGGCCCTCGAACTGCTTCGACGGCGCCAGCCCCATGGCGGTCAGCACCGTGGGTGCCACGTCCAGCAGGTTGGCCTGCACGGTCGAGCCGGGTTCGATCGCCGGACCGGCGGCCACCAGGATGCCGCGGTTCGTGTGCGTGCCCGAGTTCCCGACGGTGACCAGCGAGTCGGGCGCGCCGTTGAACTTGCGCGTGCTCTGCATGCCGTGGTCCGAGACGATGAAGATCGTCGTGTCCGGATCGAGCTGCGCGACGAGCCGACCGATCCATTCGTCGGTCAGCGTGTACGACGCGGGCACGACGTCGCCCCAGCGTTCGATCCACTCGGCGGGCACGGGACCGTCGATGGAGTCGGGATCGTACGCGTGCCAGAAGTGGTGTCCCACCCGATCGGGCAGCTCCAGGAAGGTGATCAGCAGATCGGGCTGGGGCATCACCTCGAGCAGGTGCTGGGTGGTGCGCGCCACGGTCTCCTGTGCC
This sequence comes from Planctomycetota bacterium, assembly GCA_029259695.1. Taxonomy (GTDB): domain Bacteria; phylum Planctomycetota; class B15-G4; order B15-G4; family B15-G4; genus OFTM49. Next base: position 31,497 of record JAJDEQ010000076.1, read on the forward strand.
TGGAAGCCGTACTTGAGCGCCACCAGGCCGTTGCCGATCACCGCACTCCCGTCCGAGCCGAGTTGCAGCAGGGTCTCCCACTCGGCCTCGGAGAAGCGGCCCATGCGTTCGATGGCCGCCCGGTCGATCGCCTGGGGATCGAGCGACAGGTGAGCGATGCTGCCGACCAGCGACTCGGGCCAGGTCACGCCGTGGCTCTCGTCCACCTGGTAGTGCCGGTTCATCTTCGTGTGCGGGAAGCGGTCGGTGACGAGGTAGCCGTTCACCGTCTCGGCCGGCCAGGTGTTCCAGTACCCCACGACGCCCACGCTGCCGCCCCGGTGCGTGACCATGTTCCAGAGCGCCGGGACCTTCCGATCCGTCGAAGCGAAGACCGACCGCTTGCCGTCCACCACCTGGGCGAAGTTGGTGATGCCGTGACGCTGCATGCCCACCCCGGTCGCGATCGAGGTCCACAAGACCGGCGAGGCGCTGGACTCGGCGGACGAACGCAGCGTGGCCCGGGCGCCGCGCTCGATCAGTGCCGCCAGGTTGGGCAAGCGACCCTGCTCGAGCAGGGGATCGATCACATCGAAGGTGGCGCTGTCCACGCCGATGATCGCCACCTTGGGACGCGCACCGACGTCGTCCTGCGAGGCGGGTCCGGCGTCTCCGCACGCGGCCAGCGCGAGACACACGCCGAGGGTCGCGAGCAGCACTCCGCGTGCACACATCACGGGCTTTCTCCGCCGAGCAACAGCAGGCCGTCGACCCAGGCCGCGCGATCGCCCGCGTCGTAATCGCCCGCGTCGTCCACGAGCAGTTCGAGGCGGCTTCCGTCGACCAGGCCGTCGACGCGAAGCACGGTCGGTTGGTCACCCTCGGTCATGACTCCGGTCGACGCGACGACCTCGCCGTCGAGCCGCACTTCGAAGCGCACGGTGCCGACGGCGGGCAGGGCGAGCACCTCGTCCACCAACCCCACGCTGACGCGCAAGGAGCGCGAGCCGGCGGGCAGGGCGAAGGTCAGGCGCGAGTTGGCATGGACGCCGAAGCCGGTGGCGCGGGGCACGCCCGCCAGCGCGAGCACACCGCCACTGACGCTCAGGTCGCGCCGCCAGGGAAACAGCATGTCCTCGGGCTCGCCGATCGCCGGCCACTCTTCCACCGCCACCGGGTCCAGGTCGGCCAACGGGATCACGCCCGGCGCGCGGTGCACCAGCGACGACAGCGCGTCCAGGGGCAACACGAGTCGGTCGACGAAACGCGTCGCCAGTTCGATCCGACCGGAGCCGATGTCGAGCAGGCCGCCGCGCAGCCGCGTGCCCCCCGCCAGACGCAACGTCACCGGCGCCCCGTCCACGGCGCCCTCGGCCGGTTCGGTGGCCCCGAACACCACGCCCAGGATCTCGTCGAAGCCGAAACGAATCGGCCCCAGGGAACTCTCGAGCACCACGCCGGTGCTGTCGACCCGATCGACCACGCCGCTGACGCCGTCGAGTTCGCCGCCCGGCAACAGCCGCCACACCCGGTCATCGAGGCCGGCGCCTTCCAGCAGCACGAGCTTGTCCACCGGCCGACTCACCCTCGGCAACAGTCGGGCGATGCGCTCGAACGGCACCTCGAACGGCGCGGCCCCCTCCACGTTGAACTCGATGCCGTAGGGGCTGCCGCCCACCACCTGGCCCCACAGCCGGTCGCCGGTGAGACCATCGGCCTCTGCCAGGATCAGCAGGTCGCCCCGGGACTCGGGCCGGAGGTCCTGAGCGCGCGGCGCGCCGGGACGCGCAGGCTCCGGCTCGGGCGGCAGGGCGGTCACCAGGAGCAACTCGCTCAGCGGAAGCTGGCGCTCGCTGCGGTCCCCCCAGATCGTGAGCTGGTCCTCGTCCAGGGAGAGCTTGGTCCCCTCCAGCAGTTGCCCGCCGCGGGTCTCCACCCGGAAGCCCTCGCGCGCCGCCGCCGGGGCCGCGGCGAGCCAAGCTGCCAAGAAGCAGGCGAGAAGCACGCGAATCTCGAGCTGCCGCAGCCGGCCGCTTGTGCCTGCAGGGGTGGGAGAAGGGGCACGGAACGCCATAGTGGCAGCCTCGTCAGGTCGGGTGTGGGTCCGGTGCATGCCATGCTGGCAGGGCGCGCCGAACTCACGTTGTATCGACGCCCGAAGTCGCGGCATCACGGCCGATTCGGGCGAAGTTCAGGCCCGTACGGGATTGGTCCGGGCTTTGCTTGCCGTACGGGATCGAGATGGGGTCCGACCCGGGACCGGCATCGTAATCCAGCCTCGGAGAGAAACACACATGGCCAAGCAGCTGGCCTTCGACGTGGAAGCCCGTGACCGCCTTCGGGCCGGAGTGAACAAGATCGCTCGGGCCGTGGCCAGCACACTGGGCCCCAAGGGTCGCAGCGCGATCCTGGACAAGAGCTGGGGCGGTCCCACCATCACCCGCGACGGTGTGAGCGTGGCCGACGAGATCGAGCTCGAGGATCCTTACGAGAACATGGCGGCCCAACTCGTGCGCGAGGCCGCCACCCGCACGAACAAGGACGCCGGAGACGGCACATCCACCGCCACGGTGCTCACCAAGGCCATCGTGGACGAGGGCATGAAGCTGCTCGCCGCGGGCGCCAAGGGTGACGAGCTGCTGCGCGGTCTGCGCGAGGCGGTCAACGTCGTCACCGAGAGCCTCACCAAGAAGGCTCGCAAGATCGACATCAAGGACAAGTAGCTGCTCGAACAGATCGCGACCATCTGGGCCAACAACGACGCCGAAGTGGGCAAGATCCTGGCCGACGCCCTGAACCGGGTCGGTGCCGACGGCGTGATCACGATCGAAGAGGGCAAGAGCCTGGAGACGACCGTGGAGGTCGTCGAGGGCATGCAGTTCGATCGCGGCTACCTGTCGTCGCACTTCGTGACGAACGTCGACCGGCTCGACGTCGAGTTCGACAAGCCCATGGTGCTGCTGCACCAGGACAAGCTGAGTTCCGCCAAGACGCTCGTGCCGTTGCTCGAGATGGCCAGCAAGGCCGGACGTCCGCTGCTGATCATCGCCGAGGACATCGAGGGCGAGGCCCTGGCCACGCTGGTGGTCAACAAGCTGCGCGGCATCCTCAGCGTCTGCGCCGTGAAGGCCCCCGGCTACGGTGATCGTCGCAAGGCCATGCTGGCCGACATCGCCGCCCTGACCGGCGGCACGGTGATCGCGTCCGACCTGGACCTGGACGTGGAACGGGTCACCACGGCCCACCTCGGCAGCGCGCGCAAGATCATCATCAACTCCGACAGCACGACGATCGTGCAGGGCGGCGGCAAGACCTCCGACGTCTCGGCCCGCACCAAGCTCATCCGTCGCGAGATGGAAGAGACGACCAGCGACTACGATCGCGAGAAGCTCGCCGAGCGCCTCGCGAAGCTGTCCGGCGGCATCGCCGAGATCCGCGTGGGCGCCGCGACCGAGACCGAGCTCAAGGAGCGCAAGTCGCGCTTCGAGGATGCCCAGCACGCCAGTCAGGCGGCGCTGCTCGAGGGTGTGCTGCCGGGTGGCGGCGTGTCCCTGCTGCGCGCGCGCAAGCAACTCGAGAAGCTCGACCTGGGTGGTGATGCCGACCTCGGCGTCGACATCCTCTACCGCGCGCTCGACAAGCCGCTCGCCACGATTGCCGCCAACGCCGGCTTCCAGCCCGGCATCGTGATCAAGAAGGTCGAGAACGGGAAGGCCAACGAGGGCTTCGACGCCATGCGCGGCGAGTTCTGCGACCTGATCGAGGCCGGCGTGATCGATCCGGCCAAGGTCGTGCGCTCGGCCCTGCAGAACGCAGCCAGCGTTGCCGCCATGATCCTCTCCACCGATTGCCTGATCGCCGACATCCCCACCAAGGGTGACGAAGGCGGCGGCCACGACCATGGCGACATGGGTGGTATG
>JAJDEQ010000077.1 GCA_029259695.1 Planctomycetota bacterium
GCCAGCCTCGAGGACCTCACGCCCAACGAGTTGGCGGAGTACGAGCGCCTGCGCGTGCTCGTGCGCGAGATCGACTACACCTACACCGAGCAGCGCGGCGTGCTCGGCGTGGAGCAGGCGTTCGAACCGGTCCTGCGCGGCAAGCGCGGATGGGTTGCGCGCTCGCTGGGCCCGGATGGCGAGCACGACGTCGAAGTCGATTGGGCGTCGGCGCAGCGCGGACTCAACATCACCCTGACGCTGGACATCGAGCTGCAGCGCGCGTGCGAACGGGTGCTCGATCGTTTCCTGGAGCCGGGTGAGGTGGACGGCGCGCCGACCGTCGGGGCGCCGGGCGCGATCGCGATACTCGACCCGCGGACGGGACAGGTGCGCGCCCTCGCCACGAGTCCCCGCCCCCGCCGGGTGCAGCTCGAAGAGGAGTACGGCGCGTTGCTCACGGATGCGCGTGGCCCGCTGCTGCACCGCGCCATCGGGCCGGGGAGCACCGGGAACCTGCCGCCCCCGGGGTCGACCTTCAAGCCCGTGGTGGCCCTGGCCGGGCTCGAGCTCGGCCTGGTGGGTGCCCGCGACGCGCTGGTCTGCGAGCGCCGGTTGCAGATCGGCCCCGCTCAACTCTCGTGCCTGTCCACGCACCACGACATCCGCATGGACCGGGCCCTGGCCAAGTCGTGCAACATCTACTTCTACAAGCTCGCCGACCGCATCGGTGGCGAACGGCTGCTGGACTATGCGCGCCGCTTCGGCTTCGGGACGGCGACCGGCCTGTTGCGTGGCAACGAAGTGCTCGAGGACTTCGGCATCCCGGTGTCTGCGGGCTTGCGTGAGCGCTGGGTCGACCTGACCGACGGCTCCCTCAGTCGCATCGAGACCATGCGCCTCGGCATCGGGCAGGCGCCTCTCGACGACACCACGCCGCTGCAGATCGCGGTGATGATGGGGGCGCTGGGCACGGGCGAGTTGCGTCCGCCGTCGCTGCTGGCTTCGGTCGAGGGCTACGGCACGCTGCCGCCACGGCCGGCCAGGCCGCTGACCCCTCGTCGCGACCATCTCGATGCCGTGCGCCAGGGTATGGAGGCGGTGCTGGACTCGGGCACGGCCGCCACCAAGATCGACCGTCTCGCCATGAGCGAGCTCGGCATCGACATGGCCGCCAAGACCGGAACTCCCGAAGTGGACGGCAAGCTCGACCACTCGTGGTTCGCCGGCTACCTGCCGCGCCGCGACCCCGTGCTGGCCTTCGCCGTGTTCCTCGAGCACACCGGCGAGCACGGTGGTGATGCGGGCGTGCCGGTGTTCAATGCGCTGCTCGCCGATCCGGCGTTCCGCTTCTACCTCGAGCAGGAGCTCGATCGGTGAGCCCGCGCCGGGACGAGTCGTCGCCCGCGGTCGAACCCACCGTGCTGTTGCCGAGCCTGGCGCTGGTCGCCATCGGTGTGCTGTTCGTGTGGAGCACGACCCACGATTCCCCTTCACCCCGCTGGGGGCGGCAACTGCTCTTCGTGGGCGCCGGGGCCGTGAGCGTCGTCGCCGTGGGCCTGGTGGGCATGCGCCGCCTGGTGGGGCTCGCCTATCCGCTCTATGCCGCGTTGCTCGGTGTGCTCGTGCTCATGCCGGTGCTGTCCGACGGCGCGGCCGTCGGCACCGACCGCTGGATCAGCCTGCCGTTCGGCTTCAAGCTGCAGCCGTCGGAGTTCATGAAGGTGGGCCTGGTGCTCGCTCTCGCGCGACACCTGCAGCACCGCGGGGTGACCAACACCTGGCGCAGCTACCTGGTGCCGTTCGCGCTCACCGTCGTGCCGTGGTTCTACGTCATGCGGCAGCCGGACCTGGGGAGTTCCCTGGTGCTGCTGCCGATCTTCGTGGCCATGGTCACGGTCAGCGGTGCGCGACTGGCCCACATCGCGCTCGTGATCGTGGCGGCGCTGTGCCTGCTGCCGGTGGCCTACTTCGTCCCCGGCCTGCTCGAGCCGTACCAGAAGGAGCGCGTGGAGGCGTTCCTCAAGCCCGTTCCCAGCCTGCTCATGGAAGCCCGTGAGCTCCGGCGGCAGCGCAACCACGAAGTGGCGCGCGACATCGAGCGGGACATCACCCAGCTCAAGCTCGGCACGGGCTACCAGCAGTTCAACTCGGTGGTCGCCATGGGCAGCGGGGGCCTGTCCGGCGCCGGTCTGGGCGATGGCCTCGTCAATCGCAGCAACCGACTGCCGGAGTGCCACTCCGACTTCGTGTTCGCCATCGTGGGCGAGGAGTGGGGCCTGCTGGGGACCACCTTCGTGGTCCTGCTCTACTCGGCGCTGGTGGGGGCCATCCTCGGTGTGGCCCATCGCACCCGGGAACCGTTCGGACGTCTGGTCTGCGTGGGCATCGCGGCCCTGATCGGCGGCCAGGCGCTGATGAACCTCGGCATCGCCACCGGTCTGTTGCCGGTGACGGGCCTGCCGCTCCCGCTCGTCTCCTACGGGGGCAGCTCGACGCTGTCGACCCTGCTCGGCTTGGGTTGCGTCTTCGACGTGGCCCGGGAGCGGGTGGCCGTGTTCTTCGAGTCCTGAGGCGCGCCTACCAGCGGTTGTAGGCCGGGTGGCCTTCCTTGACCGCGACGAACAGCCCGCTGCAGGTGGCTGTGAGCTTGCCGCCCGACGAGAGCGTGGCCTCGACCGTGGCCCGGTCGTCCCTGGCGTCGACGACGCGGGCGCGCAGCTCGACCTCCGCCGCCGAGGGCGTGGGGGCCCGGAGCCTGACCGTGTACTCGGCCGTCACGGTGCAGGGCGGCGAGGACTCGCTGCGCCGGTTCATGAGGAACCAGGCCGCCGTCCAATTGCAGTGGCAGTCGAACAGCGACCCGATGACGCCGCCGTTGAGCATGCCCGGGAAGGCCTCGTGGTGGGTCTCGGGTGTCCAGCGGCAGACGACCTCGTCGCCCTCCACGAAGCTCTTCAGCCGCAGGCCCTTGGGGTTGCTGGGGCCGCAGCCGAAGCACGCGTTGTGGGGGGCGAATCGGTCCTGCAGGCTGATCGTGGTCGGCTCGGTCATGGACTCGTCTCGGTCGGTTCGTGGGGGCGCCCGGCCGTGCCGGGGCGCGCCCAGGTGATCGGGGGCGAGAGGCTCGGGGCGGGTGGACCGGCGTCGCACCGGCCCAGCCGATCGTGCCATGGCGACGGGCCCCAGGCGAGTCGCCGGCACCGAGTGCGGGCTGGCGCTGTTCAGCGTGGTGAGCGCAGGTAGAATCCCTGCCCGCGTCGTGGACGCGCGCCGCGAAGCGCGCCCCCGAGGGCCGGGGCCGGTCCAGCGAGCGCACCGATCCACCCCGCAGTCCCTCCAGGAAGTCAGCGAACATGTCGACGACCACGGCCGCACCGGCTTCGACCCAAGAGGATCTCAACCTCTACAACATCGTCGCGCGCCAGTTCGACAAGGCTGCAGCCTACACCGACCTGGACCGGGGTCTGCTCGACCAGATCAAGGCCTGCAACAACCTGTACAGCTTCCGTTTCCCGGTGCAGGTCGACGGCCGGGTGCAGATGTTCCAGGGCTGGCGCGCCGAGCACAGTCATCACCGCAAGCCGCTCAAGGGCGGCATCCGCTACTCGGCTCACGTCGACGAGGACGAGGTGATGGCCCTCGCCGCGCTCATGACCTACAAGTGCGCGCTGGTCAACGTGCCCTTCGGCGGGAGCAAGGGCGCGGTTCGCTGTGACCCCTACCGCACTCCCGTCGACGTGCTCGAGCGCATCACGCGACGCTACACGTTCGAGCTGGCGCACAAGGACTTCATCGGTCCCGGCGTCAACGTGCCCGCTCCCGACATGGGCACGGGCGAACGGGAGATGGCCTGGATCGCCGACACGTACATGGCGATCAACCACGGCGAGCTCGACAACTTCGCCTGCGTGACCGGCAAGCCGGTGTCCCAGGGCGGCATCTCCGGTCGCACCGAGGCCACCGGCCGCGGCGTCTACTACGGCATCCGCGAAGCGATGAACGACGAGGAGGACATGCGCCGCGTCGGACTCACCACGGGGCTCGAAGGCAAGACCGTCGTCGTGCAGGGCTTCGGCAACGTGGGCTACCACGCCGCGCACATCATGCAGCACGAGGGCGGCGCCAAGATCATCGGCATCGGTGAGTACAACGGCAGCCTCTACAACCCCGACGGCATCGACATCGATGCGCTGCGCGCACACCGCATGAAGACCGGGTACATCCAGGACTTCGGCCACGGCTGCAAGGAACTGCCGACGTCCGCCGATTGCCTGGAGCTCGAGTGCGACGTGCTCGTGCCGGCCGCGCTCGAGAACCAGATCACGCTCGAGAATGCCGATCGCGTGAAGGCCAAGATCGTCGGCGAGGCTGCCAACGGTCCTACCAGCCCGGGAGCCGAGCAGATCCTGCTCGACAAGGGCGTGCTGGTCGTCCCGGACATCTACCTGAACGCGGGTGGCGTCACCGTCTCCTACTTCGAGTGGACCAAGAACATCAGCCACATGCGCTTCGGACGTATGTCGAAGCGTTTCGAGACGGGTCGCGGCGCGCGCCAGCTCGAGCTGATCGAGTCGGTCACCGGCAAGACGATCGAGGACGCCCGGCGCGACGAGCTCACGGCCGGGCCGGAGGAGATCGACCTGGTGCGCTCCGGGCTCGAGGCGACCATGGCCGACGCCTACGGCGAGATGCAGGAGGTGCGCCGGGCGACGCCGGGGCTCGACGATCTGCGCTCGGCGGCGTTCCTCGTGGCCATCCGCAAGGTGGCCAACTCCTACAGCCAGCTGGGCATCTTCCCCTGATCGGACGGCCCTCGGGGACCGTCCCCGCGTGACCGGGCGGGCCGCGGGCTCGGCCGGCGCGGTGTAGGCTGGAGTGCCACCTCGCCGCCCCCGATCCCCACGCAGCCCTGACCGTCACGTCCATGGGACGCCTTCCGCCCGCCTTCGCCCCGTTGTTGGTCGCGCTGCTGCTCGTCGCGTCGTCGCGCGGCCAGTCGCTGCCCGGTGAGGTCGCGAGCTGGCAGAAGGTCAGCGCCACGAGCGGCGGCCTCGGTGCCGTCCTCGATCAGGGCGATGTGTTCGGCGAGGCCCTGGCGCGGCTCGACCCGGGACACGGCGGCACGCCCACGCTGCTCGTGGGTGCCCCGGGTGCTGACGACGGAGGCAGCGATCGGGGCGCGCTGCACGTGCTCGTGCTGGCTGCTGACGGCACGGTGTCGAGCGCGACCCGGATCAGCGCGACGGCCGGCGGTTTCGGTGGTGAGCTGAACAACGGCGCAGCCTTCGGCGACGGCCTGGCGGGGCTCGGCGACGTGAACGGGGACGGTGTGCTCGACGTCGCCGTGGGGGCGCCCGGTGACGGCAAGGGGGCGGTGTGGATCCTGCTCCTCGACACCGACGGAACGGTGAAGGGCGAACAACGCGTCGCCTCCGGGGTCGGCGGTTTCCCCGACCTGCTCGGCGCCGGCGACCGCTTCGGTGAGGCGCTCGCGCCGCTGGGCGACCTCGATGGAGACGGTGTGCCCGACCTCGCCGTCGGGGCGCGCTTCGACGACGACGGCGGCGCCAACCGGGGCGCCGTGTGGATCCTGTTCCTCGCGGCCGATGGCACGGTGCGCGAGCATGCCAAGCTCAGCGCGAGCAGCGGCGACTTCGCCGGTCCGCTGACCAACGGCGATCAGTTCGGCGTGTCGATCGCCAACATGGGAGACATCGACGGGGACGGCGTGATCGACCTCGCGGTGGGTGCCGACGGTGACGACGACGGGGCGCCGACCTTCATCGGGGCCGTCGGCGCCGTGTGGATCCTGCACCTGGCCCGCGATGGAACGGCGAAGAGCAGCTCCAAGATCAGCCTGGAGAGCGGCGGCTTCAGCGGGGACCTCGACGAGGGCGACGTGTTCGGTCGCTCGATCGCGGCGCCCGGCGACCTGGACGGCGACGGCGTGGGTGACCTCGCGGTGGGCGCCGAGGGCGACGACGACGGCGGCCTGGGGCACGGTTCGGTCTGGGTCTTGTTCCTGGCGCCCGACGGCAGCGTGCGGCGGCACCAGAAGATCAGTTCGACCGAGGGTCAGTTCGGCGGCGCATTGGATGAAGCCGACCGGTTGGGTCACGCCCTCGCCGCGCTGGGTGACCTGGACGGCGACGGGGTGGGTGACCTGGCCGCCAGCGCGCACCGCGACGACGACGGCGGCGTCGGTCTCTCGGCCAACCTGGGCGCCGTCTGGCAGCTGTTCCTACGCGCCGGCGTGTGGGCCGACCTGGGTGGAGCGCTGCCCGGGACGAGCGGCGCTCCACGGCTCGAAGGACGGGGAACCCTGGTGGGCGGGGCGCAGGTCACGCTGCGCCTGCGCGATGGCGCGAGCGCCGCGTCGGTGGCGCTCGTGGTGGGGCTCGACACGACGAACGTGCCGTTCCGCGGCGGTGTGCTCGTGCCCGCACCGGATGCCGTCCTGTGGCTCGGCGTCACCGATGACCGCGGCGCCGTGCGCGTCGAGGGCCGCTGGCCCGTCGGTCTCACCGACGAGACCACCGTCGTCTTCCAGGCGTGGCTCGAGGACGACGGTGGTCCGGCCGGTTACGCCGCCACCAACGGCGTGGGCGCCACGACGCCTTAGCAGCCCGTGGTGAAAGTGCTCCAGCGCCGTGGGCGTGCCAGCTGCGTCAGATCAAGGCGCCGATCCGCAGGCGAATCGGTGGATTCGTCGAGGATCGGCAACGCCGAGCTGGCGCTGCTGGCGCGTCCATCGGTGCGGATGACTCTCGCCACGGGCTGTTAGGCGACGTCGCGGCGCCGGACGTCAGCGCGCCGCTTGCAGCACGAGGGCCACCGGGCTCGTCAGCCCGTCGTCGGGCAACAGCACCTGGATCTGAGCCACCAGGAACTCCAGGCCGGGCGGCACCCGCGGTGCCGTGAAGGTCGCGGGGAAGCCGATCGCCACGCCGCCGCCCAGCAGCGGCGTGCCCACGGCGAGCACGCCCTGCGCTGCGGGCACGAACTGTTGCAGCGTGTCGGCTGACACCAGCAGCAGGCCGGCCGGGCCCGCGCCGTTCACGTCGAGTGTCAGCAGGTCGGCTTCCCGCGCGAGCACGGGAACCAGCTCGAGGCTCGGCGTGGCACCGTTCAGTTGCTCGAGTTGCCCGAGCTCGACGATCGACGCCCCGCTGGCACCGGTGGGTGGGCCGAACACCTGGGTCTTGCCGCCCGTTCCCGGGTTCTGGACCGTGGCCCGCAGGCGCGCGAGCGAGCCCGGGTCGATGACCAGCGCCGTGCCGCCGTCGCCCGCCGTACGTCCTCCGTCGCCGCCGAGGCCGCCCTGCATGGTCACGCCGGCTGCGAACAGCGTGCTGTCGCGCAGCACGACGCCGCGCCCGCCCTGGCCACCGAGGGGGATGCCGATCGACCCGCCGCCGTCGCCACCGTTCACCACGACGTCGAACAGCGCGACCTGGGAAGCGCTGATCCGCAGTCCGTCGCCTCCGTCGCCGGCCGCGTTCCCGACCGGGACGCCGAAGCCGCCGATGGCGGAGACGCCGGCGAGCATGACGTCGGCGCAGCGCTCGACGACCACGCCGTGTCCCCCCGCGGCCGGCCCGACAGCGACGACCCCCGGCATGGCGGTGATGGCCATGTCCTCGATGCGCACCGAGCCCTGGTTGTCGCGCAGCTCGATGCCGTTCGGCGTGACCGTGGTGGGCACCTGGACCAGCGGGCTCAGCACCAGACCGCGCAAGAGCAGCTGGCTCTCGGCCCGCAGGTTGCGCACCACGATGCCGCCGCCGACGATCACGAGGTCGTCGATCGGGATGAAGCCGTCGGTGTCCGTGGTGGTCGCGATGGTCAGGGCCTTGCCGTCCACGACGAAGCCCTCGTGGGTCACCTCGGGCCAGGTGCCGCTGACCAGGATCAGGTCGCCATCCGCGGCGGCGTCCACGGCGGCCTGGATCGACTCGAAGCCGCTCCCGCTGCCAGGGTCCACCACCAGGACCTCGTTCCCGCGTACCGAGGCCGCGCCCAGCAGCAGGGCGGCGAGTGCGGCCGCGAAGGGCCAGCGCATGCTGTCGATCATCACGTCTTCCTCCTTGGGGCGCCGTGCCGGGGCCCCGGCTCATGGTTCGTGCCGGCGGTAGAGGCGGCGACGGATGGCGGTCGGACGAGGTGTTGGCGGTGCCACGAACTCCGTGGCGACCGGATCCGACCATGTGACCAGTATCTCCTCGCCGGGGCCACGCGAGGCTTCGGCCGACTCCGACCGGGGGCACCACTGAGCGCGGTGCGCGGCCGGCTAATGGTGAACAAAGTTCGGTCATCCTCGCCCTATGTTGCGCTCATAAGATCGCGTCCCGACTTCGAGGGCGAGTTGATATGATCCCCGCGCCATGATTCTCGCCGACGCCGATCTGCGCTCGATCCAGGAAGCCCGCGACCTCGTTCGGCGCAGCCGGAAGGCGTGGGAGACCTACCGCCGTTTCGACCAGGCGAGCGTCGACCGCATCTGCGAAGCGATGGCCCGCGCCGGGTCGGAAGCCAGTGAGAAGTTGGCCCGCCTGGCGGTGGAAGAAAGCGGCTTCGGCTCGGTTGCAGGCAAGTTCCAGAAGAACAAGTTCTGCACCGACATGCTGTGGGAAAGCCTGCGCGACATGCAGACGGTGGGCGTGGTGCACCGCGACGACGAGCGTCGCTACTACCAGGTCGCCGAGCCCTACGGCGTGGTGCTGGCCATCGTGCCGATCACGAATCCCACCTCGACGGCGATGTACAAGTCGCTGATCTCGCTCAAGTCGCGCAACACGATCGTGATCAGTCCCCACCCGCGTGGTGTGGGCTGCATCGGTGAGGCCGCGCGCATCATGGCCGAGGCGGCCAAGAGCGCCGGCGCACCCGACGACCTGATCCTGTGCATGAGCGAGACGACGCTCGAAGGCACCCAGGCCGCCATGAAGGCCCGCGAGACGGCGTTGATCCTGGCCACCGGCGGCCCCGGCCTCGTGCGCCAGGCGTACTCCATGGGCAAGCCCGCCTACGGGGTCGGTCCGGGCAACGCCCCGGCGTTCATCGAGCGCACCGCCGACATCCATCACGCCGTGCGCGCCATCGTCGGCAGCCAGACCTTCGACAACTCCACCATCTGCGCTTCCGAGCAGTCGGTGGTGATCGACGCCGCGATCCACGACGAGGTCGAGGCGGAGTTCACCCGCAACAGCGCCCACTGGTGCACCGAGGAAGAGAAGCAGGCCCTGTCCGAGATCGTCGTGCGCGGCCGACGCGTGAACCCCGACATCGTCGGGCTGTTCCCGTACCAGATCGCGCGCATGGCCGGCTTCGAGGTGCCCGAGAAGACCACCGTGCTGCTGGTGCGCGAGACCGGCGTGGGCTGGGACTACCCGTTGTCAGTGGAGAAGCTCAGTCCGATCCTCTCGGTGTACGTGGAGGACGGTTGGGAAGCGGGCTGCGAGCGTTGCATCGAGATCCTGAACTTCGGCGGCCGCGGCCACACGCTGGTGATCCACTCGCGCGACGAGGAGGTGATCTGGTCGTTCGTGCACGAGAAGCCCACGCACCGCATCCTGATCAACGCCCCGTCGGCGCAGGGCGCCGTGGGCTTCGGCACGGGCCTGGTGCCGTCCATGACCCTGGGCTGCGGCGCATTCGGCGGCAACGTCACCTCCGACAACATCTCGGCCCACAACCTCGTGCTGACCAAGCACGTCGGTTACTGCTACGAGGGCTTCGTGGAGTCGATGCCCGACTTCGCCGACGGGCCGCCGACCAAGCTCGAGTTCAAACCCATGCCCGCCAGCCCGGCGCCACACCCCGGCAGCACCAGCGGCGCCGGTGCGGTGGGGACCGCCTCGCCCGTGGCGAGCCCGCGTGCTCCGCGGCCCGGCAGCGTGGTCTACCAGGGCAACCCGACCCATCCCTCGTCGCCGCAATTCCCGGCGACGAGCGCAGCGGGGGCGGCCCCGAGCACCCGTGTCACCAACGACGCCGCGCCGTCCAACGTGCGGCCGCCGTACGAGGGTGGCCCGATCCCGACTCCACGACCCATCAAGTACCGGCGCTGACAGCTCGGCGAAGCCCGCGGAAGGTCGGCCGGTCCACGAACCTCAACACCCGAACCACTGACAACTCCACCGGCTGAGCCGGTGCCGGAGACACATTCAGCATGAGCCAGATCGCACTGGGATTGATCGAAACGCGAGGCTTCGTCGGCGCCGTCGAGGCGGCCGATGCCATGCTCAAGGCGGCGCGAGTCACGAACCTCACCAAGGAGCGCATCGGCGGCGGCTACGTCACCGTGATGGTGCGCGGTGAAGTCGGGGCGGTGAAGGCGGCGACCGACGCCGGCGCTGCGGCTGCCCGCCGCGTGGGCGAACTGGTCTCCGTGCACGTCATCCCCCGTCCGCACACGGAGGTGGAGAACATCCTGCCCGCGGTGCTCTCGGAGGCCGAGGTGCCGGGCGGCATGGGTGGCAACGGCTAGGGCACCCAGGGAGCGCCCGGGGAACGCGGCTGCTGGTCGCGCTCCACGGGCTGCCGCTTGCGGCGGGCTCCCGGCCCGTCGTGCCGTTGCGCGGCGTCCTGCCGGGTTGTTGTGTCCCTGCCCGGGATGCGCCGCTCGGATCTTCGCCCCCTGGTCGACGCCGTTCGTCGTCCACGGGCCGGCTTCGCCGTCGTGTCGCCGTCGCAGACCGGTACGTGAATCGCGGCGCGCAGGCGCGGCAGCCCGAGCGCTCCTGACCCGACCTACGAGTCTGACCTGACCCCACGAGTCCCCGACGTTCCCGACGAGGCCCGACCGGCTTCACAGACCCACCGGGATCTTCCCTCCAGACCGCGAGAACCGATGGTCCAGCTTCGCACCTACACGTTCCTCGACTCGATGCAGCCGCAGTTCGCGTCCTTCGTCGCGTCCACGGCGCGAGGGTATCTCCCGGTGCGCGGCCAGGCGGCGCTGTACGTCGAGATCGCGCCCGGCATCGCCATCAACCGCGTGACGGACATCGCGCTCAAGAAGACGCACGTGAAGCCCGCCGTGCAGGTGGTCGAGCGGGCCTTCGGTCTGCTCGAGGTGCACGACGAGAGCCAGGCCGAGGTGCTCGAAGCCGGCAGCCACATCCTCCAGTTCCTGGAGGTGGGCGAGGAGGACCGGATGCAGCCGCGCATCCTGACCTCCGAGATCATCACCGGCGTCGACGACTACCAGACCATGCTCGTGAACCGGAACCGCTCCGGAATGATGCTGCTCGGTGGGGAGACGCTCTACATCCTCGAGACCCACCCGGCGGGCTACGTGGTGCTGGCGGCGAACGAGGCGGAGAAGGCGGCCGACATCAAGCTGATCGAGATGCGTCCCTACGGCGCGTTCGGTCGCCTGCAGTTGGGCGGCAAGGAATCGGACATCCGCGTCGCGGTCGACGCGATCGAGAAGGTGCTCGGCGACGTGAAGGGACAGCCCAACGAGGGTCGCGGCTAGGGGCTGACGCGTGGGCGGCGGGGCGCGATCGTCCCCGCTGACGAGACAACCGGCGCGCGAGCGCCACGAGGAGCAGAGCGAGCACGTGTTCACCGGACGAGTCGTCGGCGAAGTCTGGGCCACCCAGCGGCATGAGACGCTGGAGGGCTTCAAGCTGTTGATCGTCGATCCGCACGAGCTCGAGGGGCGTCTCGACGACGGCAAGCGGCAGGGGCTGGTGGTGGCCGCCGATGCCGTGGATGCCGGCGTGGGCGACGAGGTGATCGTGGCCTACGGGCGTGCCGGTCGCACGGCGCTCGGACGCGGACACGACATCGCGGTGGAAGCGGCCGTCGTCGGTGTGATCGACGAACGCACCGGTCCGGAGCTCGTCTGATGCTGGTCGGGCGCGTGGTCGGCAACGTCTGGGCGACGAAGAAGAGTCCGACGCTGGACGGCATGCGCATGCTGCTCGTCGCACCGTTCACCACCGGCGACAAGGGCAGCGACGAGGTGCTCGTGGCCGGCGATCCGATCGGCGCCGGCATCGGCGAGACAGTGCTGGTGGCCTTCGGCCGCGCGGCGCGCACCGTGCTCGGCAGCCAGGACGTGGGCTGGCAGGTGGCGGTGGTGGGCATCGTCGACGCGATCCAGCTCGCCGACGGCGGTACGTTCGAGCTGGCCGACGACGGAACGCGCATCCCGGTATGAGTATGTCGACCCAGCATGGTCGTGGTGACGCAGGCATGCCCACGGGACGCGTGCCCGGGCCTGGCGCTGCACGCATGCCCATGGCCCGCAGGCATGAGCATGGCGATGCAAGCACCAGCGCGGCGACGCGTGGCGCCGAGCGGGAGCCAGTGCGCCCGGCTTGCGCGGGGGCGACCCCATGAACGGCTGGGTCGGAGGCGCCGGTCCGTGCATCGGGCTGCTCGAGATGGCCAGCGTGGCCCACGGCCTGGAGGCCACCGATGCCCTGCGCAAGGAGGCGGACGTCGAGCTGCTCGCCAGCCGCACGGTGTCGCCGGGCAAGTGGTTGGTGCTGTTCAGCGGCTCGGTGGAGGACACCACGTCCGCGTTGCGACGCGGCACCGAGGTGGGCACCGAGACCCTGATCGACAGCCTGTTGATCCCCAACGTGGAGCCGACGCTGCTCGAGCTGGTGCGTCACGCCGAGGGGGGACTGGTGACGTGCGCCGCCCTGCACGAAGGCCGCGGTTCGTCAGCCGGCGGCATGCTGCTCGATGCGATCGGCGTGATCGAGACGCTCTCGGTGGCCGCCACGATCCGGGCCGCCGACGTGGCCAGCAAGACCGGCACGCTGCGGCTCGTGAGCCTGCACCTGGCGGTGGGGTTGGGCGGCAAGTCCTACGTGACCTTCACCGGGGAGGTCAGCGACGTGGAGGCGGGCGTCGAGCGCGGCGCCACCGATGCCGAACAAGCGGGCATGCTCGTGCGGCGCGTCGTGATCCCGCGTCCTCACGCCGACATGCACCGGGTGCTGGGACTCTGATGTCGGAGCTGGGAGCACGAGCGTGAGACGCACCAGGCTCATCACGGCGGCGGATGTGCTCGCCGGGCGCGTGGCGTCGCCGCTCGTGCTCGACGACACCACGATCCTCACGCCGTCCGCCCGGGACCAGGCGCTGCTCACGGGCCTCGTCATCGTCGAGCGGGGCGACGCGGATCACGGGGCGGGGAGCGGTGGAGCCCGTGCGCCGTGCGCATGCTCGTCGGGCCCATGCTCGGGTCCGTGCCCGTCGTGCAGCCCGCGGTGCGACGCGCCGGCCTGGGGCGGGCGGCTCGAGGCCGCGGACGACGTGACGCGCGACGGCGGGCGGTTGTCGCGGGTGCACGGCGGTTGTCACGCGGCCACCCTGGATGGGCTGCCCGATGGTCTCTACCTCGTGCGGGACGACGGTCGCGGGTCGGCGGTTCCGCCGGGGCGCATGGTGTTGCCGGCGAGCGGTCCGGGGTTGCTCGTCTCGAGCCACGCCGCGCGGGCCCTGCGCGCCAGCGGGTCGGCCGGAGCATGACCCGCCGCATCCTCACCGCCGACGACGTGGCACGGCTGGAGCCGGGCACGCGCATCGAAGTCGACGAACGCACCACGCTCACGGCCTCGGCGCGCGAACTGGCTCGCCGGCGCGGCATGGACGTGGTCGAACTGGACGGCGGGCCCGGTGGCACTTCGGCGACCGCTGCGGTCGGCGGCCCGGCCACGCCCCGCGCGCCGGCCCCGGGTTGGGACCGCGTGGCGGCTCGGCAGGATGGCGCGGGATCGGTGCCTGCGGAGGCGGCCGCGACGGACGGCGGCGCTCGCCCCGGCACGATCATCGTGACCGGCGTGGGTGTGAACCGGCCGGGCGTCATGTCCGAGCTGACCGCCGCCCTCGGCGAACTCGGCGGCGACATCCAGGACGTCTCGCAACGCATCACCGGCGGCTACTTCAACGCCATCCTGGTGGTCGACATCCGCACCAGCGGTGAGGACTTCGGGACGTTCCGCGACAAGCTGCTGCAGTTGTCGAGCGCCCAGGACTACGTCGTCACGGTGATCGACGAGCGCGTCTTCCAGGCCATGCACCGCATCTGATCCCGTTCCTCGCGGCTCGCGCCCCCATGTCACTCGCCCACGAAGAGATCCTCCAGACGCTGCGCATGCTCGAGATGGAGCACCTCGACATCCGCACGACGACGCTGGGCGTCAACCTGCTCGACTGTGCCGGGGGCAGCGTGGCGGAGGTCGCCGCGCGCATCGGCGCACGCATCCGCGAGCGCGCGGGCAAGCTCGTGGCCACCGCCGCGTCGGTGGAGCAGGAGTTCGGCATCCCCATCGTGAACAAGCGCGTGGCGGTCACGCCGATCTCGCTGGTGGCGAGCGCCTGCCCGGAGGACGACTACACGCCCATCGCCCAGGCCATGGACGAGGCGGCCGTGGCCTGCGGCGTCGACTTCATCGGCGGCTTCACGGCGCTGGCCCACAAGGGCGCGACGCGGGCCGACCGCAACCTGATGGACTCGATCCCCACGGCTCTCGCAACCACCGAACACGTGTGCGCGTCGGTCAGCCTGGGCACGACCCGGGCCGGCATCAACATGGACGCCACCTTGCGCATGGCGCGCGTGATCAAGGACGCCGCGGCGCGCACGGCCGACCGGGGCGGCATCGCCTGCGCCAAGCTGGTGGTGTTCTGCAACATGGTCGAGGACAACCCGTTCGTGGCCGGCGCCAACCTCGGCGTAGGGGAGTCGGACGTGGTGCTGCACTGCGGCGTGTCCGGCCCCGGCGTGGTGCGCCACGCCCTGACGCAGCTCGACAAGCGCGCCGATCTGAGCGCGGTGGCCGAAGTGATCAAGCGCACGGCGTTCAAGATCACGCGCATGGGTGAGCTGGTCGGGCGCGAAGTGGCCAGCCGGCTCGGGGTGCCCTTCGGCATCGTGGACCTGTCGCTGGCGCCGACGCCGGCGCTGGGGGACAGCGTGGCCGACGTGCTCGAACTCATGGGCCTGGAACGCACCGGCACCCACGGCACGACGTTGGCCCTCGCGTTGCTGACCGATGCGGTCAAGAAGGGCGGTGCCATGGCGGCCACCCACGTGGGCGGCCTGTCGGGCGCGTTCATCCCGGTCAGCGAGGACCAGGGCATGATCGACGCGGTGCGGGTCGGCGCGCTCAGTCTCGACAAGCTCGAGGCCATGACGTCGGTGTGCTCGGTGGGCCTCGACATGGTGGCCATCCCGGGCGACGTGTCGGTCGAGACGCTGGCCGCGCTGATCGGCGACGAGATGGCGATCGGCATGGTCAACCACAAGACCACGGCCGTGCGCATCATCCCCGTGCCGGGCATGGGGCCGGGCGACCTCGTCGAGTACGGCGGTCTGCTCGGCTCGGCTCCGGTGATGGCCGTGAACGACTTCGCTTCCACGGTCTTCGCCCGACGCGGCGGGCAGGTCCCGGCCCCGATCCAGGCCCTGCGCAACTGACGTCAGCGGCCGCCGGGGGGGCAACGCCGGGCGGGTGCGTCCGGGCCGTTCGTCGGCGCGGATGACTCTTCGCACCGGCTGGTGAGAAGTCCGGGCGAGGCCGAGAGTCGCTCCACGAGCAGGTCGGCGGCCCGTTCCACGGCGCCCCCGGGGGGCAGGCGGGCCGCCAGTTCGCCCAGGGCGCGGCGCGTGCGTGCGTGGGTCTCACCGCCCTCCACGAGCGGCAGTGCGGCGTTCACCAGGGCGCCCGGATCGTCGTCGGTCTGCACGACCTCGGGGCACAGCTCGCGGCCGCTCAGCAGGTTCACCTGGGCCATGAGTTCGGTGACGCCGACCATGCGGTACATGCGCCACTCGAACGGTCGCAGCCGGTAGAACACGACCATGGGCGTGCCCAGCATGGCCGTCTCCAGCGTGGCCGTGCCCGAGGCGATCAGCACGGTGTGACAGCTCGCCATGACCTCGTGCACCCGCGGCCCGTGGGCCACGAGTGGAACGCCCATCTCGCGCGCCATGGCCATCACCGCCTGCTCCCGTTCGGGCTGCACGTGTGCGGTGTGGAAGCTGGCGTCGGGGAAGCGCTCGGCGATGCGCCTGGCGGCGGCGAGCATGACCGGCATGTTGAGGCGCACCTCGCGGCCCCGGCTTCCCGGCAGCAGGGCGATGGGGCGTGGCAGGCTCGTGATCGCCGGGTCCTTGCCGCCGTCGCGCGGCAGGGCATCGGCGGCGGGGGGGCCGATGTAGTGACTGCGGATCCCGGCTGCTTCGAAGAAGGGCACCTCGAAGGGGAAGATCACGTAGGCCTCGTCCACGACTCGCGCGAAGCGTCGCGCGCGCCACGTGGCCCAGGCCCACAGCTGGGGCGCCACGAAGTAGATCACCGGTAGGCCGCGGCGGTGCGCCATGCGCGCCACGTGCAGGTTGAGCCCCGGGTTGTCCACCAGCACGACGGCGTCGGGCGGTCGCGCGTCGAGCACACCGGCCACGCGACGCAGCACGCCGAACATGTGGGGCGCGGCACGGATGGCGCCGCCGATTCCGAAGATCGCGTTGCCCACGAGGTCCTCGTGGATCGGACAGCCGGCGGCCACCATCTCGGGGCCGCCCAGGCCTTCGCACTGCAGCTCGGGCATGCGTTCGCGCAGCGCCGTGACCAGGCGCGCCGCGTGCTGGTCGCCCGAGGTGTCGCCGACGCTGAGGAACAGGCGCGTCAGGGCCTCACTCCCCGACGACGATCTCGCCGCAGCGCTCCTTGAGCGCGAGCAGGGCGTCCTCGAGTCGCGCACGTGGCACGAGGATGTGGTCGCGCGAGAAGGCCGTGGCGGCGCCGATGGGGATGCTCGCGGCGGCCAGGGCCTGGCTCACGATGGCCAGCACGCCGACCACGTCCCAGTCCATCTTCTGGTCGAGGGTGATCACCGACCAGCCGCGCTCGATGCTCTTGGGCGGCGGCAGCTCGGGCAGGTTCTTCTCGTGCAGCAGGGCCGTCGCCTCGCGCTCGTCGAGCATCACGAAGGCGGTCGTCTCGTTGCCCCGCAGGATCCCCGCGTACACGGCCGAGACCTGGGCCGGAGGCCAGGCGCCCATGGCGTACGGGCCCTTCCTCACGAGCAGCCGCGTGCGGCGAAGCAGCTCATCGGCGGTGCGGTTCACGGCACGATCCTCTCGAACGGCCAGTACCACGGGATGACGAACAGGGCGGTGAGGAACAGCACGATGTTGAGCGGTAGGCCGACACGCACGAAGTCGGTGAACCTGTAGCCCCCCGGACCATACACGAAGAGGTTCGTCTGATACCCCATCGGCGTGGCGAAACAGGCCGAGGCGCCGAACAGCACGGCGAACAGGAACGGCTGGGGGGCGTAGCTCATCTCGGTCGCCACGTCGAGTGCGATCGGTGTGAGCAGCAGCGCCACGGCCGTGTTCGAGATCAGCGACGTGAGCGTCGCGGTGAGCACGTAGATCCCGGCCACGACCACCAGCGGGCCGAAGTCGCGCAGCACGTCCACCATGCCCATGGACACGGTGTGCGCCAGGCCCGACGTCTCCATCGCCCGGCCCAGGGCGAGCATGCCCACGATCAGCAGCACGATGCTCATGTCGATCGAGGCATAGGCCACGCGGATCGGCAGGCAGCCGGTGAGCACCATCAGCCCCACACCGGTCAGGGCCAGCACGCTCAGGGGCAGCAGGTCGAGCGTGGCGCCGCCCACCACGAGCGCCATGATGGCCGCCGCGATGGGGGCCTTGTCCCGGCGCACGATGCGTTCGTCGAGCCCCTCGAGCAGCATGAACTCCTCGCTGCCACGCAGGTGCTCGATGATGCTCTCGTCGCACATCACCAGCAGCGTGTCGCCCAGGCGCAGGCGGATGTCCGCCACCCGCTGGCGCAGGTGCTCCTCCCGTCGCAGG
This sequence comes from Planctomycetota bacterium, assembly GCA_029259695.1. GTDB lineage: Bacteria > Planctomycetota > B15-G4 > B15-G4 > B15-G4 > OFTM49. The sequence continues at coordinate 17,843 of JAJDEQ010000077.1, forward strand.
ACGGCCACCACCGCGGCGCCGCCGTAGCGGTGTCCGAAGTCGGCGGCCCGGATCGTGCGCCCGATCAGACGGCTGTTGGGGTTGACGACGAGTTCCACCAGCGTGACCGCGCGGCCCCGGCCCTGGCGTTCGATCAGTTCGCCCAGTTCGGGCGGCAGCGTGATGCCGTCCCGCTCGAGGATCGCGTGGATCGCGCCGGGGTCGCCCTTGAGCAGCAGCACGTCACCGGCCCGGGAGAACTGCGTGCGCGGGTTGGCGATCAGCGGCGCCATGAACACCTCGTCGCCGCGGATCAGCATGAGCGGGGTGATGCCGGGCGTCTTGGCCAGGACCTCCTGGAAGCTCTTGCCCAGCAGCGGTGAGTCGGCGGGGAACATGACCTCGGTCACGAACTCGACGATCTTGCCGCTCGACACCGCCGCCGACACCGAGGCCCGTCGCGGCAGCAGCGCCCGACCCGCGGTGGCCAGGAACAGGAAGCCCACCACGGCGAAGATCAGGCCCGGCACCGAGAAGTCGAACATGCCGATCGTCGGCATGTTGTGCTCGTGGGCGACCTGTGACACGAGCAGGTTCGTGCTGGTGCCGATCAGCGTGCAGGTGCCGCCCAGGATCGAGGCGTAGCTCATGGGGATCAGCAGGCGCGAAGGGGCCACGCCGAGCTGGTTGCTGATGCTCATCACCACCGGCAGGAAGATCACGGCCACCGGCGTGTTGTTCAGGAACGCCGAGGAGATGGCCACGGCCAGCAGCAGCGCCGTGACCAGGCGTGGTTTGCTCCCGCCCGCGAGTCGGAACAGACCCTTCTGCAGGGCGTCGAGCGCGCCCGTGCGGATCAACCCCGCCGACAGCACGAACATGCAGGCGATGATGATCATCGCCTCGCTGGCGAAGCCGTCGAGGCCCTCCTCGAGGGTGATCACGCCGCCCAGGATGAGCGTGATCATGACCACGAAGGCGACCATGTCGACCGAGAGCGCCTCGGTGACGAACAGGACGATTGCCCCGATCATCACGATCAGGACGAAGAGCGGCTCGTAGTTCAAGGAATCGGGTTCAACGGACGAGCGCGCCGAACGTCGTCCGCCAGTGCTCGGGCGCGGAGCTCTCGCCGCGCACGAGTGCGAAGTACGCGTCCTGCAATGCGCGCGTGATCGGGCCGCCCTCGCCCGCGCCGATGGTGATGCCGTCCACTTCGCGCACCGGCGTGACCTCGGCGGCGGTGCCCGTGAGGAACACCTCGTCGGCCACCACGAGCTGGTCGCGGGTGATGTTCTCCTCGCGGATGGCGATCAGGCCCATGCTGTCATCCAGGTGGCGCGCCAGGTGCATCACGGTGTCGCGGGTGATGCCGGGCAGGATGGCGGCGCTGGCCGGGGGCGTGATCAGGATCCCGTCGCGCACCACGAACAGGTTCTCGCCGCTGCCCTCGCAGATGAAACCCTGGTCGTCGCTGAGCAGGGCTTCGTCCCAGCCCTGGGCGATGGCGGTGCGCTTGGCCAGCGTCGACATGACGTACTGACCGCAGATCTTGGCCTTGGACAGGAAGCCGCCGTGGCTCGCTCGCCGGTAGCTGGAGATGTGCACGCGGATGCCGCGGCGCAGCCCCTCCTCGCCGAGGTAGGCGCCCCAGGGGTTGGCGGCGATGGCCACGTGGACGGGGGGGCTGGCTCCCAGGCCGGTGAGCTTGCCCTCGTCCTGGTAGGCCAGCGGGCGCAGGTAGCCACCCAGCAGGCCGTTGTCCTCGAGCACGTCGACGCAGGCCCGGGCCAGGGTGGCGCGGTCGTAGGGCAGCTCCAGGCCGCAGGCCCGGGCCGACTCGGCCAGACGCTTGAGGTGATCGTCGAGGCGGAAGACGGAGGCACCGCCGCCCGTGCACTCGTAGCTGCGGATGCCCTCGAAGACCCCCACGCCGTAGTGCAGCGTGTGGGCCAGGACGCTCACCCGGGCGTCGTCGCCGGGGACGAGTTCACCGTTCATCCAGATCCGCGTCATGTGTCCACCCATCGGTCGCCCCATCGTCCGCGGGCCCGGCAACACAGGGCTCTGGCCGCGGCCGTCCGGCAGGCCGGCATTCTAGCCCGGGGGCCGGGACCGCTCCTAGCAGGGCCGCCCGGACGCTACCCTGACGAATCGCGGTCCAACCCCCGCTTTCCGGCCCCGTAGGAGAGGCACCCATGCCCCCGACCGCCTGTCCCCCGCCCTCCCGCCTCGCTCGCGCCGCCCGGTTCCCGCTCCTGGGGCTGTTGCTGGTCGCGGCCTGCCTGGGTGGCTGCTCGGAGTCGAAGCAGGCGCAGCCCGTGGCACCGGTGCTGGTGATCGGGATCGACGGGCTGGAGTGGTCGGTGCTGGGGCCGCTGGTCGCCGAGGGACGCTGTCCCAACCTGCGCGGGCTGATGGAGCGCGGTTCCTACGGTCGGCTGGCCACGTACTACAAGGCGCTCAGCCCGATCGTGTGGACCACGATCGCCACGGGCAAGTCGCACCGGAAACACGGCATCACGGGCTTCGTCGACGGACGCAACGAACCCTTCACGTCGACCCGGCGCGGGACGGCGGCGCTGTGGAACATCGCCACCGCGTACGGCTTGAGCAGCAACGTGTGTGGTTGGTGGATCACCTGGCCGGCCGAGGACATCCGCGGCGTCATGGTGAGCGGCAGCAGTTCGGCCGCCCTGGTGAACGAGACCTGGAAGCCGGCGTTGCTGGAAGACGGCGAAGACCAGGTGCACCCGGTCGAGCTGAACGAACGGGTGCTGGCCATCGCGAAACAGGCCGGGAGTCAAGCGCGCCTGAAGCAGCTGCTGCAGGAGAAGGTCTTCGGCGATCCGCAACACGCTTCGTTCGGCGACACCGAGCGCAAGATCGTGCAACAGTCGCTGTGGTCGGTGCAGTCCGACGCGACCTACGTGGACATCGCCACCGACCTGCTGCGCGAACGGCCGGCGGACCTCAACATGGTCTACATCGGTGGCCCCGACGTGGTCGGGCATCGCTTCTGGCGACAGTACCGCCCCGACGGTTTCGCCTGGGCTCGCGACCCGGAAGCGGACGCCTTCCTGGCGAGCGTGATCCCCGACTACTACGCCTGGGCCGACGAGCTGGTCGGGCAACTGCTCGCCGTGGCCCCCGAAGGGGTCACGGTGCTGGTCGTGTCCGATCACGGCATGGCGGCTTATCCGCAAGCGTTGAAGGCGCCGCCGCCGCCCCAGGCGCCGCACATGACCGGTCACCACCTGGAGGGCAACCCCGGTGTGATCATCGGCGCGGGGCCCGGCATCGTGGAGCAGGGCGGTGTCGACGAGTTCCTGGTCAGCGGCAAGCTGCCGCTGCACGGGCAGGTGAGCAACGTCGCCCAGACGGTGCTCGCGCTGCTGGGCATTCCCGTGGGGCGCGACATGGATGGTCGCGCGGTCAAGGGCATGTTGACCGGGGTGGCGCTGGAGAACATGGCGCTGCCCCCGGTGGAGAGCCATGACGCGGACTTCCGCCGCCCGTTCCGCGTCGAGGTCCCGCAGGCCATGTCGAAGAGCTACACCGATCGCTTCGCCCAGCTGGGTTACCTCGACGTGGAGACCAGCGAGGACGAGCTGCGCATCGTCAACCCGGACGCTGCCGCGGCGCCGGAGGGGGATGCCGAAGCCGTCGATCCGGACGCCGGACAGGCGCCCGAGGGGGACCTCCGGGACGGCTGAGCCGCACCCCGGGGGCCTGCCCGTGGACCGTGGCAAGCGGCCTGCCGAGCGTGCGGGTCCCGGGCTTCCTTCCACCCCTCCCATCGGCTAGTGTTCCCCTTTCCATGCCATTTGGCGGCACCCCGAGGGAAACGACGGCCATGACCGAGTACACCACCCGGCCCCTGCTCGACGACGACGATGAGGACGAAGAGGACGAGGAGGGGAAGACCCCCAAGATCGCCGACTTCGTGGGCAAGGGCCTGCTCGAGCAGCGCATCATCATGGTGGCCAAGCCGGTCGACCGCGAGCTCATGGCCCAGGTCACGGCCCAGTTGCTCGTGCTGAATGCGCGCGATGCCGAGGCGCCGGTCACGATGTACATCAACTGCCCGGGCGGCGACGCCTACTCGGGGTTCGGCATCTACGACGCCATGAAGCTCATCGACGCGCCGGTGACCACCGTGTGCGCCGGGCTCTCGGCCAGCGCCGCGATCATCATCCAGCTCGGCGGCGCCAAGGGCCGGCGTTTCACGCTGCCGCACAGCCGCTTCCTGATCCACCAGCCGTCGAGCTACTCCCGCGGGTCGGCCTCCGACCTGGAGATCACGGCCAACGAGATCGTGAAGACGCGCACGCTCTACAACAAGATCATCAGCGACGAGACCGGGCGCTCCGAGAAGCAGATCCTGAAGGACGCCGACCGCGACTTCTGGCTCGACCCGGACGAGGCCAAGGAGTACGGCCTGGTGGACGCCGTGATCACCTCGCTGTCCGAGATCCCCGGCTGAGTGGGGCGCCGCCGGTGGCTTCCGGCCGCCGCGCGGGTGCTCGTCAGCAGGTCTCGCTGCACCGCGGGTGAGCCGTGCGCGGGTCGATCCGGCCTCAGCCGCCCACGAGCTGCTTGAGGCGCTTGACCTCGTTGAGCTGCTCGAAGATCGAGCCCCCGTCGAAGGGGCCGCTGTCTTCCGCCAGATCGCGCAGGCCGTCGATGGCGGCCCGTTGCACGAGGTTGTGGGGGTCGTCGAGGGCCCCGGCGATGGCGCGTTGCGACGCCCGGTCACCGATGGCGTGCAGCATGCGCACGGCCGCGAGGCGCTCGTTGGCGGCCTCGGCGGGTTCCTCCTGCTCGCGCTGGGGGTCGATCGTCAGGCGCCAGGTGAGCCGCTTGTGCGAGCCCTTGCCCGCCACGCCCGGCAGCGCCTCCAGGATGCGCGCCTGCCACGGACTCTCGGGCGGTTGCTGCCCGGGCTGCTGCTTGTGCGGACTGACCTCGGCGTCCGGGTGCCAGCCCGTGTCGAAGACCTCGATCAGGGGCAGCAGGCCCGAGTCCCGCCCCCGACTGACGAGCGCCAACGCGGCTTCGATGCGGGCGGTCTGATCGTCGTCATCCAACAGGGCGGTGGCGGCGTCGAGCAACTCCTCGGTGCCGAGCTCGCCGGCGAAGCGGGCGCCGAAGCGTCGCAGGGTGGGGTGCGGTGACGTGAGCGCTGCGGCGGCCAGCTCCCGGTCCCGCGCGTCGGCCAGCTCCGACAGGCACTCGACCAGGCCCGCCTGCTGGCCCTCGTGCGGCGTGACGGCGGCGTCGAGCAGCACGGGCAGCGCCGCCCGGCCGAAGGCGATGATCTCCTGCTCGGTCTCGCGGCGTCGCTCGGCGCTGCTGTTGCGCAGCCGCTTCACGGCGCGCACGAGCTTCTGCCGCTTGGCCCGCTCGATGGTCGGCGGCGCCTCCACCGCTGGCAGGGCGGCGGCTTGCTGCCCCGCGGCCGGGCCGGTGGGCGCGGCGGGCAGCGCGGCGACCGAGCAGGTGACGGCGAGCAACAGGGACGGGATCATGGCACGCTCTGGGGTGTGAAATGCCCGCCCGGCTCGACGCACGGTCTCGTTCTGGGCCCCGGCATGATCAGTATAGGGACGAGCGGGCGGTCGGGAACGCCGGTGCCGGCGCGCAGCGGACGACCGCTCCGTCTGGCAGTGGATACCCGGCCTGAAGGAGAGTCGTGATCGCAGCGGTGGTCATCGCCTTGTGTGTCCTGGGCCTGTTCCCGGTGCTGGCGGCCTTGTCGGGCCTGCTGGCCGAACCGGGCGTCGCCTGGGACGTGCTGCTCGCCGGCCGCACCTGGCGTCTGCTGGGGGCCACCGTGGCGCTGGGACTGGCGACCGCGTTCGCGAGCGCCCTGCTGGGCGTCCCCGTGGCGTGGATCGCCGCGCGCCGCCGGGATCTGCTGGTGACGTGTGTCGCCGCGCTGCTGCCGCTGCCGCTCGTGCTGCCGCCCTGGATCGCGGGCATCTCCTGGTCGCGCATGCTCGATCTGAACGGCTTCTGGGGCGCCGTGTTCCTGCTCACCGCATCGCTCTGGCCGCTGGTCGCGTTGCTCGGGTTGCGCGGCTTTCGCCAGGCGCGCGGTCCGGTGGAAGCAGCGCGCCTCATGCGCGGGGGGCGTCGCGCCTTCCTCTCGGTGGAGCTGCCGCTCGCGTCACCCTCGATCCTCTCGGGCATGTTGCTCGTGTTCGTGTTCGCCATCACCGACTTCAGCGTGGTGGACTTCCTGTCGTTCCGGAATCCCGAACCGTTCGTGGTGTTGTCGAACGAGATCTTCCAGAAGTGGTCGCGGCTGGAGAGCGCGGCGCAGGCGGCGGCGGTGTCGCTGCCCGCCATCGCGCCCGCCGTGCTGGCGCTGGCCCTCGTGCTGCGCATCGAACGTCGCAACGCCGGGAGCTGGCGCGGGACCGGCGGGACGTCCGCGCCCGGCGAACTGGGCGCCGGCGCGCGCGCAGGCGCCTACGTCGGAGGGCAGGCGCCGGCGCCCCGGGGGACGCGCGGCCGGAACTCGAGCGAGTGGCTCACGAGCCTGGGGCTGCTGGTGGTGCTGGCCCTCGTGCTCGCTCCGGTGGTGCAGCTCGGGTCGTGGGCCGTGGGCTACGCCGACGCATGGTCGACCCTGGCCGAAGCCCGGGACGGCGCCGTGCGTTCGGTGCTCGTCGGCCTGGGTTGCGGGAGCGTGATGGCGCTGCTCGGCGTAGCCACCGCGAAGCTGTCGCTGAGGCTCGGGCCGCGGGCCTCGTGGGCCCTGCTGGCGCTCGCCCTGCTGCCGCTGGCGACGCCCGGGGTGATGCTCGCGGTGGGGGAGATCCGGCTCTGGAACCACCCCGCCAACCCCCTGGCCGACCTGGCCTACGGCTCGTCGTGGCTGCTGGTCCTGGCCACGGCCGGACGCTTCATGGCGCTCGGCGTCCTGGCCAGCCGTGCGTTGCTCGCTCGTCGTCACCCCGGCCCGGCGGACGCGGCGCGCCTCACGGGGCGCTCCTGGATCGCACGCAGCCTGCGCGTGGAACTGCCCGCGCTGATGCCGGCGGTCGGCCTGTCGCTGGCCCTCGGGTACCTGCTGGCCATGCGCGAACTCGATGCCGTCGTGGTCCTGCCGGCCGGCACGGGTACGCTGGCCCACCGGATCTTCGGCCTGGTGCACATCGCCAGCGACGAGATGACGGCGACCCTGTGCCTCGGATTGGTGGCGCTGGTCGTGATCCCGGGGCTCGCGGCCCGCCTGCTGGGCGTCCCGGGCGTCGATTGCGGGCCTTCTCGCGGCCCAACATAATGACCGCTCCACCGTCGGGCCCGGCCAGGGCTCCCGACGGACCTCCCGCCTCGCCAGGCCGTCCCGGAGATCCCGGCGCCCCGGCCCACCCCGAGACGCCCCATGACGTACGGCCTGCGCTCCATCGCCTTCGTGGCCGAGCTGATCCACCCGCCGACCAAACACGATGCGCGCAAGTTGCAACAGCTCCACAGCAGCTTGTTCGGCAGCAGCGAGTGCAGCTACCGCGACTTCCGCCTCACGTCGGCCGGGGCCCAGCTGAGCAACTCGCTCGGCGGCGCGCCGGGTCAACCCGTCTCGTGCTCGACCCTGCTCGGTGATCGGATCCAGATCCGCGAGGAGCAGACCGGCATCTCGCGCGACGACTTCCAGCTGCGCGTGCAGACCATGGCGCGCTCGGCCCTGTCCGAGTTGCCGATCCAGGCCTTCCTGGCCCAGCAGTACGCCGTGCGCTCGGTGATCGGCATGCCTGGCGCCGGCGAGAACGACGACGCGCGGCGGTTCATCCTGCGCTCGATGCTCGGCTTCGACGAAGGCATCATAGGGGCCTTCGGACGGGAGCCGTCCCTCGGCGGCGTGCGCCTCGCCTTCCCCCCGGACGGCGCGGGCGGCGGCATCTACAACGTGCGCGTCGAGTCGTTCACGATGGACAACCGCAGCCTGTTCCTCGAGAACGTGGGGACCTTCGCATCCCCGGTGAACCTGCAGGGTCTGGAGGTGCTCGATCAACGCTTCGAAGCCACCTATCAGTTCCTCCAGGACCAGCTCGTGGGCTTCGTGTCCCAGTTCAGCAGCGACGACGTGCCGTGACGGCCGGGGAGCTTCCATGATCGATTCGAAGGCTGGCAACACGTCTCGCCCCGTGCGACGCGGCAGGCACAGCCGCACGTCGCGCGTTGCTCGTGTGCTGCTCCCGGCCTTGGCCGTGCTGACGACGCTGGTCGGCTGCGGCGACACGACCTCGGAACGGACGACGTTCGAGGACGCCAACCTGATCATCATCTCGCTCGACACGCTGCGCGCGGATGGCTTGTCGGGCGCCGGTGGCCCTGCGGGCATCAGCCCGGTGCTCGACGCCTTCGCCCGGGAGGCCGTGGTCTTCGAGCACGCGCGAGCGCCGGCACCGCACACGGCCCCCAGCCACATGTCGCTGTTCACCTCGCTCTACCCGTCGGTGCACGGCGTGCAGAACGTGGCGCACGTCCTCGACCCGGACACCGGGAAGCGGCAGGCGATCATCTACCCGCTTCCCGAACGCTTTCCCACGCTGGCCGAGCTGCTGCAGGACCGGGGTTTCACTACCATCGGCCTCACCGACGGTGGCAACGTGAACCCCGCTCATGGCTTCCCCCGGGGCTTCGATGCCTACACCAAGGGTCTGTCCGGCGTCGCCGATCAGTTGGCCGACGCCGAGCAGTGGCTGGGCAACCGGGTGCGGCCGCTCGGTGCCAACGGCGAGACGGCGCAACTGGCGGAGGACGTGTCGGGCATCGCCTTCGACGGCACGCCGGCCGGGCGCTTCTTCCTGTTCTGGCACACCTACGAGATCCACGCGCCCTACGTGCCGCCCCAGGAGTACGTCGACGAGTGGGCTCCGGCCGACTACACGGGGCCCATGCGCGACGTCGTCGACGAACTCGCGGGGCTGACCTTCCGTGAGAAGTGGGGCCGGATGAAGCTGCAGTTCTGGAAGGAGCGCGACAGCTTCGGCGACGAAGAAGCGGAGTACCTGCGCGGGCTGTACCACGGCGGCATCGAGTACACCGACACGGTGATCGAGCGCCTGTTCGACAAGCTGCGCGACGAAGGCCTGCTCGACAACAGCATCATCGTCCTGCTGTCGGATCACGGCGAGGAGTTCAACGAGCACGGCCGCTGGCAGCACGAACAGCTCTACGAGGAGTGCCTGCGGGTGCCGCTGATGATCCGCCTGCCCGGCGGGCTGAACGGCGGGACGCGCATCCGCACGGCGGTGTCCCTGATGGACGTCATGCCGACCGTGCTCGACTTGTTGGGCATCGACGAGCGAGGTGTCGACGGCCTCGCCATGCAGGGGCGCTCCCTGGCCCGTTCGGTGCTCGAGGGGGCCGAGCCCGAGCCCCTGCCGGTCGTTTCGGAGTTGCGGTCCGACCGCCCCGGCAACCCGCAACACGACTGGATGGTGGCGCACTACCACGAGGGCATGAAGTTCCTCTACGACCAGTACCGTGGCCGACGAGTCGACGGTGAGGTCGTGTACGACCGCTACCTCTACGACCTGGGGGCCGACCCCGGCGAGCGTACGAACCTCGCGGATGCAGACGGCGCGAGCCGCGTCGACAGTTTCCTCGAACTCCACCAACTCTGGCACTACGAGGTCCAGATCGCGACCGAGGGCGTCGAGGCGGTCATCGGTGAGGTCGACCGGGACATGTGGGAGCAGCTCCGGCGGCTCGGCTACGTGGAAGGCGAGTGGCCCGGCGGTCCCGAAGGGCCGGCGCTGCCGACCTCTCTCGGCGACCGATGACCCGCGGCCCCCGCGACGACGGTTCCTTCGGCCGTGCCCTGGGGTGCGCGCTCGTCGCCTGTTGCTGTGCTCTCGTGGGTTGCGGGGGGGGCGATGGTCCCAGCGGCTCCGACGCGGGCCGAGAGTTCGCCGGTGACGGTCGTGCGCCGACCGGATTCGCCGATGCCAACCTGATCATCGTCTCGCTCGACACGCTGCGCGCCGACGCCCTGTCGCTCTACGGCGGGCCCGAGGGCGTGAGCCCGGTGCTCGCGCAGCTCGCCGCCGAGAGCATCGTGTTCGAGCAGGCGCGGACGCAGTCGCCGCACACCGCGCCCAGCCACATGTCGCTGTTCACGTCGTTGTACCCGTCGGTGCACGGCGTGCAGAACATGTCGGCGGGGGGCGACAAGCCGCTGATGGTGCGCGGCGTGGACGAGCAGACGCCGATGCTCGCCGAGGTGCTCGCCGAGCAGGGTCTCGCCACACGGGCGCTGGCCGACGGCGGGCAGATCCAGAAGCTGCTGGGCTTCCACCGCGGCTTCGACATGTTCGCGTCGCGCAGCGCAGGGGTGGAGGTGAAGGTCGCCCAGGGCGTGCGCTGGATCGAGCAGCTGGCGTCCGCCGACGAGCGCTTCTTCCTGTTCTGGCACACCTACGAACCCCACGCGCCCTACATCCCGCCGGCGGAGTTCATCGAGCGCTGGGCGCCCGCCGACTACGACGGTCCGGTGCGCGCCGTGGTCGAGGGCCTGGCCCCGCTGTCGTTCGACGAGCGCATGGCCCGGGTGGGCAGCGAGTTCTGGGGCCGCGTGAAGGACTTCGGCGACGAGGAGGCGCGTTACCTGCGCGGCCTGTACCACGGTGGGGTCAGCTACACCGATCGCGAGCTGGGGGTCCTGCTCGGAGCGCTGCGCGCGCACGGGTTGCTCGACAGCTCGATCCTCGTCGTGCTCTCGGACCACGGTGAGGAGTTCCTCGAGCACGGCAAGTTCCAGCACAAGCAGCTCTACGAGGAGTGCCTGCGGGTTCCGTTGCTGATCCGCTTGCCCGGAGCGTTCGGCGCCGGCCGTCGCGTCGCCACGCCGGTGGCGCTGATCGACGTCATGCCCACCGTGCTGGAACTGCTGGGCGTCGACGAAGGGCAGCGGGCCGCGCTGCGCATGCAGGGCGCGTCACACGCCGAGGCGTTGCTCGCGGGGCGCGAACCCGAGGGGCGCCCGATCACCTCCGAGCACCGCTGGGACGAACCCGGTCGCGCGCGCGTCAGCGACTGGCCGGTCGCCCATCACTATCGCGGTCTCAAGTTCATCCACGACGGTCGGGGCAGCGACCGCGGCCGTGCCGTCGTGGAGCAGTTGTTCGACCTCGCGGCGGATCCGGCCGAACTCAGCGACATGCTCGCGGGCGTTGGGCTCGCGGGCGACGGCGGCGCGCAGGATCAGCTGGCCGGTTTCCGGCGCATCCACGCGCTGTGGCGCGATCAGGTGGACCGACGGGCGCCGGGTGGCGCGACGGTGGAGGCGGAGTTGTCCGACGAGATGCGCGAGCAACTGCTCCAGCTCGGGTACATCGACGGGGCCGACGCCGAGGACGGCCGCTGAGGCGGCCCCGAAGCGGGCCCTTCGAGTCGCCCCATCGCGCTGGGTCCATCGGGCCGCGCCCATCGCGCGGGGTCCATCGGGCCGCGCCCATCGAGCCGGGCCCATCGAGCCGGGCCCATCGAGCCGGGCCCATCGCGCGGGGTCCATCGGGCCGCGCCCATCGAGCTGGGCCCATCGAGCCGGGCCCATCGAGCCGGGCCCATCGAGCCGGGCCCATCGAGCCGGGCCCATCGAGCTGGGCCCAGCGAGCCGGGCCCGGGGCACACGGCGCGCGGGCGCCGGCCTCCGCCTGGCTCGAACTACGGCAGGAACGCCTTGGTCTGCTTGAGCTTGGCCGGCAGGTACTCGTCGATCACGTAGTTGAGACCCCACTTGGCCAGCGCCTGCTGCTCGGCGCGCACGCCCATCTTCACGAGCATCTCGATGGCCTTCTTCCAGGGCGTGCTCTGGCGGAAGAACGGGTCGTTCTTGAGGGCGTCCTTGGCGCGTTTCACGTCGACGGCCAGCAGCGGGTGGGTCGGCAACTCGTAGTCGAGGATGTCCTGGGGCGTCACGCCCAGGTAGCGGGCCTTGGGCACGCAGAAGAAGCGGTTGAGGTGGGCGGTGTTGCCCGAGCCCACCTTGAGCGTGCGGTAGATGTTGCTGATGCCGTAGGGGTCGCAGTCCACGAAGGCGTAGACCGGGATTCTGCGGGACTCCGACAGGCGCCGCACGAAACGCCGGGTGGCGCGGGTGGGCACGCCGCTCATGGACACGATGATGCAGTTGGCCGTGTCCCAGAATCCGTGGGCCTGCAGCCGCTGGAACATGCCGCCGGTCTCGATCGCCAGGACGAACTTGGCCTTGGTCTCGAACTCGAGGTGTTCGACGGAGTGGGGGATCGTGTAGGCGCCCGTCCCGAACTTGGTGCAATCGATGCGCAGCCGGTTGCCGCTCACCGGGTCCCGATCGATCACGGTCAGCTTGCCCGCCACGGCACCGCCGTGCTCCTCGGGGTAGTAGCGCAGCTGCTCGCGCGACACGCCGCGCAGGGCGAACATCGACTCGATGTCGTCCATCACCGTGTCCGACTCGGGCTGCTCGTTGAACTTGGCGTCGCCCCAGTTCTTGCTGACGTAGTAGGCCTCTCGCTTCGTGGCGAAGGTGTCCTCGGCGATCATCTCCTTGGACACCTGCATCATCTTCAGGGTCTGCGCGAAGGCCTTGACGGTGTTCACGGTGAGCGTGCGCTTCTTGACCGCCTTGCCGATCTCCAGGTAGCCGACCTTGGGGTCGTAGCGCACGTTGGACAGGGCGCGCACCGGGCTCTTCAGCTCCGGGTACTGCTTCTTGATGATCTTGGTGTAGACCGTCTTGGCCGTGTCGTCGATGCAGCTGATGGTGTGCTTGTCGGTGGCGTCGGTGACGGTGACGCGCTTGCGGCGCGCGCCGCCGGTGACGGCGCTCTTCGTCTTGCGCAGGTTCTTGCCGCGTGTGGCGGCCGGTGCCGCGCCGGCCGCCTTCTTCGTTCTGCGCGCGGGCGCATCGGGGGCGGTCTTGGTCGTGGCCTTCTTGGCGGTCTTCCCGGCCGTCTTGCGCGAGGTCTTCTTCTTGGTCGCCTTCTTGGCGGTGCGTCCGGCGGGTTTGGGCGCCGTCGTCTTGCGTTTCGTCGCGGCCTTGCCCCGAGTCGGCTTCTTCTTGCGCGTACTCAAATCGTGCGGCTCCGCTCCAGGGTGTCGCGCAGTTCGACCAGGACGTTGTCGGTCTGCTTCTCGTTCAGTTCGAGGATGTCGCGCAGGGCCTCGCCGATGGCGGGGATGTACTTGTCGATGTAGGAACGCTTCTTCATCTCGTCGGCGATGCGCTTGCGCCGGCGCAGGTAGCGCTGCATGTGGCGCCCGCACTCCTGCAACGCGAGCCTGAGTTCCTTGGTGATCTCGGAGTAGGACGCGACGGCTTCCTTCGACTCGGAGGTGAACGGCACCCAGGCCGAGGCGATGTGGACCATGAAGATCACCGGCCCGATCGGCATCGAGCCCCCCGGCTGGGACAGCCCGTAGGCCTTCCAGTCGACGCCGGTGACCGCCTTGGTCATGGCGCAGGCGCCGGGCTGGTACTGCAACGGCACGCGATTGGCGAAGCGCAGCAGTCGTGCCGTGTCCTCCGCCGGCAGGTCGCCGCCGAGGGCCACGCCGACCTCCACCTGGAACGGGTTGCCGCGGTACACGGCCGGCGCGCGGGTGCGGCTCACGAAGAACTCCGCCTCGCCGATCTCCTTCTGCAGCCCCTTCTGGATCAGCTCCTCACCGATCGGCGACAGGCAGTCGGTGGGCGGGTTCATGATCCGCACCTGGGGGATGGCCTTGTAGAGCGCCTCGGCCGACTTGTGCTCCAGCGACCTCACGCGCGCGCTGCCCTCGAGCTTGGCGAGCTTGCAGATCTGCTGCGCGACCGCCGCCGAGACGCGCGAGAAGTCCTTCTGCAGGAAGCCGGACAGCTTGCTGGAGCCGGTCGACTTCATCATCTTCATCAGCATGCCCAGCTCGACGCCGTGCGGGTGCGGCTTGATCTCCTTGGGCGCCTTGGGGAGCTTCTTGGTGGCGCGCTCGTAGACCTCGGCCGTCTTGGTGTCGGGGGCGCGATAGGTGATCTGCACGTGCGGGTTGGCGATGGCCGTCTGGGAGATGTACTCGTCCACGCTGCCGCGACCGCGCTTGAAGGTCGCTTCGAGTTCGATCGAGACCTCGGTGCCGTGGGCGCGATCCCACTCGAAGACCTTGGTGCGCGCGCGCACGGGCTGGTTTTTCACCGTGTCGATGCGCACCGCCACCTCGTGGGCGTCGTGACGCTTGCCGATGCGGCTGCGGATGACCGTGGGACTGCCGGTCGTCATCTGGCCGTACATGCCCGCGGCCGAGATGCCGATGCCCTGCTGGCCGCGACTCTGGCGCAGGCGGTGGAACTTGCTGCCGTAGAGCAGTTTGGCGAACACCAGGTCGATCTGCTCGGGCAGGATGCCCGGCCCGTTGTCCGACACGGTGACGCGCAGGCGATCGGGTTGGTTCTTGACCGCCTCGATGGTGACCGCGATGTCCGGCAGGATCTCAGCTTCTTCGCAGGCGTCGAGCGCGTTGTCCACCGCTTCCTTGACGGTGGTGAGCAGCGCCTTGCGCTTGCTGTCGAAGCCCAGCAGGTGCCGGTTCTTGGCGAAGAACTCGCTGACCGAGATCTCCCGGGATGCGTCGGCCATCTCGTGGGCCTTGGTGCGGGCGCCGCCCTTGGCCCGGGACCGGGCCGTCGTGGTGGTCCCGCTGCGGGACGCGCGCTTGGCGCCGCTCGGCTTGCCCGCGGCCTTGCCCGCTGGGGACGTCTTGCCCGCGGCCTTGCGCGTCGAGGACGTCTTGCTCGCGGCCTTGGCCTTGGCGCCGCGGCTCTTGCTCGAGCCGCCACCGGTGGGCGCTGCGCCCGGTCGGGCGGCTTTCGCCTGGGCGGCGGATGCGTCGCCGAACAGACTCTGCTGACGAGCCATGGAACGGGCCCCGATCGAGAGGTTGGGTTGCAGGGTGTCGGGTTGCGGGTGGGAGGGCGTGAGGGGAACGGGCCAAACCTATCGGCGCCCAGGGGCCCGTTCAATGGCGGCGGCAGACCGGTCCTCCAGCGCCACCCGCTGACCCTGGTCCGGCGGGCGCCGCGACACCGGACGCGCTGCGTCAGTCGGCCAGCGGGGGCGGCAACTCGGCGCGGTCGACCAGGCCGTGACGCGCGGCGAGCTTGCCGAACAGCGCCAGGCCCTCGCGCTCCCGCGGGCCCATGTCGTACGCCAGGTGCGCCTGGAGGTAGTCGACGCAGAGGGCCGGGGCGATGCAGTGCATGCGGGCGAAGCGCCGGGCGATCGCGCCCCGCTCCTCGAGTCCGGTGCTACGCGCCTCGTCGAGCAGGGTGGTGAGCGGTGCGGCGGACGTGCCCTCCGGCGCGAGCCACAGGGCGTAGACGAACGGCAGCCCGGTGCGTTCGGTCCACAGCGCCCCCAGATCGATGCATTCCCGCGCGCCGGGGGGCGTGAGCAGGGCGGGGTCGCCGATGCGCAGGATCGCATCGGCATCGATGGAGTCGAGCGGAGCACCCGGGTCGGCGTCCTGCAGCGTGACATCGTCACGGCCCAGGAACTCGGCGAAGCAGACGCGCGCCATGGTGGCGGCGCTGAGGCTCGACGTGTCGAGCGCCAGGGTCTGCACCTGCTCCAGGGGCGTGCGCAGGTAGAGCCGGATGCTCAACACCGGGCCGTTGCTCGTCACGGCCGGCCCGGGCACCCAGCCCAGGGGTGCGCCGCGGAACAGTTCGACCGAGGAGACCAGCGCCGCGTCGAGTTCACCCTCGCGCAGTCGGCCGGCGAGGCGGGCCGGCACGTCCTCCACCAGGGAGACGCCGGGACGCTCGGCCAGCCCTTCGACGAGTGGCCGGGCATTCAGGTAGGGGACGGTGCCGAGGCGCAGCGACGGAGCGGACGAACTGGTCATGCCCGAGAGTCTAGCAGTCGGTGCGGATGACTCTTCGCACGGGCTGCCAGGCATTCGATCGCCGCGGCCGCGCCCTCGGGGTGGTCGCTCGCGGGTGCCCGGGCCGTCGCCCGCGATCCCGCGGTGCCTGCGCCGGTCGCGCGGGGGTCAGTCGCGCCGCAGCGCGTGCTCGCCATGGCCGTAGACGATGCGGGTGGCGGCTGTGTCCCGTTGCGGGTCGGTTGCCCAGAGCGACAGGTCGTGCGCGAACAGCACCCGTCGGGTGTCGGGGAACGCGGCGCGCACACCGCCGGGCAGCTCGGCACCCTGGACGGCCCACCAGATGCGCTGCACGCCGGTCAGGTCGAGGGCTTCGACCGGTCCCGTGGTCCGGTTCAGGCAGCGCTCGAGCACGGTCCGGTCACCGCTCATCCAGAAGACGGGGACGTCGGTCAGGACCCAGGACAGCTTGCGGTAGTTGGCGCTGTTGAACTTGACGTCGAGGGCGACCACCACGCTCGCTTCGGGGGGCACGTCCGCTTCGTGGATGGTGCGGCCGATGTGCCGCATCAGCTCGTCGGAGTCGCCCACCTGGTGCAGCGACGTGAGGTGCAGCGTGTCCAGGATCTCCCTTCCCAGGGAGGCCGGCAGGTCGGGGTGCGGTTCGAATGGCGCCCAGGACAGTGCGGTGCCGAGCGCGGCGATGGTCGCCAGGGTGGTGACGTGCGCGCGGGTGTTCGTCCGGCCCCGGCGCCGCAGCACCCCGTCGATGGCCAGTCCGAAGCCGAGTGTGATCGCCGGCAACGCCGCCACCAGGTACCCGGGGTAGGGGCCGAAGACGAGGTACGAGAACGCGGGCGCCGGCAGTCCCCACAGCAGCAGGAACGCGGGTCGGGTCCAGGCTGCGGCGGCCGGATCGGCGTCCGCCTCGGTGGGCTGGGCGCCCTCGAGCCCTCCGCGCCTGCCGACCAGGTGGGCGCCGAACCAGACCAGCAGCGCCACCGCGCAAGCGGCGCCCAGCCACAGGGTGACGTGCATCGCCATCACCAGGTGATCGTGGAGCGGGGCGCCGTAGAACCACGACGACCGTTCGAACGGGCGCGTGAAGAGGTTCTTGGTGATGTGCCTGTAGTGGGCCAGGCCGCCCACGCTGGCGAGCATGGGCAGCATCCAGGCCGCGACGGCGATCGCGCCGGCGGCTGCCGTGGCGCTCCACAGTCTCCACGACGTGCGACAGGCCAGCACGATGCTCACGG
This sequence comes from Planctomycetota bacterium, assembly GCA_029259695.1. Classification (GTDB taxonomy): domain Bacteria; phylum Planctomycetota; class B15-G4; order B15-G4; family B15-G4; genus OFTM49. The sequence continues at coordinate 34,936 of JAJDEQ010000077.1, forward strand.
CCAGGAGCGGCGCGGAGAACACCGCCCCGCTGGGGCGCAGGCCCGCGCACAGTCCGATCACGAGCGCTGCCCAGGGAGCGACTCGGCGATCGCCGCTCCACATGCGCGCCGCGAACCAGCCGGCCAGGGCCGCCGTCATGAGTTCCCCCGCGTAGGTGCCGGCGACCGAGCTGTAGAGGGCCACGAGGGGGCAGAACAGCAACAGCGCCAGGGCCAGTCGTCCGGCCGCCGCGCCGCGGGCGGCCGCCCCCAGGCTGAACACGACGGCCGCTGCGATCGCCGTGAAGACCTGCGCCAGCACGATCTGCGCCGTGTGGGGCTCGATGCCGACTGCCCGCAGGCCGCGCAGCGTGGCGATCCACACCGGATAACCGGGCGGGTGGGGCTGGTGCTTGCGCAGGTCGTACTCGTCCACCGCCAGGGCGTGATTGACCGAGTCCCAGTTGAAGACGAGCTGGCTGCGCCCGGGCCAGCGCAGGGCGGACACCAGGGCCAGGCAGATCAGCGCGGCGAGCGCGAGGCGCGTGCACTTCACCGGCGACGATTCCGTGTCAGCTGGGGGGGCATGGGAGCTGGGTGTGGTCGGATGCGTCCGGAGGGCGTGCCATCGCGGTCTCCCGGCGGCCAGGCGCTGCCCGTCGAGGGCGGTACCGGGGGCGGATCGGGGCCGAACCGAGCATCGTCGATGAACGATCGGCCGGCCAAGCTCTAATCTGGGGCACCCGCGGTGGTGGGATCGCCCACCTCCCAGACAGGGCGGGCAGCTGGCGGCGGTGTGTGCCGCCGTCGTCGAGGGATCACGATGGCTTCCGACAGCACGACCAGTCAGACCGAGACACCGGGCGAGCGGGGCACGACCGCGCCCGCGCCCAGGCCACGGCGCCGTGTCTTGCGGGTCGCCATCGCGTTGCTGGTCGTGCTCGCCGCGGTGGCGTTGATCGGCCCCCTCGTGGCCGCACCGATGGTGCGCGCCGCCGCCGTGGACGGTCTCGAGCAGCGGCTGGTCGTGGACGCTCGTCTCGGCGAGCTGGCGTTCGACCTCGGCGGCAGTGCGAGCCTCGGCGGCTTGCAACTCGATGACGAACAGGGTCGGCGCCTGTTGGAGCTGGACCGGGCGGCTGTCGACGTCGAGCTGGGTGCGCTGCTCTCCGGCCGCTACGCCGCCACGGTGGACGTGAGCGGGTTGCGAGCCCACATCCACCTCGACGAACAGGGCCGCTTCGACTGGCAGTCACTGCTGCGCGACTTCGACCTCGACGCTGACGCAGACGACGAAGAAGAAGACGACGACCAGAGCGCGGACGACGCCGAGACGCTGCCCGAGCTCGCCCTGCGGCTCGACGTGAACGACGTGGACCTCGTCGTGCACGCTCCCGACGGCGTGACGCAGATCAATGCCTTGTCCCTGCGGGTCGATGTACCGGACCTGGCGCAGACCTGCGACCTGTCCCTGGGCTTCGATCTGCTCGGACCGGATGGCGCCGCGGGGCGTGTCGAGGTCGACGGCGAGATCCTGCTGGCGCCGCGGGGCGTCGTCGATCCGCAGACCCTGACGGGCACGCTCGGCTACGTCGTGGACGACGTCATGCTGCAGGGCTTCGCGCCGATCCTCTCGGCCGTCATGCCCGGCTGGAGCGCAGACGGGCGCGTCGAGGGCGAAGGCCGTTACGAGCTGGCCGAGCGCCTGGCGCTGAGTGGCGGCGGTCGCCTCACGGTCCACGACGTTCGTGTCCTGCCGGCAGACCTGGAGGGCACGCTGAAACTGAACGAGCTCAGCCTGCAGACCTCGGTCGTGCTGGATGAGACGGCCAGCGGCACCCATCAGGTACGCGTGGAGCTGGATGACGCCGTCTCGGTCACGTGGAACGGGACCACGCGCGAGCCGCTGGAAGATGGCGGCACGGCCAACGGCTTGCTGTACGTGGCGGGTGATGTGCTCGAGCTGTCCGAGCTGGCTTCTCCGTGGGTCTCGGTGCGCGACGGACTGCAATTCCTGGGCAGCTTCACGAGCTCGGTCGAACTGGACCTGACCCGCGGTCCGGAGGGCCCGCGCGACGGCTCGCTCGAGGTGCTGGTCGACGTCGAGGGGTTGCGTGGGCGCTTGGCGGAGGGAGGGTTCGTCGACCTCGGTTCGCTCAGCCGGTTCCGGCTCGACATGGACAGCCTGTTCGATCTCGAGGCGGGGCGCGCCCAGGTGGAGCGCCTGGAGTTGTCGGCCGGCACGGTCGTCGCGAGCGGGTCGGGCGCCGTCAGCGGCCTGCCGGCGCCGGGTGCGGAGCTGCAGCTCGATCAGGTCAGCGTGCACGATGCCAGGTTCTCGGGAGGCGCGGATCTCGATCGGTTGGCCGCCGACCTGGCCGCGGTGGTGGACACCAGCGACTGGAGCCTGGGCGGGCGGCTCGATGCGGCGTTGGCAGCGGACAGCACCGACGAGGGCCTGCTGGGCGCGCTGCGCATCGAGGGTGCCGGACTGCGGCTGGGCGGCGACGGCATCGACTTCGCTCTGGACACGTTGACCGTGGACCAGGTGCTGCGTCCGGAGGGCGAACGGCTCACGTGGCTGGGCGAGCTGGGGCTGGAGTCGCTGCGCTGGACGGGGAGCGACGGGGCGCCCTTCGTGCTCGACGGCGCGACGGTCACCAACGACGGCGTGCTGGACCTGGCGGCCGGCGCGCTCGATCTGCGCGAGGTCACGCTGTCCGCGCCGGGACTGGGGCTGTCCGCTCGCGTGCAGGGCACGGCGAGCAAGGATCCGAACACGGCCGATGCTCCCGTCCGCGCCGACTTGAACGTGGCGCTGACGCTCAGCCCGGGCGCCGTGAGCCAGGGGCTCGCCGCGCAGCTCGGCGGGCTGGCGCTGAGCGGTGCGCCGCTCGGCGGGTCGATCGATCTCTCCGTCGATGGGCAACAGTACGGGGCCCGCGGCCGCTTCCTGTCCGATGAGTTGATCGTCTCGTTGCCCGGGGAGGCCGGCGCGGCCGCCACCGTGCTCGGGCAGCGCGACGTGGAGTGTGAGTTCGACGTGGCGGCCGACATGGGTAGCGACGCGGGGTCGGTGCGCATCGAGCGCCTGCGGGCCGCGTCGCGCACTGTCGACGCGCTGCTGACGGGGCTCGTCTCGAACCTGGACTCGTCCGCACCGGACGCCGAGCTCCAGCTCGCACTCGATGCCGACCTGCCGCACCTGGTGAGCGACGTGCGCGCGCTGTTGCCTGCGTCCGTCGACCTGCGTTCGGGGCGCCTCGTCTCGCGTTCGCGCATCAGCGGCGGGGGCGCGAACTGGGCGCTCGACGGGACGACGCGCCTCGACGACATCGACGTCCGCCTGCCTCCTCCTGAGCTCGAGGGCGAAGGACCTCCGCAAGCGCCGACGACGCTGGTCGAGCCGTCCCTGGTCCTGTCCTATGCGGTGGCTGCGCAGGTACCCGTGGCGCCGACCGACCCGGTGTCGCAACCCTCGCCGACTGCGGGGCCGTTGATCGAGATCGATCACGTCGACCTGCAGTCCACCTGGGTCGACGGGCGCCTCGGGGGACGCGTGCAAGGCGGTGAGTCGTGGGCTTGTCAGGGTCTGCGGGGCGAGTTCACCTACGTGCCGGCGCAGTTGGGCGCGCTGCTGTCGCCGTGGCTCCCGGGTGCACTCAGCGGTGACGAACCTCAGAGCGTTGTGCTGGCGTTCGATGGCGCCGTGCCCGCGGGTGGCGATGTCGATGTGCTGGCCCTGCTGGGCCAGGCCGTGCTCACCATCGACGCGGGCCTGGGCCGGTACCGCGCGCCGATGATCGACGTCGGCGGCAACCTGCACGTGGACGTGCGCGACCAGCGTGCGGGCTTCAGCGGTCGTCTCGAGGCCAACGGAGGCACGCTGGGGCTCGACCTGGACCTGGGTCTCGACCCGCTCGGACCGGAGCCCTCGACCCTGTCCCTCGAACTCGCCGACCTGGGTCTGCACGCGGAGATGCAGGAGTTGCTGTCCTTCGTGCACCCGGCGTTCACGTCCATCGGGGCGAAGGTCGGCGGCGCGTTCGCCGGTCGTGCGGACGGGACGTTCGAGGTGGTGCTCGACACGGCGCTCGTCTCGCAGCTCCTGGCCGGGGACCTGTTCGGCGGCGCCGCCCTCGGAGACGGTGCGCCCGGCGGTGCAGCAGGGGCCGACCTGGCGAGCGCGCTGGCCTCCGGCATGAGCGCGAGCGGGACGTTCGACATGGACGACGTCGTGCTCTCCGCCACCGACTTGCTCAAGGACCTGCTCGACCGCTTCGACGTGTCCGATTCGCGCGAGATCGACTTCCAGCCCCTGAGCCTGGTGATCGACGACGGCCGGCTCTCCTACGCCGCGCCCTGGGTCTGGCAGTTCGGCACGACCCAGACCAACTTCACGGGCTCGGTGGGCTTCGACCGCACGCTCGATCTGGCCTGGAACCTGCCGGTGACCGAACGCCTGGCCGACAAGTACAGGGTGCTCGAGCCGCTCCTGGGTGACCTGATCAGCGTGCCGCTGACCGGCACGGTCGACGCGCCGCAGCTCCAGTGGAACCAACTGCTCGCCACGCTCCCGGCCGACATCATCGAGAAGGCGATCCGCGATCCGATCGACCAGATCATCGGCAACACCGACGAGGACCCGGCCGAACTGCTGCGCATCGCCGACCAGCTGTGGATCGAGGGCGAGGTGGACCAGGCCCGGCAGATCTACCGCCGCCTGGAGGACGAGTTCAAGTTCACGCTCGTGTTCCTGCTCAACAAGAAGCACATCGAGCGCCGGGCGGAGGAGCCCAAGCCCCCCAAGCCGAAGGACGGCTCCGGAGCCAAGGGGGGCAAGAAGAAGGACGGCAAGAAGAAGAAGGGCAAGGGCGGCGGATGACGTCGGCCGAGCGTCGCTTCGGTTCCACCGGTCGGGCGCTGCCTCGAGTCGGGCAGGGGACCTGGATGATGGAGCAGGATCCGGAGGCCGCGGTGGTCGCCCTGCGGGAGGGGCTCGACCTGGGCATGACGCTCGTGGACACCGCCGAGATGTATGGCAGCGGCGGTGTGGAGCAGATCGTGAGGCGCGCGATCGCGGGGCGCCGCGACGACGTCTTCCTGGTCTCGAAGGTCTTGCCGCACAACGCGTCCCGACAGGGAACGCGGGAGGCCTGCGAGCGCAGCCTGCAACGGCTGGGCGTCGAGCAACTCGACCTCTACCTGCTGCACTGGCCCGGTGAGCACCCCCTGGTCGAGACCTTCGCGGTGTTCGATGAGTTGCAACGCGCCGGCAAGCTCGCCGCCTGGGGTGTGAGCAACTTCGACGCGGACGAACTCGATGCCGCCGTGCGTCTCGTCGGGCCCGGTCGCATCGCCTGCAACCAGGTCCTGTACCACCTGGGCGAGCGCAGCATCGAACACGCGGTCCGCGCCTCGTGCCGGGAGCACGACATGGCGCTCATGGCCTACAGCCCCTTCGGGCAGGGCGACTTCCCCGTGCCGGGGAGCCCGGGGCGGGCCGTGCTGGACGACGTCGCCGCCGCGCACGGCGTCAGCGCCCACGCGGTGGCGCTGGCTTTCCTGATGACCGACGAGAGCGTGTTCACGATCCCCAAGGCGAGTCGGGTCGAGCACACCCGCGCCAACGCCCGGGCGCTGACGCTGGGCCTGGCGCCCGATCAATGGGCGCGAGTCGACGAGGCCTTCCCGCGCGGGCCGGCTCGCGCCGGCGTGCCCATGCTGTGAGCGCTCCGGGGGCCGTTACGAGCCCGTGTGGGCGCGGCCCGGATCAGCGCTCCGAACGATGCTCCCGAACGAGGCCCTGAACGAGGCATGGCCATCCTGGCTGAGCTAGACTCCAGGAGCCCGTGATCGCGTCCTCGAGAGTGAGCATGAGATTCCCGTTGTTGCTTGCGGTGGCGTTGTTGGCCACCTCGACCCTGTCGAGTGCACAGACCACGCGTCTGGTGCCGGCCGAGTTCGCCACGATCCAGGAGGCCATCGACGCCTCCGGCGCGGGGGACGAGATCCTGGTGTCGGGCGGGACCTATCCCGAGGCACTGGAGATCGACGGGGTGGCGTCGCTCACGCTGCGCGGCAAGGGCAAGGTGATCGTCGACGCCGCAGCGGCCGAGGCCGCGGCGGTGATCCACGTGTCCGCTTCGACGGCGGTGACGCTCATGCGCCTGACGCTGCGCGGAGGGGACGGGCACGGCGTGCACGCCACGGCGTCAACCGATCTGCTGATCTCCCGCTGTCGCGTCGAGGATCTGGGCGGGGACGGCATCCGGGTCGACGACAGCACCGGGGTCACGATCGAGCGCAACCGGGTGAACGACGTGGGCGGCACGGGCATCGCGCTGTCCAGCGGCCTCGTCGAGACCACCGACGACAGCGTCGTCGAGCGCAACCAGGTCCTGCGTCCCGGTGCCCACGGGCTGAGTCTGCACGGCGCCGACAACATGCTCTTGCGCAATCGGGTGACCCGCTCGCAGGGCGACGGCATCGTCCTCGAGGGAGACGTCGAGACGACCGGCAACCTCGTCGACAGGAACCGTGTGGTCGATGCAGTGGCGCGCGGCATGGTCGTGGCCGGTGTGCTGAACACGGTCGATCGGCTCAAGGTGATGAGCGCCGGGGAACTCGGTGCGCAGGTGGACGGCGATCAGAACCTGCTGGACCGCTGCAAGTTCGTACGACCCGGCGGGGCGGGGATCTCGCTCACCGGCACGGGGCACACCGTGCAGCGCGGGCGCGTCGTGCGAGCCGGAGCGACAGGCATCATCTGCACCGCGGACACGACGGTGATCCAGCGCAACCGGATCTCGCGGCCCGGCGACGACGGCATCTTTCATGACGCCGCCGACGGATCCGTCGTCGAGAACCGTGTGACCAAACCCCTGCAGGATGGCGTGGACTGTGATCTCAACTCGACCGGCAACCTGTTCCAGAAGAACAAGGTGCTGCGCGCCGAGGACAATGGGTTCGAGGTCACCGGCTCGGGCAACGAGTTCAACAAGAACCGGGCGCGACGCAGCGGCTCGTTCGACCTCCAGGAGCTCGACCAGGGGGGCGAGCCGAACGTGTTCACGGGCAACACGTTCAAGGAGGAGAACCACATCTGACGCGAGGCGCGTCAGTGGGTGGGGGGCGCGCCGAGGAGCGGCGCCAGGTCTTCTGCCAGCAGGTGGGTGAGGCGCTCGGCGCCGGTGTGGGTCAGGTGATCGGCGTCGTACCGGGCCGCTAGCTCGAACAGCTCCGGGTGTCGGGCCGGCTTCTGGTAGTCGAGCACGAGGCCCAGGTGGCCGGCGTCGCCCAGGGTTTCCGCGAAGCCGCGACGGCCCAGGCTCACGGTGGGCATGACGAGGTAGATCGGCTCCACGCCCGCGCTGCTGAACAGCCGGGTGAACTGCCCCAGGGCGTGCATGTTGTAGCGGTCGAGGGCCGGCGGCTCGGACGCCGCGTCGATCGCGGCGACGCGCTCCTGGTATGCCGGCACGTCGCCCAGCAGTCGACGTCGCGCGGTCGTCACCACGTCGCTGGGCATGGCGCGGTAGCCTGCCAGCGCGTTCAGGTTGTCGTCGGTCAGCGGCGGCAGCGGCTCCTCGTGCACGCGCGCATGCGCGTGCGCGCGCAGCAGACGCGGCACGAGGCCCAGGTTCAGGTTGCGCTGGAACATGAGTTCGATGTGGTTGCGCGACAGCCGGTACTTCCAGCCCGGGGGGTGTTCCGAGAGCAGCCACGAGCGCACGACCTGGGAGGTCTGTCGCCACCCGTGCCAGGCGATCGAACGCTCGGTGCCGAACTCCGGGTTGGACGGGCGCCGCGGGACCCAGTCGTCCAGCTCCACGACGACCCAACGCAGGCGCGCGGGGCGCAGGGCGAGGACGCGCTCGAGCCAGTAGCCCGACTCGAACATCATCATCCCGTCGATGCCCCAGTTGAACGAACGCAGGTCCAGGCCCCGACGTGCGAGCTGCTCGTCGAGCAAGGGGGCGACCACGCCCCGCCCGACGGTGCTCGAGCCGAACAGCAGCAGGTCGAACTCGTCCTTGTGTTCCCGGAAGTACTCCCACTTGGCGGCGAGGTCACCGTCGTCGGGGAGCGGCAGCGACAGACGCACGCCGGTCGCGACCGCCGCCATGCTCGCCAGCCCCACGATCACGTTGCAGGCGGCGGCGCTGATCGGGCCCAAGGGCGCTGCTTACCAGAAGCGCCAGCGGCGCTTGGGTTTGGCGAGCGTCTTCAGGATCCGCTCGGTGCAGCCCAGGATGTCCTGGGCGCAGGGTTGGCAGCCGCTGTGGCAGCACTGCAGCGTGCGGGGATCGGTCTTGCCCGCGACGAGCTTGCGGATCTGCAGCTCCATGAACGGTGGAATGCCGTGCTTGCGCATGGCGCTGCGACACGCGCCTTCGAAGCGCGGATCGGCCAACAGTTCCTGGGCGGGCTTCACGGACATGCCGCGAGTTTATATCAGCGCGCGGAGCAGCCCGCGAGGGTTGCACCATCCCCCGCGGGCCCCGCCGGCGTCCTGCTGTGTCGACCCGCACTGGCGAGCGTGTCGACGAACTCTCCCGTGGCTCCCTCCGGCGTCGTCACCTCGGTCAATCGGGACGGGCGCCGCGGGCGTTCTCCGCGACACCACCGACGAAGGGGGACCTGGGTCTCTCGATTGGACTTGGCACTAAATGAGACAGAGTCGCAATAACAACAGAGGCTATGGCTCTGTCAAGCCCGAACGGGGAAGATCGGCCGCCTGCTCCAACCTGGGGCAGAGGCCCGATCCGAGGGAGTGACCGTCATGTCCGATGTCCTGGCACGAGCACAGGAGCAGTACACCGGTTTCGTGGACCGCTTCGAGAGCGTGGTGCTCGCCACGGTGGATGCGAACGGCGACCCGAACGCGAGCTACGCACCCTGCGTGATCGACGAGGGTGGGCGCATCTACTGCATGGTCAGCGGCATGTCGAAGCACACCGGGAACCTGGCGGCGACGGGCAAGGCCAGCGCGTTCTTCGTCGAGGACGAGAGTGCGGCGGAGCAGATCTTCGCCCGCAAGCGGCTGACGTTTACCTGCAAGGCCCGCATCGTCGATCGTGACAGCGACGACTTCGGCCCGATCGCCGAACGCTTCGTGGGCCGCTTCGGGCGGATGGCGGAGCAGATCGTCTCGATGCCCGACTTCCGGCCGGTCGAACTGCAGCCCAGCTCGGGTTCGTTCGTGGTCGGGTTCGGGGCGGCCTTCGCCATCAAGGGCGACAAGCTCGACGAGTTGGTGCACCAGACCGGCGGCGGCGGTGGGCACGGCCACGGCGGCGGGCACGGCCATGGAAGCGGGCACGGCCACGGAAGCGCGCACGACCACGGAGCTGCCCCCGGGCATGCCGGTCATGGGCATGGTGCAGGCCACGCAGGGTCGTCGACTGCCGAGATCAGCAGCGTCGAGAGTGAGCGCATCGTGGGTCACATGAACAGCGACCACGCCGATGCCCTCGTGCGCTACGCGAAGGTGTACGGCCACTGCGCCGCCGCCAAGCTGGCGCGCCTGACGGGAATCGACAACCGCGGAATGGACCTCGCCGTCGACTCGGGCAGCGGCGAACAACCGTTGCGTATCCCCTTCGAGCCGCCGCTGTCCGGCGCCGCAGAGGCGCACGAACGCCTCGTGCGGATGGCGATCGACTCACGCGAAGCACTCGCCTGAGGGACTGTGCCCCGGGGGACTGGGTACTGACGAAGCATGCGCCAAGGGTGGCGCGGACGGGACGGGCGGCGGCTGCGCGCGCGTCGCTGCGGTCGTCCCTGCGTCAGGAGGCTTCGACGGTCCGCTTGAGGTCGGCGAGACCCGTCTCGAAGGTCGAGCCCATCATCGACTCCATCAGCAGGGCCATCCAGCGGTGCAACGGGTTGTTGCCCATGTTGCCCCAGTCGCGCCAGGTCACCTTGGTCCCACCGTCCACCTGCTCGAAGCTGAACTCGCCCTTGAACGGAGAGAAGCCGTCGATGGCGATGTCGTACTCGACACCCTTGGCGGGGTCGCTCTTCACGATGGTCATGTTGCCGTCGCCCATCTCCTCGCTCTTCCAGCTGCGGTGGGCGTTCACGCCGGCGACCTGTTTGTCGTAGGTCACCACCATCTCGGGGTCTTCCTTGTCGAACGGACTCCAGGCCTCCCAGTTCCTGAGGTTGTCGAGCTGGGCGTGGATCGCGGCCGGTTGGGCGTCGATCACGATCGAACGGGTGACCTCCCAGTCGGCGGGGACGAGGAACCCGCCCAGGCCGATGACGATGGCCAGCAGGATCAGGATCTTCAGCAGGATCTTCATCTGTGCTCCGGTCCGGATCGCGGCGCCCTGAGGGCCCGGATCGCCTCCCCGTTCGTGCTCTGGTTCCACCCTCCGTCTCGCGCCGTCCGGGGAGCCGGGGGGCGAAGGGCGGCGCATGTTAGCAGCGCTGCCGTGCTCGGGCTCCAGTGGCCTCGGTCGGTGGCCGAAGAGTGGAAGATCTGGCTATCCGGATAGACAGATGTATGATCCCAGGGCGCCCCCGTGCAGAGGCCCATGCCCGATCTCGCCGCCACCACCGACCTGTTCAAGCTGTTCGCCGATCCCACCCGGGTGCGGTTGGTCAGCGTGCTGGGCGGCGAAGAGCTGACCGTCGCCGAACTGACGCGGGTCACGGGGCTGGTCCAGTCGCGGGTGTCGACGCACCTCGGCCGATTGCGCGAGGCCGGCGTGCTGCGCGTGCGACGCAGCGGGACGTCGACCTTCTACGCCCTCGACGAAGGCGCCATGCCCGACGACGTGCGCCGCTTGTGGAGCGCCCTCGGTCAGACCATCGACGACGCCACGTTGCGCGACGATCGTCGCCGCGTACGCGATGTGATCCGCGCGCGCAGCGGCACCTGGGCCGACAGCGTGGCCGGCCAGATGGAGCGGCACTACTCGCCGGGGCGCACGTGGGAGGCGGCCGCCTACGCCCTCGTGGGCCTGGGGCGCTTCGGCGACGTGCTCGACGTGGCCTCGGGCGACGGAGCACTGGCCGAACTCGTGGCACCGCGAGCGCGTTCGGTCACCTGCCTCGACATCAGCCCCCGCGTGATCGAGGCCGGACGCAGCCGCTTGGGTCACCTGCAGAGCGTGCAACTGCATGTGGGTGACATGGCTGCCCTGCCCTTCGCCGACGCCTCCTTCGACCACGTCATGTTGGTCAACGCGCTGTCCTACGCCAGTGACCCGCTGGCGGTCGTGACCGAGGGCGCCCGGGCGCTGCGCCCGGGAGGCGACCTGGTGGCCGTGACCCTGGCTCGCCACGAGCACGCGACGGTGGCCGAGACCTACAACCAGGTCCAACTCGGCTTCGAGCCGGACGACCTGCAACGCCTGGTGGAGAGCGTGGGCCTGGAGGTGAGCTTCTGCCAGGTCACCTCGCGCGAGCGGCGCATGCCGCACTTCCAGGTGATCACGCTCTACGCACGCCGTCCGGATGGCTCCGCGCCGTCGGGAGCCGCCCGTCCATCCGATCGGCGCGACGCGCGCCGCGCTCAGTCCCGACCGACTCGCCGTCGCGCGACCCGCAAGAGGAACCCGTCATGACCCAAGCCGACCGCCGCGCGCAGCTCCGAGCCGCGCTCGAGAGCCGCATCCTCGTCCTCGACGGTGCCATGGGCAGCCTGATCCAGGATGAGAAGCTGACCGAGGCCGACTTCCGCGGTGAGCGCTTCGCCGATCACCCGAAGGACCTGATGGGCAACAACGACCTGCTCGTGCTCACGCAGCCCGAGTTGATCCGCGAGTTGCACGAACGCTACCTGGAAGCGGGCAGCGACATCATCGAGACCAACACGTTCAGCGGCACGGCGGTGGCTCAGGCCGACTACGCCTGCGAGGCCGTGGTCTACGAACTCAACAAGCGCGCCGCGGAGATCGCTTGTGACGCCGCCGCCGCGTGGACGGCCAAGACGCCCGACAGGCCGCGCTTCGTGGCCGGGGCGCTGGGGCCCACCAACCGCACGCTGTCCCTGTCGCCCGACGTCGAGGACCCCGGCTACCGGGCCATCTCGTTCGATGCGTTGAAGGCGGCCTACGCCGAGCAGGCTCGGGGCCTGATCGACGGCGGCGTGGACGTGCTGCTGGTGGAGACGATCTTCGACACGCTCAACGCCAAGGCCGCCATCGTCGCCATCAAGGAGCTGTTCGACGAGCGCGGTGACGAGCTGCCGCTGATGATCTCGGTCACGATCACCGACGCCAGCGGTCGCACGCTCTCGGGCCAGACCGTGGACGCCTTCTGGACCTCCATCGCCCACGCCCGCCCGCTGACCGTGGGCATCAACTGCGCCCTGGGCGCCGAGCAGATGCGCCCCTTCCTGGCGGACCTCGCGGCGGTCTCGCCGACCTACGTGAGCGTGTACCCCAACGCCGGCCTGCCCAACGCCTTCGGCGGCTACGACGAGGAGCCGGACACGACCGCGGGCCATCTGGCCGAGTGGGCCGACGCGGGCATGGTCAACGTGGTGGGGGGCTGTTGCGGGACGACGCCGGCCCACATCTCGGCCATCGCCCGGGCCGTCGCGGGCAAGCCGCCGCGGCCGCTGCCGCCGCAAGGCGAGCGCCTGACCGAACTCAGCGGCCTGGAACGCCTGGTGATCCGGCCGGAGAGCAACTTCCAGATGATCGGTGAGCGCACCAACGTCACCGGCTCGCGCCGCTTCGCCAAGCTGGTGCTCAACGACGACTACGACACGGCGCTCGAAGTGGCCCTGGATCAGGTGCGCGGCGGCGCCAACGTGATCGACATCAACATGGACGAGGGCATGCTCGACGGCCCCGCGGCCATGGACCGCTTCCTCAAGCTCGTGGCCAGCGAGCCCGAGATCTGCCGCGTGCCGATCATGATCGACTCGAGCAAGTGGGAGATCCTGGAGACCGGGCTGAAGTGCATCCAAGGCAAGGGCGTGGTCAACTCGATCTCGCTCAAGGAGGGCGAGGCGGACTTCCTGGACAAGGCCCGGCTGGTCCAGCGCTACGGCGCCGCGGTCGTGGTCATGGCCTTCGACGAGGTGGGGCAGGCCGACACCGTCGAGCGCAAGATCGACATCTGCGAACGGGCCTACAAGCTGCTGCTGGAGCGCCTCGACTTCGACCCCACCGACATCATCTTCGATCCCAACATCCTGGCCATCGCCACGGGCATCGAGGAGCACAACGAGTACGCGCTCAACTTCATCGAGGCCACGCGACTGATCAAGCAGCGCTGTCCCGGTGCCAAGGTGAGTGGGGGCGTGAGCAACCTGAGCTTTTCGTTCCGCGGCAACGACCTGGTGCGCGAAGCGATGCACTCGGCGTTCCTGTACCACGCCATCGAAGCCGGCATGGACATGGGCATCGTCAACGCTGGCCAGCTCACGGTCTACGAGGACATCCCCGACGAACTGCTCGAGCACGTGGAGGACCTGCTGTTCAACCGGCGCGCGGATGCCACCGAGCGCATGGTGACCCTGGCCGAGACGGTGAAGGGCGGCGGCCGCAAGCGCGAGGTGGATCTCTCCTGGCGTGAGGCAGACGTGAGCGAGCGCCTCAGCCACGCGCTGGTGCACGGCATCGACGACTACATCGTCGAGGACACCGAGGAGGCGCGGGCGGCCTCGACCCGGCCGCTCGATGTGATCGAGGGGCCGCTGATGGCGGGCATGAACGTGGTCGGCGACCTGTTCGGCGCCGGCAAGATGTTCCTGCCCCAGGTGGTCAAGAGCGCCCGCGTGATGAAGAAGGCGGTGGCCCACCTCGAGCCCTTCATGGAGCGGGAGAAGCAGGAGCTGGGACTCGCCGATCTGAGCAAGGGCAAGATCGTGATGGCCACGGTCAAGGGCGACGTGCACGACATCGGCAAGAACATCGTGGGCGTCGTGCTGCGCTGCAACAGATACGTAGTGATCGACCTCGGGGTCATGGTGCCCACCGAGCAGATCCTGCGCACGGCCGAGGAAGAAGGCGCCGACATGGTCGGGCTCAGCGGTCTGATCACGCCCTCGCTCGACATCATGGTGTCGGCGGCCGAGGAGATGAACCGGCGCGGCATGACGATCCCGCTGCTGATCGGCGGTGCCACGACGAGCCCGCAGCACACGGCGGTGAAGATCGCACCGGTCTACGAACACCCGGCCGTGCACGTGCTCGACGCGTCGCGCTCGGTGACGGTGGTGTCGAGCCTGCTCGACGAGAAGCGTCGCGACGGGTACGTGGCGGACTACCGCGAGAAGCAGGAGCACATGCGCGCGGCCCACGGCAAGAAGAAGGCCCAGCCGCTGCTCTCCCTCGGTGATGCACGCGCCCGTCGTCCGGTTTTCGACTGGAAGGCCGAGCCGCCGGCCGAGCCGCAGTTCACCGGGCGCCGCGTGCTCGAGGACGTGGACCTGTCCTCACTGGCCGAGCTGATCGACTGGACCTTCTTCTTCCACACCTGGGAGTTGAAGGGACGCTACCCGGACATCCTGGACGACCCGCGCCAGGGGGCCGCCGCGCGCGAGGTGTACGAGCACGCCCAGACCCTGCTGGCGCGCATCATCGACGAGAAGTTGCTGCGCGCCCGGGGCGTGTACGGCATCTGGCCGGCCCACGCCGAGGGCGACGACCTGGTGCTGTTCGACGATTCGGCGCGCCGGACCGAGCTCGCGCGCTTCCCCATGCTGCGCCAGCAGTCCAAGCGACCCGCCGGGAGTGCCAACGAGTCCCTGGCGGACTACGTGGCGCCCGCCGGCAGCGGTGTGCCGGACTACGTGGGTGCGTTCGCCGTCACCGCGGGCATCGGCGCCGGCGAACTCGCCGCGGCCTACGAGGCCGAGCACGACGACTACCACGCGATCATGGTCAAGGCCCTCGCCGACCGTCTGGCCGAGGCGTTCGCCGAGTGGCTGCACCGCAGCGTCCGCGCCGAGTGGACCGACGACGGCGACGTCGCGCTGCCGCTGCAGGACCTGATCCTCGAACGCTACCGCGGCATCCGCCCGGCGTTCGGCTACCCGGCCTGCCCCGACCACGCGCCCAAGCGCAGGCTGTTCGAGCTGCTGGGTGCTCCCGAGATCGGCATGCAACTCACCGAGAGCTGCGCCATGACCCCGGCCGCCAGCGTGAGCGGCCTCTACCTGGGACACCCGCAGGCGCACTACTTCAACGTGGGTTCCGTCGGTCGCGATCAGGTCGAGGACTACGCGCGCCGCCTGGGGCTCACGGTCGACGAGGTGCAGACCTGGCTCACGCCGAACCTGGCCTACGATCCCCGCGACCGGGTCTCGGTCTGACCGGAGCTCGATCACGGTCCGCTCGACGGGGTCCGCGCGACGGGGTCCGCGCGACGGGG
>JAJDEQ010000078.1 GCA_029259695.1 Planctomycetota bacterium
AAGGCGGCGGCCACGACCATGGCGACATGGGTGGTATGGGCGGAATGGGTGGTATGGGCGGCATGGGTGGTATGGGCGGCATGGGTGGTATGGGTGGTATGGGCGGCATGGGCTTCTGAGCCCCGGCCACACCGCACCCACGCCTTGACGCGCTCCTGCGCACGGCCGCCGAGTGGCCCCGCCGCTCGAAGCCCCCGACGAACACACACACACGAAGGAAGACGACGAGAACCATGACGACCATCAACCCCCTCGAAGACCGCGTCGTGATCGAAGTCCTCGATGCCGAGGAGATCACGGCCGGCGGCATCGTGCTGCCCAACAGCGCCCAGGAGAAACCGCAGCGCGGCAAGGTCAAGGCCATCGGCCCGGGCCGGCTGCTCAAGAACGGCAAGCGCGCCGACCTGTCGGTGAAGAAGGGCGACGAGGTGTTCTTCGGTCGCTACGCCGGCACCGAAGTGAGCGTCGACGACGTCGAATACAAGATCCTGCGCGAGAACGAGATCCTGGCCCGTCGCTCCTGAGCGCCGGCCCAACGAACGAGAGACACATGGCCAAGCAGCTGCTCTTCGAAGACAACGCCAAGCGCAAGATCCTCACGGGGGTCGAGAAGCTGGCGAAGACGGTCAAGGTGACCCTGGGCCCGTCGGGCCGCAACGTGGTGCTCAAGCGCGCCTTCGGTGGTCCGGTGATCACCAAGGACGGCGTGTCGGTCTCCAAGGAGATCGAGCTCGAGGACCCGTTCGAGAACATGGGCGCCAAGCTCGTGAACGAGGTGGCCAGCAAGACGAACGACGTCGCTGGTGACGGCACCACGACGGCCATCGTGCTGTCGGAGGCCATGCTCAAGTCGGGGCTGAAGTTCCTCGCCGCCGGCGTGAACCCGATGTCCCTCAAGCAGGGCATCGACGCGGCGGTCGGCGCGGTCGTCACGCACCTCGAGAGCCTGAGCCGCCCGATCCGCAACAACGCCGAGATCGCCAACGTCGGCACCATCTCGGCCAACAACGACGCCTCGATCGGCAAGTTGCTCGCCGAGGCCATGGACAAGGTCGGCAAGGACGGCGTGATCACCGTCGAAGAGTCCAACTCGGCGGAGACCTGGCTCGAGGCGGTCGACGGCATGCAGTTCGACAAGGGCTACCTGTCGCCGTACTTCATCACCGACCCGAAGGAGATGGTCTGCGAGCTCGAGAACGCCGCGATCCTGATCCACGAGAAGAAGATCAGCAACCTGCGTGCGTTGCTGCCGATCCTGGAGCACTGCGCCCAGGCCGGCAAGCCGCTGCTGATCATCGCCGAGGACGTCGAGAACGAGGCCCTGGCCACGCTCGTCGTCAACCGCCTGCGCGGACAGATGCGGGTGTGCGCCGTGAAGGCTCCCGGCTTCGGTGACCGCCGCAAGCAGTACCTCGAGGACATCGGGGTGCTCACCGGCGGCACGGTCGTCTCGGAAGAGCGCGGCATGCAGCTCGAGAACGTGGACACCAATGTCCTCGGACACGCTGCCAAGGTCACCATCGACAAGGACAACACGACCGTCGTCGGTGGCTCGGGCAAGAAGAACCTGGTGAACGAACGCATCCAGCAGATCCGCACCCAGGTCGACGCATCGACGTCGGACTACGACCGCGAGAAGCTGCAGGAGCGCTTGGCCAAGCTGACCGGCGGCGTCGCTGTGGTGCACGTCGGCGCGAGCACCGAGACGGTCATGAAGGAGAAGAAGGACCGCATCGACGATGCGCTCCATGCGACTCGTGCAGCCGTCCAGGAGGGCATCGTGCCCGGTGGCGGCGTGGCCCTCGTGCGTTGCGTCGACGCGCTCGAGGACCTGCGTCTGCGCGGCGACCAGAAGTTCGGACGTGACGTCGTGCGCGCCGCGATCACCGCGCCGCTGCGTCAGATCGCCGACAACGCCGGCATCGACGGCAACGTGCTGCTCGAGGAGACGCGCGAGACCAAGGGCAACCAGGGTCTGGACGTCTCCACCGGTGAGTGGACCGACCTGGTCAAGTCCGGCATCGTCGATCCCACCAAGGTCGTGCGCACCGCGCTGCAGAACGCCGCCAGCGTCGTGGGCCTGATGCTCACGACGGAGACGGTCGTCACCGAGCTGAAGGACAAGGAGCACGAGGTGGAAGGCGCGCTTTCGTGACCGACACCCTCGTCGCGGCGTCGAGCCCCGAACCGAAAGTGTGATGGCAGCCACCCGCGACTACTACGACACCCTCGGAGTCGAACGGGGTTCGTCCGAAGCAGACATCAAGCGCGCCTACCGCAAGCTCGCGCTCAAGTACCACCCGGACCGCAACAAGGACGACCCGTCGGCCGACGGGAAGTTCAAGGAGGTCTCGGAGGCGTACGAGGTCCTGTCCGACACCGAGAAGCGTCGGGTCTACGACCAGTACGGACACGATGGCCTCAAGGGCCGGGGCTTCGGCACGAGCGGCGTCGACCCGATGGACATCTTCGAGTCCATCTTCGGCGGGCGCGCGGGCGGCGGCGGTGGCGGCATCTTCGAGCAGTTCTTCGGGGGTGGCGGCGGCGGCCGCACGGCGGCGCGCCAGGGCAGCCACCTGCGCATCAGCGTGCGCATCTCGCTGGCGGAAGCCTTCAGCGGGGTCGAGCGCACGATCGGTCTCAAGCGCAACGAGTCGTGCACGACGTGCCGCGGGAGCGGCGCACGCAAGGGCACGACCCCCGAGCGCTGCGCGCGCTGTGCGGGGCGAGGCCGAGTCGGGGTCCAGCAGGCGTTCTTCATGATGCAGACCACGTGCCCCGACTGCCGGGGCGCGGGCGAGGTCGTGCGCGACCCCTGCCCGGACTGCCGTGGACGCGGTTCGGTGCCGGCCAAACGGGACATCACCATCAAGGTCCCGGCCGGTGTTCACGACGGCAGCCAGCTGCGGCTCTCGGGCGAAGGCGAGCCGGGTGACCAGGGTGGCCCGCGCGGCGACCTGTTCTGCGTCATCGAAGTCGACGATCACGAACTGTTCGAACGGGACGGCGACGACCTGCTGTGCGAGGTCCCGATCTCGTTCGCCCAGGCGGCACTCGGCGCCGACATCGAAGTGCCCACGTTGTCCGGCCGCGCCGAGCTGTCGATTCCCTCCGGGAGCCAGAGCGGCAAGGTGTTCCGCCTGAGCGGCAAGGGCATGCCCTCGGTCTACGGTCACGGCAAGGGCAACCTGCACGTGCGCATCCAGATCGAGACGCCGCGCAAGCTCGACGCACGGCAGCGCGAACTGCTCGAGGAGTTCGCCGAGATCGAGAACAAGGCGGTCGGCACCCGCCGCAAGTCGTTCTTCGAGAAGGTCCGGGATCTGTTCGAGTAGGCCCACGGCAAACGAACGCATGAAGATCGGTCGCAAGAAGAAGAACCCGGACGGTCCTGAGAACGACGCCCCGCAAGGCGACGAGAGCCAGGAGGGCGGCGACGCTCGCGAAGGCGGCGCCCCGTCGTCCGATGCCCCTGACGAGGTCGCCGAGCCGGAGCTCGACGAGACCGAGCGCCTGGCGCGGGATCTCGGCGAAATGCACGACAAGTGGCTGCGCAGCAAGGCCGAGATGGAGAACCTGCGCAAGCGCACGCGCTCGGACATCGATGATGCCCGTCGCTACGGCGCCTCCGCGCTGCTGGCCGAGTTGCTGGACGTGATGGACAACCTGCAACGCGCACTGGCCGCGCCCCCGGAGGGCATCGACGCCCCGTTCCTCGAGGGTCTGCAGCTCATCGAACAGCAGTGGAGCGGCGTGCTCGCCCGACACGGCGTCAAGTCCGTCTCCGCCGAGGCGGGACAGGGCTTCGACCCGCAGGTGCACAACGCGTTGATGGAGCAGGAGACCAGCGACCAACCCGCGGGCTCGATCGTGGCCGAGATCAAGCGCGGCTACCGCCTCCACGACCGTCTGCTGCGCGAGGCGCACGTGGTGGTGGCCAAGGCCCCCAGCGCCCCTGCACCAGACGCCGATGACGACGACGCGGGTGGCCACACCCCCGACGCCGCGCCGAGCGACGACCGCCCCGCCGGGAACTGAGCTCGTGCCCACCTACGAGTACCTGTGCAAGGCCTGCGACCACCGCTTCGACCACTTCCAGTCACTCAGTGAGAAGCGGCTGCGCAAGTGCCCGGAGTGCGGTCGACCGAAGCTCGAGCGGCAGTTCGGCACGGGTGCCGGCATCGTCTTCAAGGGCAGCGGCTTCTACGAGACCGACTACCGCAGCAAGGGCTACACCGAGTCGGCCAAGCAGGATGCGTCGGCCAAGAAGGACACCGAGGGCGCAGCCACCGAGACGGACGGCAAGGCCGGCGCGAGCAAGAAGGCCGGCGCCGACGGTTCCAAGGACAAGGGCAGCAAGCCGAGCGGCGCGAGCAAGGGCAAGAACTCGTCGGGCAACAACTCGTCGGGCAAGAACTCGTCGGCCAACAAGAGTCCCAAGTCCGGAGGGGGCTCTGCCGACAAGAGCCCAGGCGGCTGAGCTGACTCCCGCATCCGGTGGCCGGTGCCCCCGCCCCGCGCCGACGCCGCTCGCCAACGGGCCGATCAGCGCCTAGACTGGATCGTTCCCTCCCAACCGGGGAAGACCCTCCACCCCATGGCCAAGCCGTCCAGTCTCCACGAGAAGATCCCGCGCGAGAGCGAGAACATCATGCGTCTCGCCGAGGACCTCGTGCAGCGCCGCGAGGCGTGGACCAGCCGCCCCACCGAGGTGGAGTTCGGCTTCAACAACCACTGCAACCTGGTGTGCATCATGTGCCATCAGGCCGACGGCATCCCGATGAAGGAGATGCCGGCCCCCAAGGCGCGCGAAGTGCTGGCCCAGATCCTGCCGCACGCGCTGCACCTCACGCCGAGCGATGCCTCCGAGCCGCTCATGAACGACCTCGACGAGATCGTCCGCCTGTGCGAAGAGCACAACGTGCAGATGCTGCTGTTCTGCAACGCGACGCTGCTCGACGAGGAAACGTTCCACAAGATCGCCCCCTGGACGCACCGTCTGTGGTTCTCGGTGGACTCCCCCGAGAAGCAGACCTTCGAGAAGCTCCGGGCCGGCAGCGACTTCGAGCAGGTCGTGGAGAACATCCGCACGATCATGCCGCTGGCCCGCGCCGCGCGCATCGAGGTCGGCTTCAACGCCGTGGTGATGGAACCCAACTGGTTCCACATGCCGGCGCTGGTGGACTTCGTGGCCGACCTGGGCGGCACCGAGATGGCCATGCAGGAGCTGCTGCCCAACTCCACCGGCTACGACGAGCTCAAGATCGAGGGGCGCGTCGACGACGCCGAGTTCGGCGCCATGGTCGAGATGGTGCGTGAGCGCGCACTGGCGCGGGACGTCAGCATCGACCTCAAGCTGCACCAGCCGTTCGGCGGCCACATCGAATCGGGACCTGCGCGACAGAGCAGCAAGTTCCCGCTGGCCGAGATCCGCGACATGCACATGGACACGCTGGCGGCCATGCACCCCGGCTTCTGTTCCATGGCCATGAACTACGCCAAGGTCACGCCGGACGGGAAGGTCTACCCGTGCTGTCGCGGCCCCGAGGAACTCGAGATGGGCAACGTCCTCGAGGAGGACTTCGACGCCATCTGGAACGGGGAGCGCTACCGGGAGTTCCGGCGCCGGATGTTCACCGGCGAGTACCCGGACGTGTGCCGCAACTGCGTCGTGCTCACGGGTCCGGCGCACTTCCCCGGCAACGCGCCGGCCGAGACGCCGAACGGCGACGCGACCGCCGGGTGACCGGCGACCGCGCCGCGCGCACCGTCGGCGCTAGTCGTCGGTGGTCAGGTCGAGCGTCGCGACCTCACCCGGGTCCAGGCTGACCGAACCGCTGGCGACGGGTTCGCCGCCGCCGAATGCCATGGCGCTGCCCATGACCTGCACCTGGTAGGTGCCCACGTCGAGACCCTCGAAGCGGTAGCTCCCGTCCGGCTCGGTGAAGCCCGTCTGACGGTCGCCCTCGCTCACGAGCATGAGCATCATGCGCGCCAGCGGGTCGCCGCTCTTGCCCGACCGGACGACACCCTCGATCACCGCGCCGCGGGCCACTTCGATCTCGACGTCGTCCACCAGCAGGTCGTCGGGCACTTCGATCGGCCCGATCTCGCTGCGGCCGTAACCGTTGCCCGAGGCTTCGATCAGGTACTCGCCGGGCTTCATGTACTTGAGCTCGAAGTACCCGTCGGCATCGGTGCGCACGTTCGAGATCGAGCCGCCGCCGATCTCCATGTGCATGCCGCCGCCGCCGCCGCCGTCGTCGATCTGGGTCACCATGGCGATGCGCACGTTGCCGCCGCCCCCACCACCGGGGCCGCCGAAGGCGAAGCCTCCGGGAGCATCGTCCTTCACCGGTGACACGGTGACGGTCACGCCCTGTGCTCCGCGATCGCCGTCGATGTCGATCACGTGGCCGGCGATCGTCGCACCCTCGAAGGTCAGGTCGGCGCGGCGCGTCTCGCCCGCGTCCACCTCCACCTCCACGCTCTCCTCGAGCCCTGCGCCCGGAGCCGTGGCCGCCAGTTTGTAGGCCCCTGGAGCCACGTCCTCGAAGGCGAACTCGCCGTAGCGATCGGTCTTGGTGGTCTCACCGCCCATGGGCAGGAAGGCCGCCGCTTCGTTCAGGCTGACCGTCACGCCCTCCAGCGGTCGGCCGGCGGCCGCGAGTCGCCCGCGAATCTCGCCGCGCAGCGGCCGCACCAGATCGAGCACCGTCTCGCCCGCCGCCTCCACGTCGGCGTAGTACACCTCGCCTTCCTGGGTGTCGGCGCCGTCGAACGAGAACACCATGGCGCCGCCCATGCGCATCACACCCGCGGGTGCGAGCTTCACCTCGTAGCGCCCCGGGGCCAGACCGTCGAAGCGGTAGGCGCCGTCTTCGTCCGTCGTGACCGACTCGTCGTCACCCGCGGCCATCAGCGCCTGGATGCGCATCTCGAGCTCGTCGCCGCCCTGTGCCGGCTTGCTGGCCGACGCCGTCACGCGCATGCCCGCGACCGGCTCGCCATCAGCCTCGTAGACGTGGCCCAGGATCGAACCGCCCGGTTGCAGCTGCAGCTCCAGGTCGCGACGGGCCTCACCCTCGGCGAGCGAGACGGCGAACGGATCGGAGGGCACGAAGGTGTCGGCGCGCGCGACGATCTCCCAGTCACCCGGCGCCAGCCCGCGCACTTCGAAGTTCCCGTCGGCATCCGTCCAGGTGGTCAGCGCCGCTTGCATGCTCTCGTCCGGACCGCCCATGCGCACTTCGCGGCGCACCTCGAAGCGTCCGCCGCCGGACGCCAGGAAGTCCTCTTGCGGTCCCGGCTCGCGCACCCGGACCCGGGCGCGGTCCACCGGATCACCGGCGGCGTCGATCACGCGACCGGCCACGATCGTCTCGGGCAACAGCTCCATGCGGAACGGGATCGAACCACCCGAGACGACTTCCGGCGCCTCGACCTTGGTCAGCGCGAAGCCGTCGGCGGACACCGTGATCTCGTTGCCGTCCGGGCCGGCGCCCAGCAGCAGGTAGTGCCCCGCCGGGTCGACGTCGTGCCCGGCTGCCACGAGCGCCTCGCGGCCGGTGACGACTTCGAGCTCGTCGGGGTCGACCATCGAGCCCCACTCGCTG
Source organism: Planctomycetota bacterium (assembly GCA_029259695.1). Classification (GTDB taxonomy): domain Bacteria; phylum Planctomycetota; class B15-G4; order B15-G4; family B15-G4; genus OFTM49. The sequence goes on from JAJDEQ010000078.1 coordinate 7,617, forward strand.
TTGCGCACGCGGTGCGCGAAGATCTCCGCGTCGTCCACGGGGCTGCCGTCCCGGGCCGAACGCACGCTGAGCAGGATCGAGCCCAGCGGCTCGAGGTAGATGCGCAGGTCCTGGCGACCGGCCGCCACGTTCTCCTCGCGCCCGCGGCTGAAGCCGTCCGCCGAGACGTGCACCGTGAAGCTGCCCGCGGCGAGCCCGGCCAGTTCGAATGCGCCGAGCGCGTCGGTCTCGGCGCGCAACGAGAGGTCGTGCCCGATGTTGTCGTGGGGCATGTCCTCCATGTTGTTGATCACGATGTGCGTCATGCTGCTCACGCGCACCACGGCCCCCTCGACCGGGTTGCCCTTGTCGTCCAGCACGTAGCCCGCGATGGTCTCGCCCAGTTCGAGGGTGACGTCCCCCACTTGGGTGCCGGCGTGGGCCGTGAGCTCGAGCTTCCCGGCGACTCCCGGGCGGTGGCCGTCCTTGCGAGCGCGCACGCCGGCGCTTCCCGGCCTGAGGCCACGAACGACGAAACGCCCGTCGTCCCCCGTCGTCATGCGGGTGAAGGACTCGGCGATGGAGCCGAACAGCATGGGCATCAGGTCATCCGCCCCCGGCTCGTGGTGCAGCGTGTTGAAACCAGTCACGATCACGTCGGCCAGCGGGCGCCCATCGGGGTCCACGGCGCGGCCGGAGATCCAGGCGCCGCCCTCCACGAAGAGGTCGCCCAGGTCGGCCTCGCCGGGCTCCAGTCGCCCGCAAGCGTGCACCTTCGTGGCGAATGCGTCGTGGACCACGACCAGCGTGGGCTCGCGCCGCAGCAGGCCGAAGCCATCATCGAGCTGCTCCTGGTCGGGTACCGGTGCCTCCAGCTCGAAACGTCCCGACTGGTCGGTGCGTGACGAGGGCCGGTCGGCCTCCGGCGGCCGTCCCCGGCTCCCGGGACCCTGCAGCAAGGACATCGCCTGCCCCAGGAAGGTCACTTCGGCCCCGGCGACGGGAGCGCCCAACTCGTCCAGGACGCGGCCCCGGAGGGTCACCTGGGGAGCGTCCACCAGCCGCGCGACGGCGGTCTGGGCCGCCCCGCCGGCCTCGGTATCGAGGTCGCCGCCGGCTGCGACGGGTGTGAGCGGCGTCGTCGCCCCGTCCCGTACCGCGGCTGGCACGGCCGGCACGTCCGCCGTACCCACAGGCGAACGTTCCTGCTGTGACAGGACGTCGGCTGTGCCTGCCGCCCCGCCATCTTCTTCCGTCCACAGGAACGCCAGCGCCGCCACGAGCGCGAGCACACAAACGGCCATCACGGCCTTGAGCGGTGTCGACACAGCCCGAACCTCCGGGCGGGGGCTCGTCGAAAGCCCCGCCAGATACGAGAATGCCAAGCCGGATTCCCGATCACCGAGCCTGGGTTGGATATGATACGAGAGTCTTCGTACACCGTTGGCGACCAGCTCGATCCGAGCCACCAGGGGCTCGTGCTACGTGCCCGGTCCCAGAGGAGGGGAGCCATGGCATCGCAAACGAGCGTGCGCCGGACAGATGATAGTCCTCCAACCGCCGCCGACGCACGGAACGCGGCGCCGGGCCTTGCTCGAGCCCGCTTGGCGCGCGGACCGCGGCTCGCCCTGGCCTTGCTGCTGCTGACCGGCGTGGCCCAGGCGCAGCTCCACAAGGACACGCGCCGCGGTTTCCAGTTCAAGCCGCCGAAGGACTACAACTCGGTCGCGTTGAACCCGGCCGAGTTCATCACCATCGCCAAGTACCAGAGCGACCGGACCGACTACTCCGGCCAGATGGCGCACTTCGCCCTCTTCTCGGTGCACTACTTCCCGGGCGACGGCGGCGACGCACAGATCGAGACAGCCTGGAGCACGGTCGAGACCATCGTCGGCTACCACTCTGTCGACAAGAGCAAGAAGCTCAAGGTCGCCAAGGCCCAGGGGGAGGAGCGTTACCTGATCCCCGACGGCGATGGCCCGTCGGTGCACTACTACGCCGCGGTGCTGCCCCAGGACGACGGGGTCTACGTCTTCGTCGGTGAGGCCCTGGACTCACGCTTCGACAAGCGCGTGAAGGACTACGCCAAGGCCGTCAAGTCGTTCAAGCGCATCGCCAAGGACGATGCCGACGAGCGCGAGGCCGAGCGGTCGCAGATGAGCGACCAGGAGCGCTTCCTGGCGACCCAGATCGAGAAGCTGCCCCCGGGCTGGGACAGCCTGCGCACGGAGCGCTACCTGTTCCTGTTCAACGCGGACAAGGACTTCGTGAAGGAGATGGCCGAACGCATCGAGTCGATGCGCGACATCTACGAGGACTTCTATCCGCCCGACCGCGACATCGAAGCCATCTCGATCGTGCGCGTGTGCAACAGCCGGGAGGAGTACATGGGCTACGGCGGCTCCCCCGGAAGCGGCGGCTACTGGGCCTCCGCGCACCGCGAGCTCGTGTTCTTCGACCAGCGCCCGCGCACGTCCACCATGGCGGTGCTGAACCACGAGGCCTTCCACCAGTACATCTACTACTTCTACGGCGAGCTGTCTCCGCACAGCTGGTACAACGAAGGCCACGGTGACTACTTCGCCGGCGCGAGCATGACCAGTTCGCACCGCGTCAAGAAGTACGCGGATCCGCCCGGTGGTATCGGCCGCCGCATGACGGTGAAGGAGGCGGCCAGACTGCGGAAGCAGGGGACACCCGTCGACGAAGGCGCCGCCACGGCGCTGGTCGACCTGATGCGTTACAGCCAGGGCCTGTACTACGGACGCTCGGGGCCCGACTCGGGCACGCGCCGAGGCTTGATCCACTACGCCCAGGGCTGGGCGCTGGTGCACATGCTGCGTGAGCACAAGGGGCTCGAGCCGGCCTGGGAGCGCATCCTGCCGGAGTACCTCGACAACCTGCTCGAGGCGCGAGCCGAGGTCGCCGACGAACTGATGGTCGAAGCCCTCGAGCTGGCCGAGAAGAAGGAGAAGGGCTCGTCCGCCGAGATCTCTCGCGACCCGCAGGACTACTACACGGCAGCCAGCCTGGCCCGTGGCAACGACATCCAGGACCTGGCCTACGAGAAGACGTTCGAAGGCTGGACGGAAGACGACTGGGCCGAGTTCGACGAGTTCTACCTGAACTACGTCGAGAAGCTCTGAGGAGACGACGACCATGTTGAGCCGCGCCCCGACGACTGCGTGGGTCGGACTGACCGTCTGGTTGGTGCTGGCCTCGGCCGCGCACCCCTTCGCCTTCGACAAGGTGCTGCTCAAGGACGGGCGCATGATCGAAGGCACGATCGCCGAGTCCGACGACGACCAGTACGTCGTGATCGAGCTGCCGGGAACGACCATCCCGATCCACCAGGACCTGATCGACCAGACCTACGTCGAGAACCTCGAGAACTACGTCCCGAAGAACAAGAAGGAGGAGAGCTACCTCAAGAAGGGCTGGGTGCTCTTCGAGGGCGGGTGGATGAGCAAGGCCCGGCGCGAGCAGGAGCTCAAGCGCCGCGCCGACACACAGAACGAGGCGATCGAGAAGGCGCGCCACGAGCAGGACTGGGCCAACGCCAAGATCGAGGAGACGCGCCACTTCATCGTGACGTCCAACCTCCCGCAGTCGCAGATGGACGAGTACGTCGAACGGCTCGAGATCTACTACAAGTCGTTCACGACGCACTGGAACATCAAGCTCTCGCCCGGCGAGTCCAAGGGCAAGATGAAGGTGTTCCTCTACCGCACCCCGGCGGACTTCTACAAGGTGACGCGCGTGCCCTACGGCGTGGCCGGATTCTTCAGTCGGGCCGACGGCGAGCTGCACCTCTACCACAACCCGGAGGAACCCGAGCAATCCCTCGACACGCTGTTCCACGAGGGCAATCACCTGCTCACCTTCCTGATCGACACGCGCTTCGGCTACCCGGTCTGGCTGAACGAAGGCATGGCCGAGTATTACGGCACGGCCGAGATCGACGAGAAGAAGAACTTCAACGTAGGCGGGCTCCAGTACGGGCGCATCGTGTCGCTCAACACCGACCGCGACGCCGGCAACTTCATGAAGCTGCGCGACGTGATGCTCACCGAGCACGCCAACTTCCGCGCCCGCCACTACGCCGTCGCGTGGTCTTTCGTGCACTTCCTGATGGAGTCGCCCGAGTACGGCAAGCGCTTCCGCGGTTTCTTCGCCAACCTGCCCGAGAACCGCGACCTGCCCATGCGCAACGTGAGCTACTCGAACGTCAAGGGCACCATCGCGGAGGTCGAGTTGCCCGACGTCATCACCGCGCTCGAGAAGCGCCTCGGCAAGAGCCTGGAGGACCTCGAGGGCGAGTGGCTCGCGCACATCGACCAGGCCTATGGCGAGCTCACCCCCCAGGCCTACTACCTGGCCGCGCGCCTCGCCCTGCGCCTGCGTGAGAAGGACGGCTCGCACGTCGACCGGGCCTTCGGCTTCTACGAGAAGGCCGTGGCGATGGGGATCGAGAACGCCAACTGCTATCGCTCCTACGCCGAGCTGCTGCGCAAGGGCGGCATCTCGGAGAACCGCGACGTGTTCATCCAGCGCGAACCCGACGGCCCGCTCGCCTGGGACATGATCCAGAAGGCGATCGACCTCGACCCGCTCAACCCGCTCAACTACTGCGAGGCCGCCGGCGCGTTGATCCTCGACAGCGACGCCCAGGACCTCGACCGGGCCGAGGACATGGTCAAGACGGCCAAGGCCCTGGCGCCGACCAACTACGCCGTGCGCTCACTCACCAACGAGCTGATGTCGCTGATCGAACCGGCGCGCGAACGCCGCCGCCTGGCCGCCGAGGCGAAGGCGATGGACCAGCGCATCTGGCACATCCAACCGTTCTTCTACGACGGCGAAGACGCACCCGACAAGATCGAGGACCTCGCCACGGCCGACGTCGAGGACCTGGTCCGGGACGGCACGTTCAAGAAGAACGACTGGGTCTTCCAGGTGTGGCGCCCCGAGGACCCGGTCACGGGCGAACTCATGGAGGGGACCGAGCCGTGGGACCTGGCCTGGGTCGCCCTGGAGACGGTGCCGGCGTTCGCCGAGGCACTGGCGGAAGTGGAGAGCACCGACGGTTGAATCGCGGCCCGCTCGCTCCGCTGCTGGCCGCTTGTTCGGATGTGGCGGTCCGGCTAGCCTCGCTCGCATGACCAGCCGGCGATGGATCTGCGCGTGGGGACTGTTGGGCCTGTGGTCGTTCGGCCTGATGGCCTGCGCGGCGCCGCCCTCCCATCTCACGCGACTGTGGCCCAAGGGCGAGCTGGGTGAGCCGGTGCTCGGCGTGTCCACCGAGGACGGGGTCCTGATCCTGTCCGAGCCCAGCTACAGCGTGGGTCAGTTGTTCGAGATCCGCTTCCGGGTGGGCGACTCACTCGTCGTGGACTGGGGTCGGATCGATCGTCTGAACGACTACCTCGCCGTGGTGCGCCCGCTGTACGCGAAGCTCGCCGAGGGGCGCATCGCGCAGTCGTTGCCGCTCGCCCACGAGACCGTCTACCTGGCCGTGCGCGACGAGCGCGACGAACCGCTGATGGAGCCCGGCAGACTCTGGCGGGATGGGGACCACGGCGACTACCTCGTCGTCGACGGCGGCGACAGCATGAGCCTGGCGCAGGAGTACGCCGGCACGGGGCTGTACGTGAAGCGGGACGAACGCTGGCAGATCGTGGGCCTGCTCTCGGGTCTCGTCGCTCGCCCGGACACCGAGACCGAGGGGCCGTGGGCACTCGGCTTCATCGGACTGAGCGAAGTCGCCCGCATCATCCCGCGCCAGGAGCGCTTCTACGAACAGGACGTCCGGCCGCTGCGCCCCGACTTCGAGTACGGCGTGCCGCTGCAACCCGGCGACATCGACCTGGAGGCCGAACTCCCCGCGGCCCCCGAACCGCCGGCGGAAGACGAGCCGGCTCCGGAGCGGAACGGCGAACGCTAGCAGTCCGTGCGAACAGTCATCCGCGCCGGCTGCTAGCGCCGCACGGGACGGCAGCGACCGCCCCACCCACTCCACCACGTGGCGCACGCCATGACCCTGGCCTCGAAACTCCTCGCCGCGCTGGTGACCCTGCTGACGTTCGCCCAGGCGGCGTGTCTGGGGCCGCTCCGACTGGACGACGCGTGCGGCAGTGCGCGGTCCGGCCTGTCGACCTTCGGCCGGCCGCCCGAACTCGCCGCGCTGTGGATGGCCGCAGGGGTCGGCGCGGTGTGGCTGATCCTGCGCGCGGCGTCCCGTCGGGACCTCGCCCGTCGGCTGACCACGCTGCTGGTCGCCGCGACGCTGCTCGACGGGCACGCGTTCCCGGTCGTCAGCGAACTGCGCCTGCTGCTGGCGGCGACGACCCTGGGCATCGCGGCACCCGAGCTGCGCGGCAGTCGCAGCGCCCGCGTCACCCTGCTGGCGCTCGTGCTGGCCATCCCGGCGATCGCGGGCGGGCTCTTCCCCCACGGCACGGTCGTGTGGTTGACGCGCCTGTTGCCGGCGGCAAGCCTGGCCTGGCTCGTGCCCTCGCTCTTCGATCGGGATGACGCGCGCAGGCTCGTGCTGGTGATCGTGCTGCTCACCGGCGCGCTCTGCTTCGGAGCGCTCGCCAGCTACCTCACGCTGGCCGAGGGCCTCGACCTGCCGCTGGGCACGGTGCTGCGCACGCGGCTGTTCGTCGCCGGGCTGCACCCGAACCTGGCCGTGCCGCACCTCGTCGGCATGCTCGTGCTGGGCACCGGCCTGGCGTGGTCGTCGCGAGGAAGCGTGCGGCAACTCACGCTGGCGGCCAGCCTGTGCACGCTCGCCGCGCTCTGGGCCGTGCAGTCCCGCACCGGGTTCGCGACGGTTGCCGCCGGACTGGGCCTGCTGGTCTGCATGCGCCTGGCGCGACCGCTCCCGCGCCTGGCTCGTCCACTCTCCCGTCTGGCGCGGCCGGCCGCGGTCCTGGCCGTGACCCTGTTGCTGATCGTCCCCGCCAGCGGCGTGACCGATGGGAGCATCCACTGGCTGTCCCCCGAGAAGGCGTCCAAGGCCGTCTCGTTCCGTTCGGCCATGTGGCAGCTCGGACGCGACACCTTCTCCGCCGCGCCATGGCACGGCTTCGGTCCGGGCGCGCGCTACGTGCAGGCACGCTTCGCCACACCCAGCCGCTACGACGGCCTGTCCAAGGGTGACCACCCCCACAACGTCGTGTTGGCCGTGGGCGAGGAGCTGGGCTGGCCGGGGCTGTTGGCGCTGGCGCTGCTGTTCGCGGCGAGCATGCGGCGTCCGCGCGGTGACGGCATGCTCGCGGCGGCGTGCGGCTGCGCCTTGATCACGACCTGGGGCGCCAACGCGATCGACATGGGTGGCGCCGCCACCACGCTCTACCCGTCGCTCGTGTTCCTGCTGCTCGGCCTGCGCGACGCCGACGACGGCCTGGTCGCCAGCGACCCGCACTCGCGCCCGGTGCGGCTGTCCGTCTCGCTCCTGGCCTGGCCCGTGGGCCTGATCGCGCTGGCCCTGCTCATCGGACGACACGACAAGAACGTGCTCACCGACGAACTCACCGCCCTCGCGGCCAGCGTCGACGACGCTCCCCGCGGGCCGGGCAGCGGCCCACCCGAGGAACTCGGCGATCCGCGCGGCAACGCCGCCTTGATCCGCCGCGCCGCGCGGGTGCGCAACCTCCGACCGCTCGACCCGCACGGCACCCAACTGCGCGCCGAGGTGGCCCACCTGCTCGAGAACGCCGCCTGGCCCGACATCGCCAGGCTGCTGCAACGCGCCCAGGAGCAGATGCCGGGTTCAGCCCACTTCGCACACCAGCACGCCATCGCCCTGACCCGGCTCGACCCCGGCCGGCCGCGCGTGGGCGAGCTGCTGACGGACGCCGTGCGCTTCGATGCCTACGGTCGCGAGGCCTGGTCTCGTCATCTCGACCTGGCTCGTTGGCGCACGCTGCGCGACCAGCGCGAGGACGCCTTCGAGTCCCTGGTCACGTCCCTGATCCTCAATCCCGGGGCAGCCGCGGACCTGCATCGCAGCGGCGCCGGAGACACGCTGCAACTGCACCCCGCCGGCCCCGACGCCGCGGGCTTCCCCGTGGTGAACGTGCTGGCGGAGATCGCCCGCCGACGGGCGGCCCTGGGTGCCGACGATCGACCGAGCGAGCAACGCCTGCGGCTGCGGGAGGTCGAGGTGCTGCACGCGCTCGACGAGTACGAGCACGCCGCGCGGCGCACCAGCGAACTCTTCGGCGAGTCTCCGCTCTACCTCGTCACGCGCACCGCATCGGCCGCGCTCGCGCAGGAACACTACGAGCAGGCGCTGCAGGCCCTGATCCAGCTCGGCGACCACGGCACCTTCCACCTGCTGGTCGACGAGCTCACGGCGCGCGCCCATGCCGAGCCGCTCGACGTCGGTTCGTTCGAGGCGGTGCTCGACCGGGCCTTCGCCGCCCTCGACGACGTGACCTTCGAGTCGGACACGGTGGTGCGTCTGCTCGCGGCCCGGCGCAAGCTGGCCGAGCGTCGCGGCGATGCGTTGACCGCCACCCGCATGTCCGAAGCGATGGCCTTCGCCCGGCGCTGACGCACGCTCAAAGCGAGTCGAGCCGCTCCACCACCTGCTTCGCCAGACCGCCGTCCACGCCCTCGGCGAGGCTGCGCTCGAGCAACGTGCGCGCCTCGTCCAAGCGCCCCAGTCGAGCGGCGAGCAGACCGCACAGTCCCAGGGCGTTGGCATCGTCGGGGGCGCCGGCCAGCGCGTCCCGGCACCGTTCGAAGGCGGCGTCGTCGTGGCCGCCGGCCATGAGCAGCAGCGTCTGGTCGATCTCCGCCAGCGGCACCCATGAGCGGGGCCAAACGAGCACGTGGCCCCGGGGCGGCGTGTCGGGCAGGGTCAGCGACTGCCCCGCGTCGAGCCGGGCCTCCAGGTCGTGCTCGGCCAGCCACTCCGCGGGCACGGCGTCGCGCTGCACGAAGACGGCCTCCTGCCGACCCAGACACACGAGCGTCCAATCGTCCCGGGCCAGCAGGCTCACGCTGAGCGGCTCGGCCATGGGCACCAACGCCACGCTGAGTTCGTGCCGACTGCACAAGCGGTCGAAGGCCAGTCGATCCTCGCCGGACGCCGCCCCCATGACCTGCATCAGCCACGACGTGGGATAGCCGTGGGTGTTGCCGTCGGTCGCGGCTGCCTGCGCCGGCCAGCGTCTGCCGGTGAAGCTGCTGCCGTAGCGGAAGGCGGTGTACACGCGCGCGTCCGGGAGCTGCTCACCGATGAAGGCGATGCCCTCGTCCGGGTACGCGAGTTGCGAGAGCCCCCAGCCCGTGCGCCGCGGGAGCTGATCGTGGACCGACGTGGCGTCGGTGACCTCGCCGGCCACGAGCGCGGCCGCCAGCAACAGCGGGAGCACACGTCCCGGCGTGCGCGCGCCCAGCAGGCCGGTCCACGCCGCGGCGGCCAGCGGCGCCACGACGAACACGAAGGGCGCCATGTTGCGTCGCAGCGAGACGGTCATGAAGCCGAAGCCCGCCAGCAGGACCAACCCGGGCAGCGCCCAGCCGAAGCCGGCGTTCGGCCCCGCCTCGGACGTGTTCGCTCGGCGTCGCCCCAGCTCCCGGGCGCCGGCCCAGAGCAACAGCACCAGGGCCGCGCCGCCCAGCGCGAAGAACGCCTTCTGATCGAGCGGGTGCCGCACGTCCGGCGCGAAGCTCCCGCGGAACTCCACGATCGCGCCGGAGTAGAAGTCGTAGTGCTCGCGCAGGTCGGTCAGGATCGAGACCGGATGCAGCACGCCGTCGACACCGGCGGGGTTGACGAAGCACACGGCGATCAGCGCGAGGACCAGCAGCCCCAACCGCGCCGCCACGATCCGACCGTCCCGCTGGAACAAGCGCCCCGCGGCCACCCCCAGCACGGCCACCGGCCCGAGGATGAAGTAGCCGTGGAGGTTGGCCCACAGGAGCTGCAGCAGCAGCAGCGGCCAGGTGCGCCGCCCGTCCGGACGCCGTACGAGCACGAAGTGCACGGTGACCACGAGCAACACCATGCTCACCAGTCCCGGACGGAACATGAAGCGCGCGCGCCCCGCGAGCGCGGCCAACACCAGGAACATGACCAGCGCCCCTTCGCTCGCCCCGAGGCGTCTGGCCGTCGACGCCATCACGGCGAACAACACCGCCATCAGGACCACCCGCAACAGGATGCACGCGTTGGCACCCCAGCGATCGAAGACCAGGTGACTGCCCACCTGGAACAGCCACTTGTCCTGCACCGTCGGGTGATCGCCGTGGAGCGGCGACATGACGTTGGTCGTGGGCACCTGCCCGTTCTCGACGATCCACTGGCCCGTGCGCGCGTGCAGGTAGATGTCGAGGTTGTGCAGCTCGAAGATGCCGGTGGCGAGCACGACGAGCACCAGCACCCAGCTGCCCCAGCGACTGGGCCCGCCGGCAGCGCGCGTCGCGCCGGTCGGTCCCCCATCCGGGCCTGCCGCTGATGCGCGCGACGCGGCGTCGCCGGCGAGGGTCGCCGCTCCCCGCCCCTCGGGGGGCAGCACGTCGCCGAGATCGTGGGCTGCGCTCGTCACGGCGGGATTATGGGCCCCGCGGCGAGCCAACCCTAGCGCGGACTTCACACGCCGCGCGCCGGCCTGTCGAAGCACGCGTTACGCGTCGGGCCCTGGAGTCGCCGCCGGGGGCTGCCGCGTCGACTGCCGTCGGGAGCTGCCGCGCAGCGCGGCTAGGGGGCGTCCGCCGACTGCACGCGCACCTGGTAGCGGCCGTAGCGGTTGGTGGGATTGGACGTGTCGACGCGGAAGGCCCAGGCGCCACTCTCCGGCACGCTGAAGTTGCGGATCGACGCGTTGCGTCCCGGGCCGCTGTCGTCGTCGGTCGCCACGGCCTTGTTGCCGCCGGGAGCGAACAGCGTCAGCCGCGGATCGACCTGGGTGCGCGCGTCCCAGGCGCCGAACGGGTAGCGCGTCTCCACGTCCACCACCGTGCCGGCCTCGAGCTGCACCACGAACCAGTCGCTGTCGCCGGTGCCCGAGGTGCGCCCGCCGTCCACCGAGTAGTAGAGCGTGTGCTCGGGGCCCCAGCCGGCGTTGGCCCAGGCCGGGTGGGTGGAGAGCTCGACCGGCGTGGCCAGTTCGCGCGCGTTGTCGGGTTCGTACTCGTCGTTCCAGAAGTCCATGCCGAAGCCCAGGAACGCCGATTGCAGTTCGTTGAACTGGGCGTCGGTCCAGTGGGCGTCGAGCCAACCGTCCCAGGCGTGGTTCATGGTCAGGCGACGTGCCTTGCGCACGGGGCCCGTGAACACGCTCCACCACGCGTGCTGCGGCGTCTGGCCCACGATCTGCACGTTGGAGGTGAACGGGTCGTCGTCGATGCCCGGCGTGCCGTCGGCGGCGTGTTCGTCGTCGATCAGGTCGAACAGGGTGCAGGCCACGGCGAGTTCGTCGGCGGCGCCCTCGCTGGTCTCGTCGTAGGGGGCGCAGGTCTCCAGGTCGACGCGCAGCTCCACGCCGCCCGACTGCATCGAGCCGTCGCAGTCGACGTACAGCGCCTCGCGGCCGAAGTGGTTCAGCACCGCCCCCGCGAAGAAGGTGGCGTAGCCTTCGCCGAACGCGAGCCGTGGATCCTGGTCGCTGTCCCCGAAGAAGTGCATGCCGCCAGGGTTGTCGCTGTCGGAGTAGAGGTTGTGCACCACGTGTCCCACTTCGTGCAGGATCACCGCGTCGTCGTAGCCGTCCTCTCCCGCCACCGAAGCCTTGCGGCGCCAGGCGTACGAGCCGAACGGGTCGGGCCAGACGACGCGCAGGCCGCGACGCTTGTGAGCCGCGCCGACCTCCGGCGAGGCCACGTACTCGAAGGCCGACACGGTCACGTCGAACACGTTGAACGGTTGCCCCTCGTCATCGCCGTCCGACATGGCCAGGGCGGTGGTCGTGCCCAGGTCGGCATCGAAGACCGGATCGTGCCCGGCCAGCACCTGGCTGAAGGCGGCGTAGACCTTGTTCTGGGCGTTGGTCACCCGCACCCGGGCGAACGGGCCGGCGTACTTCTTGTGCAGTCGATTGTCGCTGTCCACCCGGGCGATCAGGTCCACCACGCCCTTGGCGCGACAGCTCACGGCGAAGCTCCCGTCGGACGCGGTCGTGCCGCGGCCCAGCACCTTGTTGCGCTGGGCGTCGAGCACGTAGACGTCCGCGCCGCGGATCGGCAGCAGCGGATCGTCGCCGGTCCAGCCGTCCATGTCCCAGGCCTTGTCCTCGTACTCGAAGGCACCGCTGACCACGAAGCTGTAGCCCTTGCCGGCCGGGTTCGCGGCGAACGCCGACGGGGCGAGGACGAACAACACGAACCCCAGGCAACAGGCGAGACGACGGGCACTGACCGGCATGGCGACGGGCGTCATGCGGGCGAGACGGCGGGCGATGATCGGCGTGGCGGCGGGCGACATGTCAGCGCCCCGCCCGGTGCCGCGTGGGCACGACGGCGCTGCGACCGGTGTCGACGCCGACGTGGATCCGTTCCCGCTCGGGAGCGGCGACCTGCGGGTCACCCCACGAGATGCGCCGGCGCACCTGCACGGTCTCCACTTCGGCCCCGGCGCCGAACGTACCGGTCACCACCAGTTCGAGTTCCGAGGCCTTCGCCACGCCGGGGGACACGCTGAGTTCCACGGCGTCTTCGAAGCGCTGGTGATGAGACGGATCGATGGCGGCGCCGAGCGAGCCCGAGTGAACGCTGGTGCCGTCGGGCAGTTCGAGCGCCCACGCGAGGGTGCTGAAGTCGCGCTGGGGTTCGACGGCGAAATCGAAGCGCAGTCGGCCCGCCTGGGCGTCCCCGCTCAGTGCGTTGACGTCCACCAGCACCGGGCCGCGCGGCTTGCAGCCCACGTCGAGTCGCGGCTGCAATCGTGCGACGCGGGGGCGGCCGGCGCTGCGGGTCGCTCCGGACGGCCGACCGACAGTGCCCGCGCCCGCGGAGGCACCCGAGTCCGTGAGGTGCGCACCTTCCACCCGCGAACGCAATGCGTCCGGTCGGGATGCGACGCGCTCCGGCAGTGGCGAGAGCACGCCGGGAACGGTCAGCAGCAGCAGAGCGCCGGCGGCGCCCAGGCAGCGGAGGCAACGGCCCATGGGTGTCGGATCCAAGGTGTGTGGTCAAGCAGGCACGGCAGATCACCTGATCGACCCCCGGACCGCGTCTCCTGAAGACCCGCCCGGAACCCCGCCCTCGCCTGGCCAGGGCTCGCCCGGGACCGCTGTCGGCGAGCCCCCGACGAAAGGGCCGCGGGTCCGCCACGGGGCCCCTCTCCCCGGGCCGAATTCGGTGTTCCACCCCCAGGGGCGCCGCTATCCTTCAGCCCCTCATGCGAGTCGATCTCGACAAGTACCGGCAGGCTGGACGCATCGCGGCCACCGCCCGCAAGCAGGCCGCGGCCGCCATCGCCCCGGGTGTGCGCTACGTCGACATCCTCGACGGCGCCGAGGACTACATCCGCTCCCAGGGCGCCGAGTTGGCCTTCCCGGCCCAGGTCTCGGTGAACGGCATCGCCGCCCACGATTGCTGCGGCCCCGACGATCCGCGCGTGTTCGTCGACGGCGACGTGGCCAAGGTCGACCTGGGCGTGCACATCGAGGGCTGCATCGCCGACACCGCCGAGACGGTGGACCTGGGCGGCGAGCACAGCGCCCTGCTCGAGGCGTCACGCCAGGCGCTGGAAGCGGCCATCGCCCTGGTGCGCCCGGGCACCCGCGTGCGCGACATCGGCGCCGCGATCCAGTCCAGCATGAAGGCGCTGGGCTTCAAGCCGGTCGCCAACCTGACCGGGCACGGCATCGCGCCCTACACGATCCACTGCTCGCCCTCGATCCCCAACGTGCCCGACGGCAGCAGCATCGCCCTCAAGGAGGGCATGATGATCTGCATCGAGCCCTTCGCCACCACGGGACGGGGCAGCGTGGTCGAACAGGGCAAGGCCGAGGTCTTCGGCGCGCAGCGCAAGCTCAAGGCGCCGCGCCACGTGGACAGCGGCGTGGTCGACCAGATCGCCGCACGCAAGGGGCTGCCCTTCTGCCGCCGCGAACTCGCCCGCCAGCACGGCGACGAGGTGGCCGAACGCGCCCTGCGCGCCCTGCTCCGGGCCGGCACGATCCACGACTACCCACCCCTGGTCGAGACCGCCGAGGCCCACGTGGCCCAGTTCGAGCACACGATGTACGTGGGCGCCGACGGCGCCGAGGTCATGACCCGCTAGCGGTCCCCCCGCGACGCTGGACCAAGCACCCCCCGAGCGCACCTCCCCACGGCCTTCGTGGCTCCCCGGGGCACCACCGTTCGCCCCCTTGTCGTCCTTCGGCCCGCTCGGTTACGCTGCACTTTCGCGACGCACCCCCAACACCAACGCGTCGCTCGGTCGGGGTGTGGCCCAGCTTGGTTAGGGCGCTTGACTGGGGGTCAAGAGGTCGCTGGTTCAAATCCAGTCACCCCGACCATTCCTAAACACGGCTGAACGCGCGACTTGCGTGGACCAGCCGCGCACTCGGCGCGGCCTGAGCAGTCTCAGATCCGGGGTAGTCCTACCCCCGAACGGAGAACCTGCTCGATGTCAGCCACAAAGCCACGACGGCCCCGCAGACTTCCCCAGCCAACGCACCACAAGCCGTCTGGGCAAGTCCGCGTTCGGCTCCAGGGCAAGGACCACTACTTCGGCCGGTGGGACGACGAGGACTCCCACTCTCGAGCCCTTGAGTTCATCGGTTGCTACCTGGCAAACGGTCGACAACTGCCTGCCGAAGACTCCAAGTCGAACGACCTCGAGGTCGACGATCTCTTGGCCACCTACTGGGAGCGGCGGGTCGAGGGGTACTACGTGCACCCCGACGACCGGCCTACGAGTGAACCCGCCTGTATCCGCTCAGCGCTCCGCCCGCTCCACGAACTCTTCGGTAGCAAGCGCGTCTCCGAGTTCACGCCCCAGGACCTCGATCTGGTCCGCCGCAAGATGCTCTCCGAGCATCTCGCTCGCACCACGATCAACGGGTACATCAACCGGATCCGCCGGGTCTTCCGATGGGGCACAAGCCAGGGCCTCGTTCCTGTCACCGTCAGCCAGACGCTGTGCACCATGGAGTCCCTCGCGAAGGGGCGCTCCAAAGCCCGCGAGACCACGCCCGTAAGCCCCGTGCCGCTCAACGACGTGGAAGCGATTCTCCCTCACGTGTCCTGTGAAGTCGCTGCGATGGTACAGCTCATGGTCTTGACCGGCATGCGACCTGGCGAGGTGACTATCATGCGCGTACGCGACCTCGACATGTCGACCCCAGTGTGGGAATACCGCCCCGCAGCGCACAAGACAAGTTGGCGGGGCAAGGAGCGGTTCGTGATGCTCGGGCCGAAGGCCCAAGCCATCGTGAGGCCTTTCCTGAGGGCGGCCCCCAACGCTTACCTGTTCTCGCCGAGAGCAGCCGAGGAACGGAGAGGGCGCCGCCGCTCGGACCTTCGCAACACGCCCCTGAGGCCACCCCAGGAGCGCCGCCCACAGGTTGCAAGTCCCAATACGCGCCGAGGAGAGCACTACTCCACAGCCTCTCTCCGGCGAGCGATCCAGCGCGGGTGCTCCCGTGCTGGCATCTCCCGCTTTGCGCCGAATCAGATCCGCCACTCCGCCGCCACGGCCATCAGAAGGCGACACGGCATCGACGCCGCTCAACAAGTACTCGGTCACGCATCACCAGACACGACGGCGATCTACGCGGAGTCAACTCGCCAACGAGTCTCCGAGATCATGCTCGCGGACGGATAGCCACTAGCCAACTCCCAACGCCATCGCTCGTGCCGCGCGGCTCACCCCCACTCGAGCAAGAGAGTGACAGACTGTCACACTCGCGACTCCAGGCGAGCCGGACTGTCACCGACAGGGGGATTCCCGCCAACTCGCGCGCAGGACCGTCACCAACCGCCACCGCGTCATCGGCATGCCGAAAGCAGCACATCGGATCGAGCGGACAAGCGCTCGAGCAAGAGAGACGATCTCCGAGCAAACAAGCCCCCAACATGTGGCGCAGCTCGAGACGACCAATGCGCAAGCGAGGAGAGTGAGTCATCAGGCACTCGAAACATCCGTTTACAAGCCGGCTCGTCTTTGTAACAATGAGCGACAGCGCGACAGCGCGACAGCGCGACAGCGCGACAGCGCGACAGCGCGACAGCGC
>JAJDEQ010000079.1 GCA_029259695.1 Planctomycetota bacterium
CTGAAGATCCAGCGTACGACCACTTGAGGGACGATGCTCGTCGCTGCGAGCAGGGACTCCGCCTTGCGCAAGAGGTGTGGACGTACCCGACCTCCGTCGGTGATCTGGGAGAGCCACAACCCCGCCAGCTCGCGGTACTCCTTGCGCCGCCCCTCGGTGAACTGCGGATGATGAAAGCCGACCCGGCGGACGGAACCGTCCCCGGATGCGATCAGGATGCGGAACGGGGACACATCGCCTGCGGGGCTCTCGAGCGCTGCGGCCGCAAAGCATCCATGGCCGATCTTGAATCGCCCGTGGCGAGCGCCTGGAACATCCAGGCGATGGTAGGCGTTCGCGGCACCCAACTCCTCGACACGGGGGCAGTCGCTGAATACGACGGCCCTGCCGCCCTGGGTCACGGCCGCGATCGCATCGATCGAATCGAGCTCGAGGAGCTGCACGATGCTGGAGGACTCTTCGGTTGCCCATACCATGGCGAATCGTGACGACACGGGCTCGTCATCGAGAGCCTCTGCGGGAGGCGAGGGTTCGAGTTCCTGCCAAGCGACGATGGCTCCGTTGCCCGCCCCTGCGATGATCCGGCAATGCCCCGCCGACTGCGTGCACAGCAGGGAGTACACCGGAGCGTTGAGTTGACCGACCCGCGTGGGCCTGCCCTCGAACTGGTCTTCCCCGTATTCCAGGCGGACGTCCCAGATCGTGCCGTCTCCGAGCCCTACGGTCACGTTGCATGTCGCGGTCCTGCCGTGATGCACCGGCTGCTTGCGCACTTGCATCGCCCAGACAGGGTTGCTGGCGATGTAGTCGCCCAGTGAGAAGGCGGCCTCGAAGGGGACGTCATTGCGGGAGAGCTCGAGTCGAACACGCCCGTCCTGCTCGCGCATCCTCAGCAGGCGGATGCGGGCGACGCCCTTCTGGGGGTCGTGAAGACCCACGACGTAGACACCGTCTTCGATCTTCAGCAGCGAGCACGCCTCGTCTTCGAGCTGCTTCGTGTCTTGCGGGTCCACCCTGAGTTCTTCGCGCGGGCTGCCGCTCACCGGGACGAGCTTGCTGTACCGGAGTTCGCTCACGAACTCCTTGCGCCTGACGGGAACGAGTGCCTCGAGCAGCCAGCCATCGTGTTCTTGTCCGAGCTTGAAGTCGAAACAGCGTGCGTGCGGTTGTGCGTCGCGGTTCTGCAGTCCGATCGCCTTGTATCCCGAGTCGCCTTCCCGCCACAGGTGCAGGGAACCCTTGGTTGTGGAGACGGCGGCATAGGGCCCGTGGCACCGGACCTCACGTGGCCTCTCCTTGGAGGACTCGGGCTGCGGCGGCTCGAATGCAGCATCGATGTTCACGCCATGGCGGAAGAGCTTGGATCGATAGACGAGGTTGTCGAGCGCCCGATCGCCGGTCACGCTGAGGAGCGTGCGCTGGGCACGGAGTACGTTGGCGCGCCGCCTGTAGGATCCGCCGAACAGTCCCCACTTGCGCACGTACCGCGCTAGCTCTTCGAGCTTGACTTGCAGTCGGGCGTCGCCGGCGCGATCGCCGACTGCGAGGGTCGCGCCACCCGGGTCGCTGTGTCCGCTCGTGTCCATGAGCTCGCCCCGGAGCTCGCGCAGCCAACGGATCACGCCCAGGAAACTCTGCTGGACCTCGTCCACTTGATGCAGGGGGTTCCATCGGCGACAGATCGACTGCATGAAGCTGTGGACCCATGCCTCGAGCGCGTGTGGGCGGTCCGTCTCCGGCAGCGCCGCCAGTACGGCACAGGACAGTCGGGCGTCGGGGTTGCCGAGGAATGAGAGCAGGCCGCCGTCGCCCCGCGGCTCATTGCCCAGCTCCTCGATGAGGTCGGCGAAGTCGCTTGCGACGCTGCGCTTCGGTCCGCAGCGTCGTTCGTGGGCGGTCTCGTCTGCCCAGGTCCGGAAGGACTCGACGCGGCCCGAGCGCAGGATGGACGTCGCACTCGGGCCTTCATCGACATGAGTGGTGCTCTCGTACCGCCCGACGATGACCTGGTCCTTACGTGTCGCGTAGGCCACCATGAAGCGGTCGTCGCGTGGGTTCCGCGAGCCGAGCATGCGCACGAACTGATCGTCCTCGCGCTTGAGGTGGACGCGCCTCCAGGCGTCGGGACCATCGGCCCGTTGGCTTCCCGCATCGCGACAGAGGAGGCTCGTGTTGCGGTCGATGTCCGCCAGCCACAGGTACTCCCGGTTCCCCATCTGGGCGTGTGTCACGCCGACCCAGAGTCGCGCGCTCAGGGGAATGGGCACGGGGCGGGCCCGGAGCTGGTCATGCTCCAGGGAGATGCGATGGAGATGCTTCTCCGTCGTGAGCACGACGCCCGCGGCCAGGGGGCCCGACCGCGAGCTGCCGGGCGTCGTGGGGACGCGGTCACAGACCCGGCATGCGTCCGTGACCAAAGCGGGGGCGGGCATGTCCTGCCACACGTCGTCTTCGCGTGCCAGGCGTTCCCGCCGAAGCGTCCAGACATCCCCCAACTCGCTCAACATCAGCCAGTGCCCCGCCTCCGAGCCCTGACTGGGTCGCAGATTCGTCTCGATCAGCAGCCCGCGCAGCTCGGTGAGATCGCTGGGCTGGACATCGAACGACGGGCTCGTCGAGGTGCCCTGGAGGCGGTGAATGACGGAGCCCGAACTACGTCGGGAGACGAGCAGGTGTGTCTCGTCGAGCCACGAGATGAGGGTCACCGAGTCGTCCTCGGTCTCCTCTCGGCGCTCGTCGATGGGGGGCGTGAAGACAGGTCGTGCGGCGCTCGTCTTGTGCGTCTGCTGGAGTTCGAGCGTTCCGTTCTCTCGCCCGAGGATGATCCACCCGCCGCTGCAGTCGCAGACGGAGCGGATGCCGATGCCCTCACCTCCCACTCCGTTCGGGCTGATCGTCCATTCGTCGTCACCGTCGTCTGCGAAGACCAGCAGTGCGCCGCCCTTCGTTCCGACGAAGATCTCCTTCTCGTTATGGGAGAGCCGCATGGCTCGCGGGGCGTAGGGGACATCGAAGACACGCTCGCGGTAGGCGAGTTCACGGTCCGTCCAGATTCTCGGTTGCGTGTCCATCTCGTGCTCCGGGGCGGATGCCGGACAGGGTCGCGGTGTCGGAGCTGCACTCGTCCTGTGCTCAGCCTCGGCGAGGCTTCCGGTCCCAGACCCCTTGATCTTCCCGGTTGCCCCTCGCGTCGGGCTCCGGCCCATGTCGTCGTTGCAATCCGACGACAGCATGGGCGGGATCGAGCAAGAGCGCGAGACTCCACCGGAAGAACTGCGACGCGCTTCTCCGCTGCTCAGCCCTCTCCTGTCCTCCACCACGACGTCCTCGGTTCGAGGCTCTCGTTCGTGTAGGGACGCGGCGCTCCGGCTCTCCGAGACGGCGTCCAGCAGGGTATCTCGAGGCGGAATGCGCGCGGCGCGGTCCTCGAGCGGGCAACTCCTCGTGAACCGAAGCTTCAGCAGCTTGTCGTGCAATTGACGACGAGCCTTGGACAAGGGCTTCCGTGGACGGGAGTTGCGTGCTCGAGCCTTGCACCACACGTTTCGCTACCGGTCGTGCGTCTCAGGAGGTGACCCTGGCTCGCCGGTCCCGGGGGTGCCGCAGAGCCGCGCGGTCGCAGGACGGCTCGCTCCCGTCGGGCCGGCCTGTCGCGGTCGACAGGTGCGCGTGTTCACGCGCTCAGCCGGTGTTTCTGGTTGGTTCGTGAATGGTCGGGGTGACTAGATTCGAACTAGCGACCTCTTGACCCCCAGGCATCTCGGCGCCCCCTGAGCGATGAGCACTGAATCGCGGGGTGCGAAGTGTTTTCTGCATCATAGGCGGGGAAACGCGGCGCTCAAGGACTAGCACTCGAAAGCACTCAGACGCGCCGGTTGAACGTCGGTTGCGCACGTTTCGGGGTAGATACCCCGGTCGCAGGAGGACCGCCAGAGGGTGTCTTGCGACACCTGGTGTTCGGGGCTCGCCTGACAGACTGTCACGGCGACCCACCGCGTTGCGCATTGGGCCGGAGCGCGGGCCGCGCCTCTCGCGAAGCACGGTCGTGGGCCTGTGCACCTGGGGACACTGCGCGCCCTCGATTACCAGGCGGCTCGCCGAGCTGGTCCGCGCCCAGCCGGACGACCTCTCCGAGCCGCAGATCGGGCGGCTGCTCGAGGCGGCGAGGAGCGGCGGCCAACCCTGAGCTGCCTTCCAGCAGGCGCCTCAGGGCTGCGCTAGGTTGACATCCTCCAACTCCAATGTATCCAGGCCGCCGGGCCCCTTTCGGGAGGCTCTTGAGGGGTAGCTCGTTCTACGAAAGCAGGGAGTTGGGCAGCTTCCTGCGTCTTCTAAGAGCGTCCCTCGAGTTCACTGCTCCGACTGAGCGTGAGGACCGATCGCTGACCCCGCCGACTCCGAACCAAGACACCCACGGCAGAAACTGGCGAGTTCATGCGGTAGCCTGCGCTGAACAGCCGGATAGACCCATTCGCGAACGAGCTTCCATGCCCCTTGCCCGTCCGAGCGCAGAGCACACTGAGAGACCTGAGCTCTTCTTCGGTCTGGCGGCAGCAGTCGGAGCGCCAGCGAAGCTTGTGGTCCGCGCGCTCACCGACCTACTGACCGCCCGTGGGTATAGCGTTGAGAAGATCCACCTGAGCGGGCTTATGGACGCTGTATGTGAAGGACCGTGGGAGGTCCCGACGCCAGAGTTCGAGCGTATCGGGTATCTCATGGACAAGGGGAATGATCTACGTGCCGTCGTTGGGGGTGGCCAGGCTCTTGCCATGCTTGCCGCCGTGAAGATCAACAGCCTGCGGCGAGGGGCGAACCCCGTTCTTGAAGGCAAGGCGTTTATCCTAGATCAACTCAAACATCCCGAAGAAGTCTATCGCCTTCGAAGCATCTATGGCGATGCCTTTCACCTTGTCGGTATCTACTGCTCCGAACCCGTTCGCCGCCGAAGACTCGAATCGCATTACGGCATGTCTGAGGCCCAGGCCATAGAACTGATTGAGCGTGATCGCGGCGAACGCCCTCGGCTAGGCCAACAACTCAGGGAGACCTTTCATCTTTCCGATGTCTTTATCGATGCCAAAGGCCCTGATGATCCCCATGAAGTGACTACGCAGCTGGGTCGGTATGTACGCTTGCTATTCGGTGATCAATCGCAAGGGATCGAAACGCCCTCGCCCGAGGAGTATGGGATGTACCTTGCGTCAGCAGCGGCATTGCGCTCGGCGGATCTATCACGCCAAGTCGGAGCCGCCATCCTCACAGATACGCATGAGGTTGTCTCGCTCGGGACAAATGAAGTGCCCGCTGCGGGCGGCGGCCAGTACTGGCCCAGTGCACCCAACGATGATAGAGACTTCCAACGAGACGAAGACTCAAGCAAGAAAATGCGCGTCGGAATCATAGAAGAGATTCTCAACGTAATTGATGGTGACTTCAGTCGACTCGCTCCAGAACAGCAAGCAGTGCGAGCACAAGAGGTTTCGGTAGATCTCAGTGCCTCGCGAGTGATGAACCTGACTGAATTTGGCCGTGCTGTCCATGCCGAGATGGATGCGCTTCTTGCCGCCGGTCGCCTTGGCGTACCAACACGTGGGTGCGCTCTCTACACTACAACGTTCCCATGCCATAACTGCGCAAAACATGTCATAAGCTCAGGTGTATCTCGTGTCACATACATCGAGCCCTATCCAAAGAGCTTGGCTATGGAACTTCATAGCGACGCTATTTTCCTTGACGATATCGATGAAGCAAGTAACGAAGGCGCACGCGTTGTCTTTAGGCAGTTTGTTGGAGTGTCGCCACGGCGTTATCCGACTCTTTTTTCTATTCGTGCGAGCAGCGGTAAGCGGATACGAAGAAAAGACACGGATGGCCGTCTCGCCAAGGAGTCGCTCGGGCTACGCACACACTCCCCGTCTACAACCTATGTCGAACGCGAAGCAATCGCTGCTCAAGAACTGAAATCGATTACCGAATAGCCACCGAGACCTCTCCATGAAGAAAAAGCTAGTGCGGAACGAAACCACTCCTTCGGCCAAGAGACTCTGGGCAGCCGTTGATAAGGCTGCAGCCAAGTCACCTGCCCGCCGTGTCATTGCTAGTTCGTCCGATAGCCTTTCGAAATCGGCGAAGAGTTCCCGTCATAAGCAGCCGTGACGAACTGATCAGCCCTCACTAACGAGTCCACCTAACTATGAGACGGGCATTGAGCAGCGACGCGAAGGGTTCTCCGGCGAGCAGCTCGTCTCGCAGCTTGCGAGTGGATCCAACGCAATCGCCTCGCCGCGGCGGTGACCTGCGCGACCTGGACAGGTACGCCAACGTCAGCGTTCAGAACGAGTTACGAATGGAACGGGTGATCGGGTTCGAACTGCGACATTCCGCTTGGGAAGCAGTCTCTTGTGACCCGCCTTAGGCTGGTTGAACGCGACGCTCGCACGGGTCGCGTTGACAGGCCGATTCGCCCACCCGAAGGTATCGCTTGTGCCCTGCGCAGCTGCTCATATGAGCCGTCGAATCGTCTCAGAAGTCGTGCGTTGCGGTCGAGTACGCACCCCTGAGCCTGGGTCCACTTGCGAGGCGACAGCGGTGCTCGTCGGTCAAACTGCAGCCTGCGGCCTCCGAATCGCTCCTTGAGGACGCGGGGCTCCTCCTCGCCGTCAACGTGCGCCAGTGTCGCGCTGATCGGTGCTGTCGTCACTGCTGCATCCACCCCCCTCGGCCCTCATGAGGGCGCCTTGGAGTCGCTCCACGAGTTCGCCGGTAACCTCAATATCCCGGCCAGCGCCGGTGGCCTCGTAGAGGACGTGGGACTCGCGGGCGTGCTGGACCGCCTCGGCGAGGAGTGAAGCACGGGAGGGCGGCTGGACGCGGAACGCCCGGAACTCCTTGCACTCGGCCAGGCCCCAGAGCGCGTGAGCGATCTCATCCCGGCGCGTAATGACCCGCGCTCGGCTGAGACTCACCTCGTAGTGTGTCTGTGCGCTCTCGATGAGGGTCCTTGCTTGAGCCCAGTTGCCACGACGGTGCTCGAGACGGGCCAGTTCCTTGGTGGCGTTGCCTATGTTTCCGTGGGCCTTGGCGATGCCTCGGTCTAGGGCGATCTGCTCAAATGCCGCCAGAGCGTCCTTGCTGACTTGGTTGGCCTCTTCGAAACAACGTCGCGCATCCGCAACCAACTGCAGTACGGGCTCATCCGGCTCGTGCCGCGTCAGCTTGCGACCCCAGAGCCAATCTAGCCGACCGAAGTCCAGCTGTAAGTCGGCGATCTGGGCGCGCTGATCGGTACCGGCCCTACTCAGCGTTTCGCGTTCGGCCAAGCTCTCGCCATAGAGCTGTCGAGCTTCCTCGAAGCGTGCGACCCAAGCGTGTTGACTCCCGTCCAACTCGTACTCCGCCTTGAGCAGCGCCGCCTTGCCGAGGTGTCGCTTGGCCTGGGCGACCCCATCGCGGTCGCCGTTGACTAAGTAGACCTGTAGACCCCTTTGTGCCAGCGACTCGGCGTCCTCCAGCTCTTCGAAGCGCAAGCAGACCCAGGCCAAGACGTAGACCAGACTGTGGGCCAGCTCGTCCTGCGCTCCGAGGTGCTCACAGGCTGTCGCGACTAGCTGCATCGCCTCTTTCAGGTCACGCCAGTGGCCGAGGCGACGCAGGAAGTCTGACCCTCCCCCGATCTGGTGGACACCGGGTCAATCCGCATCAGCGGCGGGATCGTAGTGTGCCTCAAACTCTGCGGGAGTGCGATTGCCGAGGGTCGAGTGTCGGCGCTTGCGGTTGTAGAAGATCTCGATGTAGTCGTGCACGGCAGACCTGGCCGACGCGCGCGTCGGCCAGGTCTGCCGGTGGATCAGTTCGGTCTTGAGTGTGCCGAAGAAACTCTCGACGACCGCATTGTCGTAGCAGTCGCCACGCCGGCTCATGCTGCACGTGATGCCGTGGCGACCGAGGGCTTCTTGGTAGCGAAAGCTCGCATACTGGCTGCCGCGAGCGGAGTGGTGCATCAGCTCGCCGTCGGGCAGGCGATTACCGATCGCCATCGTGAGAGCACCCATGACGAGGTCGGTGCGCACGTGGTCGGCCATCGACCAGCCGACGACGCGCCGCGAGTACAGATCCAGGATGACGGCCAGATAGAGCCAGCCTTCGAGCGTCCAGATGTAGGTGATGTCGGTTGACCACGTCTGGTTCGGGCGAGGGGCTGTGAAGCGCCGAGCGAGGATGTTGGCTGCCACGGACAGGCTGTGCGACGAGTCCGTCGTCCGACGGAAACGTCGCCGCATGAGCGCCGTGATGCCGGCTGTGCGCATGAGCCGCGCGACGCGGTGCCGACCGACTTGCCAGCCGCGACAACGCAACTCCGCGAAGACACGCGGGCTCCCGTACGTGCCTCGACTCTCAGTGTGGATTGATCGGACCTCGTGCTCGAGATGCGCGTCGTCCTCAGTGCGCCGAGTCCAGCGAGGTCCTCGCCGCTTGTCGTAGATGCCGCTGCGAGCGAGGCCCAGCACGCGGCACATGAGCGCCACCGGGTATCGGGTCTTCTCCGCGTCGATCAGCTCGTGCGATCGTCGTCCGCTGCGAAGAAGACCGCGGCTTTTTTTAGGAAGTCGCGCTCCATGCGCAAGGTCTTCACCTCGCGTCGCAAACGACGAAGCTCCGCCTTCTCCTCGGTCGTCAGGGCCCCTTCGGGGCCCTGACCGGCATCCACCTCCGCCTGGCTCACCCAGCCCTTGAGCGCCGACCTCGTCAGATCCAGGTCGCGTGCCACCTGGCTGAGACTCCCCGTCTCCTTCACCAGCCGAACAGCTTGGGCCTTCTGCTCCGCCGTGAAGTGTCTCCGTGCTCGTCGTGCCATGCCGTCCTCCGTGGCCATTCTGGCCTTAGCGAAGGTGTCCGGCAAACCGGGGGAAGGTCAGACTGCCGCCCAACCGCTTCGAGGCAGTCGGCGTCGACCAGCGCGGTCCGCTCCCCCTACCACTAAAGCCGCCTCTTGATGTCGCTTGTTCGTCAGCGGCGACTCGAATTCGGTCCGCGTACACGTGGGACAGGTGCCGGATGACGGGCGCCGACACGCGCGGGTGGGGGGTGTCTTACCGAAGGGCGTTACTCGACGGCGAAGTAACGCCTGTCGGTATCAACTCTGGAGGGGTGGGTTTCATGCCCACCTCCCGGTGAACGAGTGGCCTCGTGGGCGGGGCCGCCGAGTGGTGATTACTCCGATCGGAATAGACTCATGACGACGCAGTGCAGTTACGAAATAAAGATCAACCGCGAGCACAAGCACGTGCATGTGCCCAAGATGACGGGAGCGGAAATCCTGCGGCTCGCCGGCAAGGACCCCCGGTGCGACGAACTGGTCCAGAAGCTTGAGAACGGCTCGCACAAGACGATCAAGCCGGACGAGGTGGTGAGCTTCGAACGTCCGGGGGTCGAGTGCTTTGTGACCGTTGCCCTCGATTGCCGGGAAGGTTCACGCTGTGGCTGACGCACGGCGCCAATTCTCTCTCCCAGAGGAAGACCAGGCCTTCGTTGAGGGCCTGGGTCTTCCCTGGGAGACCTTCACGGACTCCGGGACCATGTGGCTGGTCCTGCACGAATACCCGATCGTTGGTGGTTTCAACGTGGACCTCGTGTCGGTCGCCTTCCTGCTCCCGGGGAACTACCCGACCGCCCAGATTGACATGGCCTACTTCTGCCCGCACTTGGCGCGAGCGGATGGGCAGCCGATCGGGCGGCTGACGAATCAGCAGATCGACGGGAAGCTCTGGCAGCGATGGTCTCGCCATCGAGGGTCTGGGAGCGCCTGGCGCCCCGGGATCGACGGCGTGCAGACGCACCTGGTGTTCATGGACCAATGGCTCGAGCGCGAAGTGCATGGAGGTGCGGGTTGAGCAGGCTGAGGATGACCGGACGGCAGCACGGTGAGCTTCAGCGACACCTCTACCCTGGGGACGGGCTCGAGGCGGTGGCCATGGCGCTCTGCGGGCGCCTGGTGACTCCGGAGGGGGAGGTGTTGCTCGTCCACCGGCTTGAGCTTGTGCCGCATGCAGCGTGCCGTCGTCACGCTCAGTGGGTGAACTGGGCACCTCCCCAGTGGAAGGACCTCCTGGCTGAAGCTGCCGAGAGAGGCATGGGGATCATGAAGTTTCACAGCCATCCCAGCGGGTACGCCGAGTTCTCCGTGGCGGATGACAACTCGGACCGGAGGTTCCTTGAATCGGTCTACGGTTGGGGGGATTCAGATCGGCCACACGGCAGCGCGGTCATGCTGCCTAGTGGTCGCGTCTTCGCGCGTGTCGTGCACCCCGACGCCTCTTTCGAGGCAATGGACTGCGTGTCGGTGGCCGGCCAGGACGTGCACCACTGGTTCAACGAGGAAACCGAGAGCACCCTCCCGGGGTTCGCAGCAAGGCACGCCCAACTATTCGGTGAGGGTACGGCCCTGCGTGTGGGTCGCCTTCGAGTTGGCGTCGTTGGTTGCTCTGGGACTGGGAGCCCCCTCGTGGAGCAGCTCGGTCGGCTGGGGGTGGCGGAGCTGGTGCTCGTGGACGATGACGTCGTGGAAGTCCGGAACCTGAACCGGATCGTGGGATCGACCATGAGGGACGCGGAGACCGCGCCGCTCAAGATCGATGTCCTTGCTCGGCGGGTCGAGGAGATGGACCTTGGAACGAAGGTGTTGCCTCTTCCGGTTCGCATCGGTGATGGGCCAGCCGGGATTGCTGAACTTGCATCGTGCGATTTCATCTTCGGCTGCATGGACTCGAGCTGTGGCCGAGATGTCTTGAACCGTCTGGCCCGCTACTACCTGGTGCCTTGGGTGGATGTGGGCGTAAAGCTGGTCGCGGCCGAGGCCGGGACCATCGAGGAGGTGGGCGGTGTCGTGCACTACCTGACACCCGATGGGGACGGCCTGATCGAGAGGGGGGTGTACACGCCCGAGGATCTCCGGGCGGAGGGGCTCTCGAGAGCCGACCCCGCCGCCTATAAGCAGCAGGTCGAGCATGGCTACGTGCGCGGTGTGGCTGTGGAGAGGCCGGCTGTCGTGAGCATCAACAGCCAGCTCTCCTCGATCGCCGTGACCGAGTTCCTTTCGCGGTTGCATGACTTCCGAGTGGAAGGGAACGGTGCGTTCGCCAAGCAGCACCTGAGTATCTCTGGTGGTGTCTGGACTCACGCTGGCGACAATCCGTGCCCTCAGGAGCTGCTCAAGCAGGTCGGGCGGGGGGAGAGCTCTCCGCTGCTCGGGATGCCAGCTCTTGGCTCTGCAGGTGTGGCGTGAGCTGGGTCTGGCGACTTCTCGGATGGGTGCGGTGGAAGCTCTGGCGCACGACGTTTCGGGCTCGAGACGCGGCGGACCTCCCCGACGAGATCGCCGCGAGGACGGTGTATGTGGTCGGGGGGCGGGAGGAGAACTGGTGCGCCGTGTTGCTGTGCCCCTGCGGGTGCCTGGAGACGATTCAGCTCGCTCTGCTCAAGGGCGGCCGGTTCCGATGGGTCGTTTCTACCGACCGGTTGGGGGCGCCGAGCATCAGGCCGTCAGTATGGCGAGTCGTGGGCTGCAAGAGCCACTTCGTGATGCGTTGCGGGCGCGTGGTGTGGTGTGGCGATCATCCTAGTGCGGATGCGCAGCTGTGATCACTACGGATCGTCGCCGTCGAACGCCGGGAGCTGGTCGAAAACTCTCGTGCCGAGTTGACTGGGTCCTTGCGCGACTTCAGCGGTGGCCGCGGCCAGGACCGCCATCAGTTCGCGCAGACCTCGCGCACAGTACTCAGCGGCCATGTCGTGGCTGTTGCCGACACCATAGATCCAGAATGCGGCCATCCAACCGCTGACAAGGGTGTCACGGAATCCGATTTTCTGAGGCTGGATGCGGATGAGCGTTAGATCGGAATGCTGCTCGGTGGCCCGAAGATCATCTCCGTGTGCCTTGAGCTGTGCAGCGAGCTGTTCGTAGTTCTCGTGTCCGCAAAGCTCGACAGTGTCGAACATGATGTCGACGTAGATACCGCATTCCTTGGTGGCACCGTTTGGATAGGACACGTGCTTGCACCACTTCTCGGAGCCAAGAGTGGCGAAGCGGCTCTCTGAGGAGTTGGCTGCTCGGACGAACTCCTTGAGCTCAGGACAGTCGCTCAGCTCGGGGATCCGATCGACCATCTCGGGGTACTTCTTGACGTTCCAAAAACGGCGATCAGGAGCCGAGCCATAGGGGATTCCGAGCACTGACGAGGAGTCAGCTTCGAGGAAGACTTGCATGGTCACTGTCCTTCTCAGATCCGAATCTTCTCGATCTCGTCGAGGGTGAGCTCGTCGCTCGTTCGGTCGTAGAGCTTGGTTGTGCGCTGGGATTCGTGGGCTGCAATTTGCTGGGCGGTCTCGACGCTGCCACCGTTCTCGAGGTAGTTCGTCATGCCGGTGGCTCGGAAGGCATGGGCCCCAGAGACCGTCGGGGAGGCCAGCGCGCTTGGCACGTCGGCGGATCATCTTCCGGGCGTCGATGCGCGATATGGCCCTATCCACAAATGAGGTCATCCTCGCTCATCGTGAGGAGAATCACGAGGGTCTCCATGACGGGCACCGGCAGGTGATGCTCGGTCAGAAGCACCTGCTCGAGGTCATCACGGTAGACGTCGAACCAAGCGTCAAGGGGGCCGTCGACCACGTGCCGTGAGCTGTCGCCGGCGACGAGGGCTTTCCATCGTTCGTCGGCGCTCTCGGATCGCGGGGCTCCCTTGGGGCTCGGGTAGCAAGTGGCGTCGATCAAGCTCTGGGTCTGGAAGCGCCAAGCGACAGACCCTTCTCGAATTCCGATGACGGCGCACGGGAAGTCTGAGAGTTGCACAGCACGGATAGTGGTGCTCAACAGCGAAGTCTGAAAGGTGTCGGCGAAGGCCTCGATGCGGTCGAGCGAGAGCTCTCCCTCGTTTACCAGGGGTCGCATGAGGTGCTTCGGCATAAGAAGGCCGGCGGCGAACGCGTCGGCTTCCCGCTCGATCGCCGAGTGGCTGGGCCAGGACTCACTTCTTGAGCCGTGCTCAGTCCCACCAGCGCGAAGATACGCGTGGTGTTTGGGCAGATAGAAGTGGCCGAGTTCGTGGGCGATGGAGAAGCGGGTGCGAGGGCGGTGGGCGCTTTCTCCGTGGTCGTACTTGGTGTTGAAGAACAGGATGAAGCGTTCGTGGTTTGGGTGGAACTCGAGCTGCCCATCGAACTCGTCACCAAAGTCCTCCCCCCTGGCCGTCAGGAGGCTCCCCTCGCTTGCCACGAGAGCGAGGGGGTCGACCGGAGGTTGGTCGATTCCTAGCGCTTCGAGGAGCTCGCTGGCGGTGTCGGCTGCTCGCTCCTGCAGCCGTCGCTCTGTCTCCCACTCGAACTTAGTCTTGGGGCTGCGGGTCGTCATCGTCTTCAAGAAGCTTGCGGCGAAGCTCGTCGAGGCGCCGTTGCACCTCGGGAGTCTTGCGGGCGGCGTTGCGGTTTAGAACGAGCATCTCGTCCTCGACCTCGCTGTTGCTGCCGAAGTCCACCGGGCCAGGTGTCGGCTCGGGGTCGCTGCCCGCGCCGGTAGCGGAGGCGACGATGGCCTCGATCTGATCACGATTCAGCGGGACATCGGAGGCCTCCTTGCACGCCTGTTCGGCCTCATCGGCGTTCAAAGGACGGAGGTGGAGCGCCCGGCGAAGCTCGTTCGAGACGTTGTCCCAGAACTTGTCCATGTTGTCGCTCATGAGTCTCCTTCCTCGCTGTAGAGGCCGCGGCGGATCATCTCGCGGCGGATGGACTTGCGAGCTCGGTTGCGCCGGACCCGGATCGTGCCCGCTGGTACTCCGAGCCGTCGAGCGAGTTCGGCTCCATCGGCACTGACACCTCCGGCGGCGAGATCGGCTTCGATCACCACCTTCTGGGACGGTGGAAGCTGCTCGACGATCTCCCTGAGAGCTGTTTCGCGCTGCTTCTGTCGTGGGTCATGAGAGAGCTCCGTGCCGTTGTGTGCAAGCCAGGTACCTGTGTCTGCGGGATCGTACTCGTGGTCGACATCTCCAATCTCGGAGAAGCTCTTGTGGTCGTCGGTGGAACGCTGGGCCGCGATGATGTCGAGGGCACATCTGACAGCGATCTGGGTAAACCAGGCGCGGAGGGTGCGCCTCCTGTCGTCGAAGGTGCTGGCGTGCTTCCAGACCTTGATGGCCGCATCTGCCAGCACCTGGTTGGTGTCCACCCGACAGCCGAACCTTGACCCGATCACGCCGGCAATCCTGCCACCGTGGACCTCGAGCAGCGCGCGTAGTCCGCCTCGATCGCCCTTCCTGAGCAGAAGGGCGATTTCGGTGTCGTCGAGGATGGTGGGTCGTGAGTCGTCGGTCATCGAGCGGGCATCTGGGAGGCCTCCACCTCCCATACCAGGGGGCGTTACCTCGTGGCTTGTCCTGCCCCAGGTAACGCCTGTCGGTATCACCTAGGGAAGACGCGGGAGGTGCCCGCTTCAAGCCGTTTTCGACAAGTTCGTGTGGAAGGATAGAGATGGAAACGAGGACCAAGACGCGGTTCTAGGCGGGCGAGGAGTGCCCGCGGCACGGGGTTCTGCTGCAGTGGGCGGCTCCAGCAGGCTGACCTGCCCCCCTGAAACCGGCCCATCTACCAAGTGGTAGTTTGGCCCACGGACAGGAGGAGGCAGGCTGCCAGGGAGAGGGCATCTGTGACGCTGGATCATGAGATCAACGTAGGCCTCGCCGTTCGCGGTGCCTTGCCGCGGCCCGAATCGTCAGTCGTCGCGCGCCTCGAGGGCGGGCCGGAGGTTCTGCTCGACTGGCTCGAGACCCGGCTCGGGTTGAAGCTCGAGCACGGCCCGTGGGTCGATCGGGTGAAGCAGTATGCGGACGTTCTCGAGGACCACGTCGGCAGGACTTTCAGCGAGAGCTTCTCCGCGGACCGATGGGCAACTTCCGAAGGCCTTCTCCGTCGTCGTGACGCACTGCTCATGGCGGGCTGGAGCGGCGAGGCTTCGGAGCAGCTGCCGAACCTCGTTCGCGATCTCGTGTTGGCCGAACCCTCGGCGCGCGATCTTGTTGACCCCGGACTGCCTCAGCGTCTTGAGCGCGTGCGGAAGGCGCTCGAGGCCGGCCAGGTGCTGCCCGCCCATCGCGTCGTGCTTGACGAGCCGGTAGACGAATGGCCGCCGGCTTGGCGCCCGGTCCTCGCGGGACTGGAGCTCGACCTCGCGGCATCGGAGCCCGACACCTCTCATTTCCAGGGTTCGATCCAGTACGTCACCGCCGAGAGCTGCCTCGCGGCGTGCGAGGCGGTCGCGGGGGCCCTGGCAGCCGACCGGGCGCTCCTGTCGGCGACCGCCGTGTTGACCTCCGACGACGACACCGCCCTCGCGCTCGACGGCTCGCTGCGGCGCGCGGGCCTCCCGACCATGGGGGCGCGGCGAGCGACGTACGCGCTCCCCGTCCTCCAGGTCCTCCCGCTTGTACTCCAGCTGTGCTGGAAGCCGGTCGACCCGGGCACGGTGCTGGACTTCGTCGCGCTGTCGTTCGGCCCGATACCGCGGGGCGCCGGCACCCAGCTCGGCCGCGCCCTCTCCGAGCAGCCTGGACTCGGCAGCGCGGCGTGGGAAGAAGCCGTGGCAGGGCTCACCAGCGAGGAGCGGGACCCCGAGGGAGAGATGCGCAAGCGGCTGGCCCTCTGGTTCGATCACCCGCGCGGCGAGCGTGGCGGCCGACTCCCCCGCGAGCTCGTGGCCGAGCGGTGCGGGCGCGTTGCGCATTGGGCCGGAGCGCGGGCCGCGCCTCTCGCGAAGCACGGTCGTGGGCCTGAGCACCTGGGGGCACTGCGCGCCCTCCAACACCAGGCGGCCACGCTCGCCGAGCTGGTCCGCGCCCAGCCGGACGACCTCTCCGAGCCGCAGATCGGGCGGCTGCTCGAGGCGGCAAGGAGCGGCGGCCTCCCCTTCCGTCCTCACGGGATGCTCGCGGACGGGCCGATCCTGCTGCGCTCCCTGGCGGAACTCGTCCTGCCGGTCCGCCGGCTGGTCTGGCTCGGCGTCGGAGCGGACGATCCTCCCTTCTCCCTGTGGACGGCCGGCGAGGTCCGAGCGCTCCTTTCGGCCGGCATCGAGATCGACGACGGAGTGGCGGTCCTGGCGCGTCGGCGCCGCGCCGAGCGGCGAGGCCTGGGCAACGTCAGCGACGACCTGCTGGTCGTGAAGATCCCTGCGGACGAGGAACGCCGTCCGCATCCGATCTGGCAGCACGTGCACGAGACGGCCTTCGGGGGCGACGACGCGCGCGCCGCGGGGGTCACCCTCCGCTCGCTCATCGAGGACCCTGACGCCGGCGCCCTCGCCCCTTGGTCGATACCAGGTAGGCGAGTGGAGATTGTGCCACCGCCGTCTCGGCGAAGACTCTGGAGCGCGCCCGCCGAGCTGCTCGAAGAGCGCGAGATCAGCTCGCATTCGAGCCTGGAGGCCCGGCTCGCCTGCCCGCTCAAGTGGACGCTCGCCTACCAGGCACGCGTGCTCCCCGGACCGATCGCCCGGCTGCCCGACGACTTCCTCCTGCGCGGTCGCTTCTGCCACGACGTCCTGGCGGAAGTGTTAGGGCGGGAGGGGATCGATCCCGCCGACCCACAGCCGATCCTCGACGCGCTCGCGCGGCACTTCGACGAACGCCTGCCACTGGATGCTGCGACGCTGCTCGAGCCCTCGGACTTCGGCGTACGTCCCGCCGACCCACTCCGGGCCGAGCTGCTGCGGGCGACCGAGACGTTGCTCGGGGCCATCGCGCGGGGCGGCTATCGCTTCGTGGGCCTGGAAGCCGAGCAGGTCGTCGACGAAGCGATTGCGGGACGCGGGCTTCGAGCGATCCTCGATTGCCTCGTCGAGCGCGAGGACGGGGAGGAGGGGATCATCGACTTCAAGTATGGCGGCACGACGCGCTACCCGGCCCTCCTGGCCGAGGGGACGGCGACACAGCTCGCGACTTACGCCGCCGCCCGTCGGCTCTCGTGCGGCAAGGAAGATACGCGCGTCGGCTACCTCCTGCTGGCCGATGGCTCGATCCACACGCCGGCGGGGAGCCCGCTGCGCGGCGCGCTCCCGAGCGAGACCGTCGAGGACGCGCCCCCGATCGAGACGACGTGGCGTCGATTCGTGGCCGCGCTCGAGCGAGCCGATACTTGGATCGGGGGAGCCGAGCCCATTCCAGCGCGGCCCCTGCAGCCACCCGAGGAATGGCCGGAGGGTGTCGAACTCGCCCTCGAGGCCAAGCCCGCGCGCGACGAGCTGCACCGCACCTGTCGCTACTGCGACTTCGGTCTGCTGTGCGGCCGCGAGGTGCTGGAGTGACCCCGGGGAGACTCAACGTTGTCTCCGCCGGCGCCGGATCAGGCAAGACGACCCGCCTCTGCGACGAGATCGCCCGCGAGGTCATCGACAACAGCGTCGACCCAGCGCGCGTCTTGGGGACCACCTTCACGCGCCTCGCGGCGGCGGAGCTGAAGGGGCGCACGCAACGCACGATCCTGCGCCGAGAGGATCTCCCGCTGGAGCGTCGCCTCGAGCTCGCGGAGAGGCTCGAGCTCGCCCTGGTCGGAACGGTGCACGCCGTGGGCCACCGGCTCCTGAAGCGCTATGCGCTGCCGATGGGGCTCTCGCCCCGCGTAGAGATCCTGGCGCATGACGAAGAGCACGGTGACGAGAAGGCCCGGCACCACGTGCGACGGCTCCTCGGGGCGGTCCCTTCCTCGCGCTGGGATGCTCTGCTGCCACCGGCGCGACGGCTCGGTCTCGACAGGGACATCGCGGACACGTTGCTGCGCATCCTCGAGGTGAAGCGCACGAACGCCGTCAACGACGATGCCTTCCGTGAGCAGATGCTCGCGAGCGCGGAGCGCTACCTGGCCGTCCTCTCCGGAGGAGAGGAGCCGGTCGACGTGGAGGGATACGAGCTCCAGGAAGCCGCCCGCCAGGCGCTGGCGCAGATCTCGGGTCTGACCGACGAGACCGGCGTCACAAAGCAGGCACTGGTGAAGCTGCGGCGTCTCGCGCGAGACCGCTCCTTGGCATGGTCCTCCTGGGTGGAGGCCGCCGGCCTCAAGGCGGGTAAGCGCTCCGGGGCCGACGCGCAGCTCACCCGCCTCCGCTCCCTCGGCGCCACCGCCCGACGGAGCGCCGCACTGCACGCCGACGTGCGCGAGTTCCTGCACCACGCCACCGAGGCCGTGCTGGAGCTCGGCGAGGCGTATGACGGCTACAAGCGCGAGCGCGCGCTGCTCGACTACATCGACCTCGAGGTCCTCTTCCTCAGGCTACTCGAACGCCCCGACTTGGCAGATAGCCTCCGGGAGGAGCTGCAGCTCGTGTTGGTCGACGAGTTCCAGGACACGAGCCCGATCCAGCTCGCGATCTTCCTGCGCCTGCGAGAGCTCGCGCAACGCAGCGTGTGGGTGGGCGATCCCAAGCAGGCGATCTACGGCTTCCGGGGCGCCGACACGGAGCTCGTCGCAGCCGCCTGGGACAACGCTCGCGACGCCGAGCGCGATCGCCTAGGGAGCAGCTGGCGCAGCACAAGTGGCCTGGTCGGCTTCGCGGCCAAGCTCTTCGACACGCCGTTCGAGGGTGACGCCGAGCTCGAGGCGAAGCGAGGGCCCGGCGATCTCGAGGTGGAGCGCTGGATCCTGTCGGACAGGAACGCGAGCGCCCGGGACGCCGCCCTCTCGCACGGGATCCGTGGGTTAACGGACGGCGGCGTGGCGCGCCCGGACATCGCCGTCCTCGTACGGACGAATCGGCATGCCCACGATCTCGCGGCGCAGCTCGCCCGCGATGGGGTGCCGGCCCTCTCCCTCTGTCCCGGCCTGTTGGGCACGCGGGAGTGCCGGATCGCCATGGCGGGACTGCGCCTCGTTGCCGACCGTTACGATGCTCTGGCGGCGACGATCCTGCTGCACTTGATCACGCCGCACGAGGGCGGCACGCCCACGTGGTTCGAGGCTCGCCTGCGCGAGGTTCGCGAGGCCCGGGAGAGGGGCACCCGTCCCGCGCCCTTCGCGGGCCATCCGGTCCTCGCACCCTTCGACGATCTGGATGCCCGCGCCGCCGATCCGTCAGGGCTTGTCGAAGCGGTCGTGGTGGCGCTCGACCTCGGACAACACCTCGCCTCGTGGGGCGACCCGACGCGTCGTGCCGCCAACCTCGACGCGTTCGGAGAGCTGGCGCGGGCGTACGAGAAGAGCACCGAGCAGCTGGGGCAGGCGGCGACACTCACGGGCTTCCTGCAGTGGTGCTCCCTTCTCGAGGAGACGGAGCAGGACTGGTTCCCGCAGCCACGGGGCAGCGACGCAGTCACGGTTTGTACCTGGCATGCGGCCAAGGGCCTCGAGTGGCCCACTGTCATCCTGACCGACCTCCACCGCTTGTACCCGCCGGACCTCTTCAAGCCTGTGGTCCGAGGAGGGCTGGCGGCGGATGGACACCCGCTCGAAGGCCGGCAGGTCGGTTATTGGCCCTGGCCCTTCGGCGACGCCAAGCATGGGCTGGGATTGAGGGAGGACGTGCTCGACACGGCTGACGGGCGCGCGACCCAGGAAGCAGGCAAGCGCGAAGATCAGCGGCTTCTCTACGTGGGCGTCACACGCGCGCGCGATCGGCTTGTCCTGGCGCACCAAGACGGCAAGACCGACTGGCTCGACCTGTTGCCGGAGTGGCGGAGCCTCCTCTCCGACGAGCCCGGCGAACATGCCATACCGGGAACCGGGGCCACGCTGCGCGTCGTCCGCCTCGCCGTATCCCAGGAGTCTGGCTCCGTCGCACCGGCTGATGGTAGCGAGGCTTGGATCGATGCACCTCGTCGAGAGCCTGCCCCTGAGGTGGATCGCTTTCACTCTCCGAGCAAGGCCTCGACATTGGTCTGTAGCGAGGAGTCTTCGGTTCATACCGAGCTTCTACCGGGGCCTCATCCGTTCTCGGTGCGCATTGGTACCGAAGAGAGAGGGCGCCTGGGGAACGCGGTCCACGCCTACTTGGCAGCACTACCCTCGCTACCGGAAGCGGGGGGCGAGGACCTTCGGTCAGTTGTCGCGGAGCGCGTTCTGGATGGACACGGCGTCACCGGCGTAATCGAACCCTCGGCGCTAGTCGCAGCGGGAGACCGCCTTGCAGCGTGGGTCGAGCGCCGGTATCCGGAGGCCACTTGGCACACCGAAGTCGCAGTGCGGGGGCCGCGGGCAGGAGGCGGAACGTGGTTCGGGACAATTGACCTCCTCCTCGGGCTACCCGACGGGAAGTACGCGCTCCTGGATCACAAGACGACGGACCGGCCCGAGTCGATGTGGGCCGCTGAGGCGGCGAGCCACGCCGGGCAGATCAACGCCTATGCCGAGGCATGCGGAGATCTTGAGATCGCAGATGCCTGGATCCACTTCCCCCTGGCTGGTGGCCTGGCGCGGATTTGAGCGTATCGACCCTCCGTCCCGCGAGTACACCAGCGATGCGACCTGCGCGCCTAGCGTCCGTCCTTCAGCCCGAGGTCCAAAGGGGCGCTGCGTGGCCGGTGCGCGACCGGGTAGGTGACAGTCTGTCACTTCTGGTGGCACGGCCCGCTCGCCATACCCAGCTCATTGCAACCGGAATCGCCCGAAGGACGTCTTCGCTCCAACACGAATCTCGATCCGCTTCGTCGTCAATCGGGAGGACGTAGTTGCTTGCCCGGCCAGCTGTTGCCGGAGCTCGGTCTCTGCGCCCTCGACGAGCTCAGCAAACACTAGACCAAGCCAGCGATTGCTATCGTCCCGATCGAGCAGCCCTCGCGCCAGGCTGATCAACGTGTTCGCCTCGAGGTTGTCGAGGGCTGCGGCATCGAGCAGTGCATCAGTGAGTGCAGCTCTTGAGGTGGGCTCGCGGCTGATCGCCGCGATCCGGTGAAGGTCCTCGATTCCGCCGCGCTCCATGATCCGGCTCACGAGCGCGAACCCGAGGGCCCTTCCGACGCGATCGGCGTCACGGTGCCAAGGGGGTGGCACACCGCTTGCACCCACTGAAAGGAACGTCTCTGGATCGGGGAGGGGCGTTGGTCGGAGGAGGGTTGCGGTTGCCGTCCCGACGCAATGGTCGGCGGAGGCAGTGGCGAAGACATGCACTGGCTCGGTAGTCGCCAGGAGCAGCAGCGGTAGGGCTTGGGTTGTTCGTTCGGCGCCGGCAAGTTCGGGGACAGCACGAGCTGCCAGGAAGTCGCAGAGGCCCTCTTCGACGACTCGGGGGAGCGCATCCCACGAATCCCCGAGCAGTCCGTGTACGAGCTCATGGGCCAGGATCGCTTTCGTGCGGAGCGCCCACTCAGGCGCGGCCGAGACTCCCTCCATACCAGGAATCGTTGGCTGATCTCGCAAACGGATCTGCGCAGCTCCCTCCGTGTGAACGCCGTAGCTCGCGTCGTGATCGCTCGGAACTCCGGGGCCGGGCCACGCGGCCTCCGTCATTCGCCAGACCTCAAAGCGCTGGCCGGCTCGGGAGCCGGGAATCCACTCTTCGATGACCGGTTGGAGTTCGTCGAGCCACCGGGCGGTCTGTTTCGCGCTCGCGTTGTCGAATGCGCGGATGTCGCCCCGCATGCTCTCGTGGAAGACGGGCGGGGGACCGGCACACGCCCACAGCGAGGATGCCAGTGCCAGGTACCACAGTCTTCGCCGTTTCTTCGACGAACCCTCCATGTGGTCGATCTTACGATCTGCGGGCCGACCGAGAGGCGAATCTCTCGGCCGGCCCGCGTCATCGCTTGGCTAGAACTCGACCAGGACGGACGTGACCCCGTCTTCTTCAGCGCCCTGCTGTGCCACGACCACAGGGTCGCCCGCGGCAAAGAACGAGATGGGGAGCTCCGCCGTCATGCGTGTCCAGCCAGCACCAAGGCTACTCGCCGTCGTGTAGGTGCCGTCTCCCTTCTGAGCGTAGATCTGTCCATCGATGAGGACCCGGAACGCCTTGAATCGCGAAGGAAGGTCAGACTCGATCGTGACCGAGGATGCCCCCTCCGTCACGACGACTCGAACGCCAGGCTCCACCGTCGGAAGGATGTCTGCCCCGGGCTGAATGGCCTCGAACATGGCGCGCGCCTCGTCCTGGCTGAAGGCTTGGACGAAGGCAGAGCGCACTGTCGAGAACTCCAGGTCCGGAGTCATGTCCGCCTCGACGAAGCCATAGCGGGTGCGGCCAGTCGGAAGAAACGTACTGTCGGTGTCGAGGAACGTGTCGAGATCCTCGGGCGGACCGTCAAACGACAGCTCGGGTGGGCCCTCTGCGCCATCACACGGCACAAAGACGATCTGAACTCGGTTGTGCTGAATGGACTCGGGGATGACGCATGGCTCGCTTCCGACGAGGGGCTCACCTTGATCCACTCCGCTGCCGCTGCACGTGTAGACGAGCTTGTTGTCCTGGTACACAAGGGCATCCCAGCAGATGTTGTCGGACATGCTGAGATTCAGGGTGATTGGATCACCCTCGGTGTCCTTGATCGCGTAGGCAGAAAGCCCATGTTCATCGTTGATGAAGCCCGCGCACTTCGCACCACAGGCACCGATGCCGAGCGCGAGGAAACCAAGGGCCAGAGTAACGCACGTGCCACTCAGTGCCTGAGTCGTTGACCGGTTGCTGCTCATCGTTTGAGCCCCAGTGAATTGAGTAGGGCGCCAGTCGAGCGGAATCGCAGTCGACAGCCTGGCGCCCTCGATGCACCGGATCTTGGGCTGGCCTTGGGGCCCGTCCATCAAGACTTCCGTGCGCACGAACTTCATGCGAGCGCTGGACAGGGGTGCGAAGGTGTGGCCGCGCTCGTCGGTGTGAGCGCGGGGCTACAGCGTCAGCGCAGTACTGCTCTCGGGGCCGGAGCCGTCGCAGCCTCGTGAGTCACGATGACCGCGGTTAGCTCGCCAAGTTGCGCCAAGTCCACCTCTGGCGCGACGGGCACAGTCTCCACGCCAGTTCCCCCCAAGGTGATCGCGTCGAGCAGTAGGAGTTGACCACCAGTCGGGCTCACCAAGTAGATGGAGGCCTGGGAGCCCGGCGTACCAACGATCAGGACGGCTACCATCGGGCTCGCCGTGTCTTGGGCCTCGAGTCTCACCGTTTGGGTCACGATGCGAAGCGCCCCGGCGGGACGACGAGGCGTCGGATGACTTGTCGGATCAGCCGTGCTCGGCGAAGGCGGCGGTGGTGGAGGTGGTGGGGCGGGTGGCGTCAGGTTGAGCGTGAACGCTGACACTGTCTGCGAACCGGTGGGGGCGCTCGGAGAGCGCGCCCTGCCACCTTGCTGGCCGGTCACCGGCGTCAGTGGGGGATCGACGCCAACACCCTGCGCTTGCGCATCGCTCGTGAGCCAAGCGAGGCCGAGACACGCGGTGAAGAGGATGCGTCGGCAGGTCGTTCCCGTGGTCATGCTCCCTCGGGCGCCTCGTCGATCCAGCGGATGAGGTCTGGCGCGTCCGTGCTCCAGGCTCGCCTCAGCACAGGATACTCGCGCGTTCTGAGGAGGTGGCGCACCGTTTCGTCTCGATGCGTGCGGATCAGGCTGGCGACCGCTGCGGTCGTGGTGGCGGCTCCGGGAGATGCCTGGTTCCGCAGCTCTTCGGTGAGCAGGAGCAGGTTTTCCCAGTGCCCTCCTGTGATCCCGTCAACGGACGCCGCCGCGCGCAGGAGGCGGTCTCGTCCCTGTCCGATGACGCCCTTGTCTCGAAGCCACAGGCCGCAGAACGCGATGCCGAAACCACAGTAGCCGCTGATGCGGGCGGGAACGACGGCGCGCGTCTCGGCGGACCTTGCCTCCTCGACGCTGTCCAAGGCGACTTGTTCCAACTTCATCAGGCGCTCGACTGTCGTCGTCAAGAGTTGGGGGGACGCAGCCTGGGCTTCCTGACGGGCAGCGAGGAACGCCAACCTCATCGCCGTCGATGTGGCCATTGCGGCTCGATGGGCCGGCGGCCCGAACTCGGCCATCGCGCACAGCTCGGCGACGACGCCGAGGCCTTGAACGGCATCGCTGCGTTCAAAGCGTTGGAAGAGGTTGCGCAGGCGGAGGTGATGGTTGTGGGCGAGCACATACCTGTCGTCTGCGGAGTCGGCGGTGGGCGGTGTGAGGAACGGTTCGTCCGCGATGATCGAGTACGAGTTGCACAACGCCTCGATGCGCTCGAGCATCTCGATCTTCCCCGTCCGACCGGGTTCGGGCACGGCCTGGGGATCACCGCTGAGGAAGCGGCTCAGGCTGGAGGGGGCCACGTCCAGGCGTTCTGCCAGCGCGGCCTGGCTGAGGCGCAGGCGGCCCATGAACTCTCGCGCTTGCCCCACCGCCGCCTCGTAACGTGCAACGAGCGCGGTGGCCTCCCGGGTGTTCTCTGCCATGGGTGGCGCAGCCCTCCTCGGCGCTTGTTGTACCCGATGAACTGCGCTCCTGGAGGGGTGAGGCCGTGGGTGTCGTCGATTGCACGACGGTCTTGCCCGCGAGGCGCGAGAGGGGCGCATCGTTAGGCGGCGAGCTGAGTGCCGCCCTGTTTGGTAGTCGGGGGGCCGCGCGAGCCTCAGCGCCGACTTGGCACCTGTTGGCTTTCCCTTCGCAGCCCGGCCTTGCGATGGGACAGCACGTGCCCGGCTGCAGGAGCTCATCGCGCAAGCTTGGTGAGCTCCCGGGTCCAAGAACCAACCAACAGGCCCAGGTGCCGGGCCTGCTTGTCCGTCGCCTCGCCGCGTTGCAGAAGGTCGCGGCGTTCGATGATGATGGCCGGGAGTTCGAGGCCCTGATTCGCTGCCCGCGAGATCAGCCTCTCGACCTTCACGAGGAGCTGCATCCGCCGCATCGTCCCGCTGGTCTCTTCCTTCCAAACCCGCTCTGAAACCTCCAGCAAGGTTGGTCCACAGACCGAACCAACGCGCCACTCCTGCTTGCCCTCCAGGCGCGTAAGGAGCTCGCTAGCAGCCGGGTCAACGGTGCAGGTCCACACTTCCTTGATGGGAGTGTCGCAACGCTCGCAGTTCGTCCACTCCAAGCTCTTGCTCAGGTCTACGAGTGTCCACGGGCCTACG
The DNA here is from genome assembly GCA_029259695.1 of Planctomycetota bacterium. Classification (GTDB taxonomy): domain Bacteria; phylum Planctomycetota; class B15-G4; order B15-G4; family B15-G4; genus OFTM49. Next base: position 25,076 of record JAJDEQ010000079.1, read on the forward strand.
TGAACCATGGCAGGGATCGTCAGCATGTCACCGTCAATCGGTCGTTCCCGGACGAGCCTGAACAGGCACTTACGGCCTCATTGGCTCACCCGGAAGGTGGGGGAGTCCTCTGGACGTGACTTCCGCCGGGTCGTGGAGTGTGGTCGCTGACGCTGGCGCGTCTTAATGCGGGATCAATGAAGCGTCGCCGAACAGTTCCACGTGGCAGAGCCCCTGGTCTAAGAGCATGCGCGCGAAGATCTCCGGATCGCGCTCGGTCTTGTGCTTCCAGCCGGGTTCGTTCATGTAGGTCGTCTGGATGAAACCGCCGCCCGAGCCAGGATTGCGGGTGTCTTTGTGCTCGTCAAAGTACGCGATTAGTTCGGCGTACGCTTCTCTAACTAACTGCTGCCAGGGCAGGTAGTCACGGAAGTTCCCGACGGTCATGCCCTTTGCTATGTGATCTTCGACGCGTCGTCCGGGGGTTTCGGCCACCTGAAGCGTGAACAGCGTGCTCTCAGGGTACGCTCGTTGGTCGCATGCTTCGTCCATTGTCTGCCCTTGCCAATCGGCGTATTCGATCGGGTTGATGGTCCTGATCACTCCGCTGTGGGGCGACCGGATGAGAGCCCGGACGGGACTCAGCTTCGAGTCAAAAAGCGCGGCGAACCGCCCGAGAGGAGGGGCTTGGAATTCGGCGACCGGCTCCCCCTTCCGAGTCCAGTCACCAGGAGCGACGAGCCACTTCAGGAGCGGGCCACCCGAACGCTTCGACGCCTTCTCGAGGTGTCCATGCAAGATCTGCGGAATCGCTGGGATGTGAGCAACGTAGGGTTGCAGCTCGTATCTCTCTCTCCACGACTCGGAGAGCGGGCTGGCGGTTCGAGAGAGTTCCCCCCTCGCCGCCTTCATGAACTCTGTTCGCCGGATGATCCGAGGAATGGAGAAATTGTCGTTCTTCGTCTTGATGTGAACCGTCCCCGTGTCGGTGATCTTCCCGAAGAAGCCCTTAGCCGGAGAGACGTCAGGGTTTGCGAGCGAGCGCGATCCGCCGTCGATGCGCCAGAACGAGAAGAACAGCGGGGTGATGAAGGTCCGGATCTTCTCGTCGCCGACATCGTACCGCTTGAAGGGGTTTGGGATGATCAACGTGAAGGGAAGATGGGGTCTCGTTGTGTAGGCCATGGTTCTTCTCATCTCGAAGGGCGTATCGGTGGCGCACTTGCTCGCGCACGCGGAGCCTCAGTAGCTGACCCTGAAGGTGGGGCAATCCTGAGGCCGTGAGCGCCTGCGGTCAAAGAGTCTCATGGTGCTGATGTTGGCATGACCGAGCCACACCTGCACGTAGGCGATGTCGGCGTTGTGCTCGAGGGCGTTCGTGGCGGCGGTGGTGCGCAGAGCGCGCAGGCACAGCCCCTCCACGCGGATACCGGCGGACGTGGCGTAGAGCTTGGCCATCTTGTAGATGCCGTCTCCGGTGATCGCCTCGTCGAGCTTCCCGGTGCGGTTGTTCCGCATGGGACGGAACGGAGCGCCGTCACGGTCCTCGTCGTGACCACCGGAAATTCCTGGGTTCAAGAGCTTTGTTCGAGAGCAGAAAGCGCCCGCAAATGAACCTGCCAGGCGTTGTGTTCTCCTGAGCCACGGTTGTGAGCGCGCCAACTGGGCTTACATGCAGACGTTCTAGGCGCTCCGGGAAGAGCGACAATGCGGCACCTGCGTTCGTCAGAGCTTCCATCTGTAAGCAAGCAACCAGCTACTTCACCCTCTCGTACTCTCCCCGCCCCTTCCGCTTGAAGCGCGCATCCTTCGCGAGCGAGTTCGCGACCATCATCCCGAAGTTCGGGGAGCTGCTCTTGTAGCCGTTCGCCTTGACGAGCGCGGACGCTTCCTTCGGTGAGACGACAGCGCCCTTCTCCACGGCCTGCACGATCGCCTCGGCGAGGCTCATGTCGTTCTTGGCGCGACGGCGACCCGTCTTCTTGCTCGTCGTCTTGCGCCCCGTGGCCTTCCGGCGCCCGGTCTTCTTCTTCCCGCGGCGGGTGGTCGTCTTCTTAGGGCGACCAGGGCCTCGACGGGTGCTTCCGTCCTCTAGCTCCGCCAGTTTCGCATCGACCTTGTCGAGCTGGTCCGCGATCCTGTCGCGCTCCTTGCGAAGCTTGTCGGCGCCCTTCTCGCGACGGGCGATCTCGGCGTGCAGGGCCTTCGTGGAGAGGGATCGTAGTGCCATAGGTTGCCTCCGTAGGTCTGTCTAGAGTGCGTCTCGCGACGCGTCATTTGCAAGGCGTCATTCTGAGACCGCAGAGTACACATGCCGCACCGTAGCGGCTGAGGACCACGAACTTGAATCCTCCATCGAGGCTCCCGTGCGATATCGCGAGCACCTCGGCGGTGCGGCCCCGATCCCTACTCACCCTAGTCGGTTCGGATCTTGCGCTGTCCCTCGCCTCCAGCGCCACCTGCACCTCGGGCTCGAAGGAGCAAGCAACGCCCGCCGACGAGTCTCCGTCGGCGGGCGTTGTCGGGCAGGCGCCTAGCAGGTTCGGCTGACTCCCGTCATCACGGTGTTGTGCCCTTCACTGCATTGCTCGCAGACGTTCCCACCGGCCCCGCAGGGTCCTGGACCCACCAGTGTAGATAGAAGGAGAAGCCGGCGGAGAGGCCGGCGGGCCACACGTAGTGCAGTTCTCCACCGCCTAGTCCGTCCGTGGTCTCATAGATGAGGATGTCGGGGTTCGGAACGAGGATGCCTCCCTTGAAGGGTGCGTTGATGGCGGTCAGGCCGACGAAGAGACCGCTGATCATGCCGGGCGCGGCATTCGTGAGCGTGGCGCTCAGCAGCTCGCCTTCCCGCAGCGTGCCCTCCGTCACGAACACCGGCTCGCCGGACGCCCCTGTCAGTGAGTTGCCCAGGTCGAGCCAGCGACCGTCCATGAGATCGACCAGCCAGACCTTGCCTTCGTCGCCCAGTCCCAAGGGCCGGAATCCACCGACGGCGATGTCGTACTCGAAACTGCAGTCTCCAGGACACGACGTCGAGCGGAGCGACGTGAGGCCCGTGCCGAATGAGTCCTGCGACACGACGCCCGTGAGCATCTCCGTCCCCACGATCTTCCGGTGCGTCTTCACGCGCAGATCCTGCTGCATGTACAGGATCCACACCGCACCGACATCCGGGCCGCCCTGATCGTCTCGGGGCGCTCCCACGGCGATGTCGTTCACGCCGTCGAAGTCCAGATCACCGACGGAGGCGATGTCCATGGAGAAGGCATCGTTGATCCCCAACGAGCCCGTGAACCCATTGCCGACTGACGTGGTTTCGACGGCCGTCAGCAGGGTGCCATTCTCTCCCAGGAGAAGCGTCCAGACAGTACCTGTGCCGTTCGTGTCCTGCGTGGCACCCACGTACAGATCGTCGAAGCCGTTTCCGTCCAGGTCGCCGGCGTTGGTCATCGACTCGCCGAAGAAGTCTCCCGCTGAGAGCGTCAGTCCGACCGTCGGGGGCATGTTCGCGTTGATCTTGCCCAGGCTGGTCGCGACACCTGCAGAGCCACCCGTCCCGGTCGAGATGTCGAAGAGCCAGATGGCGCCCGCATCCGATGCTCCGTCGTTGTCTCCCTTGGCCCCCACGGCCAGCTCCATGTCGGGGTCGCCATCGATGTTGATCGCAGCCACCGAGGAGCCGAAGTAGTCATCCGGGAAGAGGGGGCCCGGACCGCTTCCCTCACTGATCAGCGTGAAGTCCTTCAGGTTGCCATCGTTCTTCAGCATCAGGATGAACACGGCGCCCCTTCCCCCTGCGTAGTTGATGGCGCCGGTCGCCACGTCGCAGATGCCGTCGCCG
>JAJDEQ010000080.1 GCA_029259695.1 Planctomycetota bacterium
ACCGACCACTCGCGCCGTCGCCAGATCCCAGCAGGACAGTCCGGGCCCGACGCGCGTGCGCCTGACCGCGACCACGGCCGGCGTTGGACAACCCGCCGCCGCCAACTGCTCGGCGAGAGCCGCCTCGCGCCACGACCGGCCCCCGTCCAGGTAGGTGCGCCGTCCCAGTGCGCCCAGCAAGCCCCCGCGCGTGAGCTGCTTGGCGACGATCTCGCCGCGCGGCGTCCCCAGCACGTGCACCGCGGCGCGCCCCCGCAGCTCGTGCTCTCGCGCCGCGCCCCACGTGTCGACGGGCGCGCCCTCGAGCAGGCTCTCCAACGGCAGGGCGTCGAGCCAATCCCTGCGCACGAGCACGGACACCGCGCCCGACTCTCGCAGCTCGTGGGTCTCCGCCAGCGGGGACGGCAGAAGCATGCTGGGCGACCTTACTCGGGGCGCGAGTCGGTTTGCTAGCCTGCGCGGATGTCGCGGCGGGACTCGATCCTGGTCATCCGGCTCTCGTCGATGGGTGACGTGCTGTTCGCACTCCCGGCCGTGGAGGCCCTGGTGCGCAGCGGGATCGCCGAACGGGTCTCCTGGCTCGTGGAGGACCGGACGGCGAGCATGCTGGCCGGTGTGCCCGGCCTGCACGAGACGGTCGTCTTCCCGCGCTCGCGCCCTGCACAGTGGGCCCGCCACGCGGCGGCCCTGCGCGCCCGACGCGACGACGTCGTGATCGACCTGCAGTGCAACCTCAAGAGCCGCCTGCAGCGCACGCTGTTGCGCGCACCGCACAAGCTGGGCTTCGACGCGCCGTTCGCCCGCGAGGGTGCCGAGCGGGGGCTGACCCAGGTCGTCCAGCCGGCTCCGTCCGTCCGTCACCGGGTGGCCGCCGGCCTGGCGCTCGTCGAGGCGCTCGGTGTGCCGGTGCCGGCCGCTCCCCCGCGCCCCCGACTGACCCTCGCCCCGGACGCGACAGCACGCGTCCAGGCGCGCCTGGATCGGGTGCCGGGGTCCGGCCCGCTCGTGGCGCTGCACCCGGGCACGAGCGCCTTCGGGCAACTCAAGCGCTGGCCGCCCGCGGCCTTCGGGCGCCTGGGCGACGCGCTGCGGCACGAGCTGGACGCCCGCGTGGTCGTGACCTGCGGCCCCGGCGAGGAGCCCCTGGCGGAGGCGGTGTCCGCGGGCATGTCGGCGCCCGCCACGGTCCTGCCGCCAATCCCGCTCGACGAACTGAGCGCATGCCTGGCGGCCGTGGACCTGTGCGTCGCCGCCGACTCCATGCCGCTGCACCTGGCCAACGCCCTGGGGACCGCCGTGGTGGGCCTCTACGGCCCCAAGGACCCGGCGGTCACCGGCCCCTGGTTCGACCGCTCCGAGGTCGTGCGCGCCGCCGTCGGATGCAGCCCGTGCACCCTGCGCCGCTGCGGTGACCCCATCTGCATGCAGTGGTTGGAGGTCGAGGCGGTGACCGCCGCGGCCCGGCGACTGCTGCACCCCTGAGGCAACGCCCTCGCGATGACGGCGCCCGAAGTGCAGGCTAGGGAGTCGCCAGCGCCCTCCGGACGCCTGCCCCGAACGCCCGCCCGGCGCCACGCCGCTCGGGGGCCGTTCCGGGGCCCCGCTTCCCTCCGAGCCCGGACCCCCGCCGCCCGTGAGCAGCCCTCGTGATGTCGCCCGCCTGGCCGAGCACCGCCGCTCCGGGCTGGTGGACGAGGCGACCTGCCGGGACGAGCTCGAACAGGCCGGCTTCGTCGACGGCCGGGCCGCCACGGCAGCGCTCGACCAGCTCCTGGCGCTCGACCCCGACGTCTCGATCCCCGCGCTCGTGGAAGGCTGCGCCGCCAGCGCCGATCCGGGCCGGGCGCTGTTCAACGCGGGCCGCTTGCTGGCCGCCGACGGTCGTCCACCCTGCCCGGTGGCCGCGGCCCCGCTCGCCGCGTTCCTGGGCGCCAGCCAGCACATGGCCGACCTGCTCCACAGCCGCCCGGCGCTGCTGGCCGAACTCGGCCGCCCGTTCGACCTGGGCGGCGCCGAGACCCGCTACCAGCTCGCGGGGCGTTCACCCCAACGCGAGCGCGAGCTGCGCCTGGCACAACAGCAGGACCTGCTCGCCATCGCCTGGCAGGACATCATCGAGCACCTCGACGTCGAGCAGGTGACGAACCTGCTCTCGCGCCTCGCGGATTCCGTGATTCGCGGAGCAGCCCGGGGCCTGGGCACCGACAAGCACTTCGCCGTCATCGCCCTGGGCAAGCTCGGCGGCCTCGAGCTCAACTACTCGAGCGACATCGATCTGATGTTCGTGCGCCCCGACGACGCCAGCGACGGAGCCGGCGCCGACCGGGCCGGGCGGCAGCTGGTGAGCCTGCTCGGCAGCCAGACCGCCGAGGGCCACCTCTACCGGGTCGACATGCGGCTGCGCCCGGAGGGTGGCGCGGGACAACTCACCCGCAGCACCCGGTCGAGCATGAAGTACTACCGCTCCCGCGGCCGGCCCTGGGAGCGGCAGATGCTGACCAAGGCCCGCGTGGTCTGCCCCTGCGACGGCGCGGGCGACGACTTCATCGAGCAGACGCGGGCGTGGGTCCTGGAGTGCGGCCTGGATGCCGCCGCGATCCGGCAGTTCAAACGCCTCAAGGCCGCCACCGAGGCACGCGCCTCGCTGGGCGACGACGTCACCGACATCAAGCAGGCCCCCGGCGGCATCCGCGACATCGAGACGCTCGCGCAGTTCCTCGCCCTGCAGCACGCGCGCCTCAACCCGGCGCTGGTCTCGCCCAGCACACTGCACTCCCTCGAGCGGCTGCGCGTGGCCGGCGCCATGAGCAGCCTGGAGGCGGCCCACCTGCGTTCGGCCTACCGCTTCCACCGCCGCGTGGAGAACCTGTTGCAGGTCATGCACCGGGTGCAGACCCACCGACTGCCCGCGGACCTCGCGCCCCTGACCCAGCTCATGGGCGCGCGCGACACCGGCAGCCTCGAGTCCGAACTGGGCGAGCACCGGCGCCGCGTGCGCGAGATCTTCGACCGACACTTCCGCGAGGCCTTCGAAGACCTCGACGGGCCGGCGGGCCGCATCGCCGAGAGAATCCTCGACGCGCAGGTGGACGACGGCCCGGCCCGTGAGGCCCTGGCCGACCTGGGCTACTCGCACCAGACCGCGAGCCTGAAGGTGCTGCAGCGCGCGGCAGGCCCGGTGTCGCGCTTCCTGCCCGCCTCGCCCCGGCAGGTCTCGGCCTTCGCGAGCCTTGCGCCCAAGCTGCTCGAACGGCTCTCGCTCGGCCCCGACCCCGACGTGGCCCTCGATCGCTTCGAGTCCATGACCCGCGGCGTCGGCGCGCGCGGCGTGCTCTACGCCCAACTCGCCGCCGAGGAACAACTGCTCGACATCCTCTGCGACCTCGCCTGCACCAGCCCCTACCTGGCCGACATCCTCGCCAGCGAACCACACATCGTGGACGACTTCGTCGACGCGCTGCTCACCGGCGTGCGCGGACAAAGGGATCGGCGCCGGCTGCTCGACAGCCTCGCGGCCGCCCACGACGTCGACCCCTGGCTCGTGCTCTCCGACCACAAGAAGCTCGAGCAGCTGCGCATCGGTGTGCAGGACCTCCAGGAGTTCGTGCCGGTGCGGCAGACGCTGGCCGACCTGTCCCAGCTGTGCATCGACGTGCTGCGGCACGCCTACGACGTGGTCCTGTCCCAGGCCGTCGCCGAGCACGGCAGCCCCACGAGCATCCACGGCATGTCGGCCCGTGTCGGCGCCCACATGGTCATCGTGGCGCTCGGCAAGGTCGGCGGACTCGAGGCCAACTACGCCAGCGACGCCGACGTGATCTTCGTCTACAGCGGCGAAGGGCAGACCGAGACGGGCATGTCCAACAGCGTGTTCTTCACCCGCGTGGCCGAGGAGTTCATCGCCCGCGTGAGCGGAGCACGCGGGACGCCGCGGCTGTACAAGATCGACACGCGCCTGCGTCCGGAGGGCAGCAAGGGCACGCTGGTGACGAGCCTGCGCGGCTTCGAGTCGTACTACCGTTCACCGCGAGCGGCGCTCTTCGAACACCAGGCACTGCTCAAGGCGCGCGTGATCGCCGGCGACGCGGCGCTGGGACAGCGAGTGCTCGCGCGCATCCGCAACATCGTGCGCAAGCACGACTACCCCGCCGACCTCTCCGATCGTTTCCGCGCCATGCGCGCCAAGATCGAGGCGGAGGCCCACGGCCTCGACCTCAAGCGCGGCACCGGCGGCATGGTGGACATCGAGTTCATGACCCAGTACCTGCAGCTTCGCCACGGCCGCTCGGCACCCTCCGTGCTGGTGCAGGAGACGCCGCGCGCGCTGGAGCTGCTCGCGCACCACGGGATCCTGCGCGAGCACGTGGCCCAATGGCTGCGGGACACCTACCTGTTCTTCCGCCGGGTGGAGACGCGACTGCAGGTCGCCATGGGACTCGACACGAAGGAAGTGCCGGCCGACCCCGCCGCGGCGCGCTCGCTGGCCCTGCGCCTCGACTACGCCGACACGGCCGATGGCGACGCAGGGCACCTGCTGCTGGTCGACATCGAGAGCGCCGCCCTCGAGACCCGGGCGCGCTACGAGCGACTCATGACCTGACGGCGTCCGGTTCGCGCGCCGCGCTGCCCCCGCGTTCGCGCGCCGTGATGCCGCGCCGGATCAGGAGTGACCCAGCGCGCGCTTGACCTCGGTGCAGAACGGGTCGAACACCGGCCCCTGCTGGGACAGCTCCCAGCTCGTGTCGCCGCGCGTGGACACGCTGTACTCGAGGCGCCAGTCGACGCCGCCGCGCAACTCACCGGACGGCCCGACGACCGCGGTCTGGACGTCGATGATGATGCGCATGTCCCGCAGGCGCGGATCGTCGAGTACGACGGGTTCCACTGCCGGTGCCATGGCGAAGTTGTCGAACACCTCGGTTTCCGGGTAGCCCGGCGCCAGCCCCGGCAGTGCGCGCCAACCGCGGTCGTAGACGATGGTGGAGCCGCGCAGCACCCGGTGACGCATGACCTGCGCCATCGCGTGGCTCTCGGGCATGCCCTCGTCGCTGCGGTAGACGACCATGCAGCGCGGCCGCCCGTCCTCGCTGCTCGTCCCCACGAACAGCAGCAGGCGCCCCCCGAGGGCCTCGTCGGCGCCATCGACGCCGAAGCTCGAGAAGACCTGGACCAGCTCGGTCACGCGCTTCTTGTCCTGCTCGCGCGACGCATCCACGTCGGACAGCGCGACCTTGCCGTTGAGGAATTCCTCGAGCGTGGTCAGGCGCTTGTCCAGCACCGGCTCACCGGTCGCACCGGCGTCGAGCGGCGAACGGACCGGCGCCAGCCGCCGGGCCTGGTTGCGGGCGGTCGTCATGGCCGCATCGAGCAGCGTGAGCAGCTGACCCTCGGCGTCGTTGTAGAGCGTTTCGACCTCGTTGACGTAGCCGTCGCGACGCTCCTCGCGCCAACCGCGCAACCCGTACTCGTTGGTCGCCAGCTTCTCGGGCACCTGCAGCGCGTCGATGGCGTGGCCCAGCCGGGAGCGGATGCCGGCGGCGGCGGGCTTGGTCACCTCGAGGATCTCGGAGATCATCGTGTCGAGCTGTTCGGCACGGGTGCGGCTCGACGAGCCGTGCGTGACGCCCTGCTGGATCCCGGATCCCATGTCGATGTCGTCGTCGGCCGGGGCCGGCGGCGTCTCGACCACGTCGAAGGCCGCGGGGCCGGGCAGTTGCACGGCGGGACGGGGAGCGCCACAGGCGGCGAGCAGCAGCCCGAGGGCCGCGCTCAGCATCCCGAGCGAAGCCCACGCCGGACGGGCGGGCGCTTGTCGGGAGGAGCACGGCGGCTCCGGCGCAGACAGTCGGGACGGACGGAGGCGAGGCGTCATGGCACGGGCTTCGACGAGCCCCGGGTTCCCGGTCTTCCCGGCGGCTAGAGGCATCCGTGTGCTCGCATCCATTCCACCGTGTCTCCCAAGCCCTCGTCGAGAGAGCGCCCCTGGTAGCCGAAGTCCGCCGCGGCGAACTCCGAGCTGTAGGCCCAACTGTGGCTGTCCATGGCGTAGCGAGCGGGCGAGCGCGGGTCACCGCCTGGCCCGAGCAGCTTGCCGAGCAGCCCCTTGCGACGCTTCGCGGCCGCCGGCGGCGCCACACCGGCGAAGCGTCCGAACGCCTCGAACAGCCCGCGCAGGGTGACGTTCTCGCCGCCCAGGATGTAGTGCCAGTGCACCCAGTCAGGCGGCGGCCAGCTGCCGGAGTCGTGCTCGGCATCCATCGCCAGCACGTGGCCCCGGGCGACGTCGGCCACGTGCACGAGGTTCCAGAGCTGCTCGCCGTCGCCCGGCAGCCCCGGATAACGCCCCGCCGCGTGCTCGGCCAGCATGGCCACGATGCGATTGCCGGGCCGCAGGTCCGCCGGGCCCGACACGTCGCGCAGTTCGGGGCCGTACATCATCGTGGGCAGCAGCGCGAGCACGGGTTCGGAGCGCGACACGCGCTGGTTGAGCTCGTGCTCGGCGTCGTACTTGCTCTGCTCGTGGGCGTCGTGCATGTCGCCCGGATCGTGAGTCCAGTACTCGTCCGCGACCTGGTCGGCGGACATGCGCGGCTCGCCCGTGCGGCCGATGGCGAAGTAGCTGGACGTGTGCACCAGGCGCTCGACCCCACGCTCGTGACACAGGTCGAGCAGCAGTTCGACCGCGCGCCGGTTGACCGCGTCGTAGGTCTCCGCGGGTTGGTCGTCGCGCACCTCGGCGGCGACGTGGAACACGCGGCTCACGCCCTCCAGCGCCGTGGCCAGGTCCTCCCGGCGCGTGACGTCGCCGCTGACGATCTCGGCTCCCTCCAGCCCGCTCGTGTCGCTGCCCGAGCGGGCCATCACGCGCACGTCCCGCCCGGCCTCGCGCAGCTGCGCGACGAGGTGCCGGCCCAGGAAGCCCGTGCCGCCGGTGACCAGCAGCCGTCCCATCACTCGTCGCCCTGGAAGACGAGCGGACGGCCGTCCATGTCGGTGCGGCCCAGGTCGATGCCGTAGCGCCGCACCACGGTGGGGCCGATGTCGATCAGGCCCGACGTGGCGGGCTGTGCCAGCTTGCGGTTGCTGAACAGGATGCCCTGCACGTGGACCGGGTCGACCGAGACGTGGTCACCCGACCAGTGCTTGTCGTTGTCCACGATGGCCGCGCGGTTGAGATCACCCATGGTGTTGCCCCAGGACACGCGGTAGTAGGGCCGGTAGCCGAGGAACAGGTCGGCGAACCCGTCGTGGTGCACGCTCTCCTCGCGGCCGGCGACGAGGCGCTTGGCCTCGCCTTCCTTCCACCAGGGACCGTCGTACAGCTCGTCGCGGCGCAGCGCCGAGGTCACGACCTGGGGCCCGCCATCGCCGTCCGTGAGTTGCAACAGCTCACCGCGCAGCTTCTCGATCAACACGTCGTACTCGTCCGGACTCACGAGGCCCTGCGGCTCGCGGCCCTGGAGGTTGATGAAGACCTTGCCCAGGCCGAGCGAGTAGGCCTGCGTGCGCTCCCAGTCCACGTACATGAGCAACTTCGAGCGCCCCGCGTCGAAGGCCTCGTCGACCGACATGCCGTCCTTGATGTGCAGGTAGCCCAGGTCGTGCAGCACGTTGTTCAGGTTGACGCCGCGACGGAACGACTGGAACCCGTGGTCGGACACGACGAGCAGCAGAGCGCCTTCGCCCAGGTCGCCGCCTTCGATGCGGTCGAGCACGTGCCCCACGTAGCGATCGGCCTCCTTGTACACCTCGGGGATCGCGCGCTTGAGCGGGAACGTGCGGCCGAACGCGTTCACCTCGGTGTTGGCGTACTCCTCGTCGTACAGCGGGTGCTCGGGGTCGAACTCGCGGTACAGCATGTGGGCCGTGCGGTCGGTGCCGCCGTCCACCTGGTAGTAGACGTCCCAGGCCGAGGCGTCGTCGAAGCTCGCGTCGAGGATCTCGAGGCGCCAGTCGAGGTTGATGCCGATGTCCTGCAGGAACGACTCGGCGGTGAACTCGGTGTCCTCGATGTCCTTGAGCGGGTTGGTCATGCAGGCCCAGCCCAGCGTCTCGAACGGGTGCCCGATGGCGCGCGCGAGTTCGCCCGAGAACTCCGGCGGCGAGCTGATCGGCAGGTGCGCCGGGGGCCGCTCGGGGTCGATGCTGATCGGCGGGACGAAGATGCGCACCTCGTCGTCGTCACACTCCATCACGTGGAAGCGCACGATGCCGTAGGCGCTGTAGGAGTCCGTGAGTTCGAACGCCACCGGGATGAAGCTGCTCCAGCCCCCGCGGTCCACCGTCTCCTTGTGGCCGGCCACGTCGAAGCTGACCGCGCCGCCGGAGCGATCGGCGTTCATGCCGAAGGGCGTGACGACCTTCTCCTTGCTCGACCACGCCTTGCGCTCGGAGCGGATGCGGTTGATCTCCTCTTCGACGCGATCGCGCTCGTGAGTCGAGAGCTCGGGGTCGTCCTTGCGGCTCTCGAGCGTGTCGATGCGGTGGTCGAAGTCGGCGCGGCGGATCCAGTTGCGCGGGCCCACGAGTTCGCCCTCGAAGAAGCCCGGGCGCGCATCCGGATCGTCCTCGTAGATCTTGACGATCTCGCCGCCCGCGCCGGTGCCCTTCTCGAAAGCCCACGGGTCGTTGGTGTAGACGTAGAAGGTGCCCGGGGAACCGCCCACGTCCGGCACGCCGAGGCCGGCCAGCAACTGCGTGTTGGGGCCTTCGTTGTCCGGCGGGTAGGTCGAGGCCACCTGGATGCCGCGCAGCCGAACGCCCTCGCTGTCGAGGTACGACCAGAAGTTGGTCCCCTGCATGGGGTTGATCACGTAGGGCACCTTGCCGTCGGCGGGCAGCGACTTCACGTAGCCGTCCGCCATCCAGCCGCCCAGGCCACCGGCACCCAGCGCCAGGATCACAGCGAACAGGGTGGGGATGCCGAGCAACAGCCGGAACAGGAGCAGACCCACGACCAGCGCGCCGACCGACGCGATGGCCAGGAAGGCCACGCGGTTCTCGAGCGCCATCGGGAAGCGCACGAAGGGCGCCGCGTCCACGGTGGTGTTGAAGCCGAGCATGGGCTGCGGACCGACCGAGCCCTTCGACGTCCCGGCCGGAGGGTTGATCTTGCGGCTCACGAAACCCGCCACGCCGGTCTTGCCCGGGTTGGTCCCCGTGTTGAACACGGCCCAGGACACCGGTGACTGCGCCGGGTTCGAGGTCTCGAGCGGCTGGAACAGACCCTGCTCGGCAAGACGCTGGAAGTTGGGCAGCAGGCCTTCGTCCATGAACTGCGTGGTCAGCGCGAAGTCCATGCCGTCGAAGCCCAGGATCACGGTCTTGGGGTGCTCGGCGGCAGGCGCGGCCGGAACCGCGGCGGCGGGCAGGGCGGCCGGGTTCGCCGTCGACGGGGCGCCGAGGGCCGGGGCCGGGGCGGCCGAGACGGCCAGCCATCCTGCGCAGAGGAGACCGGCGATGAACGTGCGGGAGGACATGGGTTGACTCGCGTTGAAACTGGGCGGTACCGAGCCCGGTACAGTAATCGTTGGAAGCGTTCCCCTCCACACCGCCCATGACGACCCCCCGCCGCTCCCGCCGTACCGCCAGCCGCCGCTCGCCCGCGATCCTGCTCGCGGTCGTCGGCCTCGTGCTCGTGGCCGCCGCCACCGGGCTGCTGCTGCTCGGCGACGACGAGCAGGGCGATCCGGCCGAACTCCGGCCCCTCGGGCACTCCTCGGCCGAAACGGGCGCCGGCGCCCTGCCCGCCCCCGCCCGCAGCCCGGCCGGGGCCGAGCTCGCCCCCCCGCGCGGGCCCGCCGCCGAACGCATCGAGCAGCCGGTGGTGCGGCTCGGCCCCAAGGAGATCGCCGGCCGCGTGATCGACGGGCAGACGGAGCAACCGGTGACCTCGTTCCAGGTGGACGTGCTGCCCCACGACCCCGGCAGGGACCCCATGGAGCGTCTGACCGACTCGACCTCCCAGCCGTTCCACACCCGCTTCGGCGTCTTCCGTGTCGAACAGAAGCCCGGCCTGTACGACGTGGTCGTGCACGCCCCCGGCTACCGCCCCAGCTTCCTCACGGCCCTGCCCGTGCCGGCCGACGACGGCACGCCGATCGCCTTCGTCATGGACCGCGGGTCCGGGATCGCCGGCCAGGTCTACGACGTCCACGGCCTGCCGGTCCCCGACGTGCCGGTGTTCCTCGAGGTCCTGCGCCTGGTCAACGACGTGCCGGCCCCCGAGCGCAAGATCGCCCGGGCGGACGAGCACGGCGAGTTCCACTTCTCGCCCCTGCCCCAGGGCCAGTACGCGCTCACGCTGCTCGAGCGCGGCAACCTGCTCGACCGACAGGGTCCGGTGTACGTGGGCCAGGGGCTCACGCGCATCTCCATGCCCCTGACGCCCCGCCATCAGGTGCTGCTGCGGGTCCAGGATCTCCAGGGGCGCGCGGTGGGCGGGGCGCGCGTCGAGTTGCGCGGCAGCGGGCGCGTCTTCGACGAACGCACGGCGGGCGAGGGGCAGGTCGTCTTCCGCCACGTCCCGGAAGGCAGCTACCGCGTGACCATCCGCTGCGAGGGCTTCGCCCCGTTCGAGGACGGCTTCGTGCTGCAGGGCCTCCAGGGCGAGGCCGTGCGCTGGTTCACCCTGCGCCGCCCCGACGAGTCCTGAGGCGACTCCCCGACGAGTCCTGAGACGACTCCCCCACGAGTCCTGAGACGACTCCCCCACGAGCCCTGAGACGACTCCCATGGTGCCGAGGGCCCCGCGTCCCTAGAATCCGCGCCACGGAGACCGCCCATGGCCGAACCCCTCTGCGATCCGCGGGAATGGCAGGACACCCCGCTCGCATACGACATGTCGCAGGTGCACGAACGCATCCCGCAGCGCCACGAGATGGCGCTGCTGCACGGGATCGTCCACCACGACCCCGAGACCCACTGGGGCATCGGCCTGCACGAGGCCCGGCCGGACGCCTTCTGGGTCAAGGGCCACGTCCCCGGGCGCCCGCTGATGCCGGCCATCGTGATGGTCGAGGTCGCCGCCCAGCTCTGTGCCTGGCTGGCATCCTTCGCCCTGCCGATCAGCTCGGGCCAGTTCTTCGGCTTCGGCGGCCTGGAGCGTGCACGTTTCCGGGGCCAGGTCGTCCCCGGCGACAAGATGCTCGTGGTGGCCAAGCAGATGCGCGTGCGCCGCAACATGGCGACCTACCAGAGCCAGGCATTCGTCGATGACACGCTGGTCTTCGAAGGCCAGATCATCGGCGTGCTGATCTAGTCGCCCCGCGCTGACACCCCATGCAGCCCTACCTGTTCAAGATCGGCGAGTTCCCCATCCGCAGCTTCGGGCTGATGGTGTTGCTGGGCGTGCTCGCCGCCTCCTGGTGGTTGAGTCGCACGCTGCCCAAGCTGGGCGTCACCGAGGACGACCCGGTGGGCGACCTCGCCGTGCGCGCGATCCTCACCGGCTTCGTGGGCGCGCGCCTGATGTACCTCGCGATCCACCCCGACGCGTGGACCGACATCCTGTCCCCCATCGCCCTGTGGCGCGGCGGCCTGGTGTCGTACGGCGGCTTCATCGGCGGTGCCCTGGGCGCCTACTGGTTCGCCCGGCGCCGAAAGATCCCCATGCCCCGCCTGGGAGACGCCGCGGCCCCCGCGCTCGCCCTGGGCCAGACCTTCGGCCGCATCGGTTGCCTGCTGGTCGGCGACGACCACGGCAAGCAATGGAAGCCGCCCGTCGATCAGCCCGACATGGCCGACCCGTGGTGGACGCTGCACTTCCCCTCCGGCATGGAGGGTTCGCTGATCCCGCGGGACCTGCTGGACCAGCCGCTCTACCCGAGCCAGCCGATCCTCTCGCTGATGAA
>JAJDEQ010000009.1 GCA_029259695.1 Planctomycetota bacterium
TCGGGTGGAGAGAGGAGCACCGCCGCGGCGAGGGCGAACGCCGTGGGGAGACGGCGGAGCGCCGTCGCCTGGGTGCGCGGCGCCACCGGGTCGAGTGGCGGGACCGAGGTGTTCGAGCGACGGTGGGTCATGGTTCCCTCCTTCCATGATTGCCTTGTACCTGCCCGGGTCCGTTCCGTCCCTCGACGGGCGAGACCTGCACAGAGCGTAAGGCACACCGGGGTTCGTGGCGACGGGCGTCTCCCATGGCAACGTCGCGCGCGAGTCCGTAGACTCCCCGCCCATGAACGATCAGCAGCAACCTCCGCGCGCGCGTGGCCGCGTGTTCATCGTGCTCGTCGTGGCGCTCGGCGGGTTGCTCGGCCTGGGTGCGTTCACCTTCGGCTACGGCGAGGGCGGGGCCTACCTCTCGGACGATCCGGCGGCCTGCGTCAACTGCCACGTCATGCAGTCTTCATATGACTCGTGGGTCAAGTCGAGTCACCGGGCCGTGGCCACCTGCAACGACTGTCACCTCAGCCCGCACCCCGTGGGCAAGTGGGTCACGAAGGCCGACAACGGCTTCTTCCATTCGCTTGCGTTCACCACGAATCGCTTCCCCGATCCGATCCGCATCAAGCCGCGCAATGCGCGGGTGACCCAGGCGGCCTGCCTGGACTGCCACGCGGATCTGCTGCAACCCGTCATGGCGACCGCGCCGCACCTGGGTGCGCCCTCGTGTGTGTCATGCCATGCGCAGGTCGGCCACGCCGCGCGATGACCTCCGTGCCACGGCCCCGCGCGCCTTCCGTCGAGAGAGACTCCCCATGTCGCTGAAACCTCACGATCCGACCGACCAGCGTGGAGGCGCCGCCACGCCCCTGCTGCTCCTGTTTGCGGTGGCCGTGCTGACGATCCTGGTGAGTTGGGTGCTGGTGACCATCTTCGAGCGCAAGCAGGAGGCCCGCGAACCGTTCGTGCGACTGGCGCAGGTGAACGAGCTGTCCACCGACCCGGCTCCCTGGGGAGTGAACTGGCCCCACCAATACGACGGCTACGTGGCCACGGCCGGCGACAAGTTCCGCGGCGGCAGCAGCGCGCTGCCCCAGAGCAAGCTCGACAGCTTCCCCTGGTTGCGACGACTCTACGCCGGCTACGCGTTCGCGCTCGACTACCGCGAGGCCCGCGGTCATGCGTACATGCTGTACGACCAGGGCGTCACCGAGCGGGTCACCAAGAAGCCCCAGGCCGGCGCCTGCCTGCACTGCCACGCGTCGACATCGGTGATGTACCGACAGCAGGGCCTGCGCGCGTTGGGTGAGCCCCACGACGAGGCGGCCCTGGCGGCCGGCTTCGACATGCGCGCCGTGATCCGCGGGTTCGAAGAGGTCAGCCGCAAGCCGTACCAGGAAGTGCTCGCGTTGGTGCAGGCGGCGCCCGACGGCACGCCCGACGGCGACACCACCTTCCCCAACGCGCCTGCCGGCGGGTTCACCGGCGAGTACGCCGGCACGGCGCTGCCCGACGGTCACATGAGCCTGGGCGACGCCCACCCGGTGAGCTGCATCGACTGCCACGACCCCAAGACCATGTCGATCCGCGTCACACGGCCGGGTTTCGTGCTGGGCATCGGCGCGTTGGCCGAAGGGGATGCGCCGGTACGGCACCTGCCGAGCATCGAACGCTGGCGCCGGGGTGACCGGGAGCGGCCCTACGATCCCAACCGTGACGCGACGCGCCAGGAGTTGCGCGCGTACACCTGCGGCCAGTGCCACGTGGAGTACTACTGCGGTGACAAGGACGTGCTCACCTTCCCGTGGGGCAACGGCCTGCGCGCCGAGGACCTCGAGTCCTTCTGGGACGAGAGCACGTTCCCGGACGGCACACCCTTCTACGACTATGTCCACGGGGAGACTGGTGCCGAGGTGCTCAAGGTGCAGCACCCCGAGTTCGAACTGTGGAGCCAGGGCATCCACGCGCGCAGCGGCGTGACCTGCGCCGACTGCCACATGCCCTACGAGCGGGTGGGAGCCATGAAGCTCTCGAGCCACGACGTGGCGAGCCCGTTGGGCCGCATCAGCCGTGCTTGCGGCAACTGCCACCACGCCTCGGACGCGGACATGCTCGCCCGCGTGGACGCGATCCAGTCGACGACCATGAACCTGATGGACACGGCCGCCGGTGCCCTGACCGAGATGCTCGACGCGGTGCTCGAAGCGAAGGCCGCGGGCGTCAGCGCGGAGGAGCTGGCCGAGATCCATGCCTACCAACGCAAGGCCATGTGGCGCTTGGACTACATCTCGTCCGAGAACTCGCGCGGCTTCCACGCGCCGCAGGAGTCGGCGCGCGTCCTGGGTGAATCGATCGAGTACAGCCGGCGCGCGCAAGCGGCCGCGTTGCGCGCGCGCGCTGGCGCCGCGCCCGACACCTCCGCGATCGAGGTGCAGGGTGTGATCGGCATCAGCGATCCTGCACAGGCACCGGGAGATCGGCGCTAGGAGTCGGCCCCGTTCGGGCGGGGTCGGGCGGGCCGGGAAGCGAAGACGCTGTCGGTGGGAGGCGCGCGCAGTCTGGCGCGCTCTGCGTGAGCGCGTCGAGTAGGATCCCACGCATGCGCCCCGTGATGCTCCTGCTCGTTGCCGTGGCTCTGTTCGGCAGTTCGGCACCGTGTCGTGCAGGCGATGAGCCCGCCACGGCCGGGGAGCTGCTCGAGCCGCACGGCGTGCAGTCGTTCCCGAAGCTCTACGTGCAGGCACTCGAGACGTTCCTCGAGTTGGAGCGGCTCTACGCACTCGGACAGTACGAGGCGTGTCGCGAGCGACTGGACCGGTTCTGGCAGGCCCACCCGCCGGGGAGCCGAGCGTGGAGTGCGTCGAACGCCGCCGTGCGCGAGGTCTTCGTCGGCAGTCCGCCGTGCTACTACGCGCTGCGCATGCTCACCGATTGCGTCGACTGGCGCCTGAAGCAGCCGGACGAGGGGCACGCGGGCGTGGAGCAGATGTCGCAACCGGCGGATGTCCGGCTGACCATCGTGCTCGTGGGGCGCGGCGAGGGGATCGAACCGCGCAGCATGAAGGACTTGCGGCGTGGCAAGGGGAGGAAGAAGACGTCACGCATCGCGCCGGAGCTGCTGCAACACGACAATCAGGTCATTCACGAGTCGCTCGCGCTCTTCGGCGAATACGTCGCCGCCATGACCGAGGGGCGGCTGCGGATGCAAACGTCGATCCTGCCGCTCTCCAAGCTGGACGTACCACTCGCCACCGGGGTGGAGCCGAACCGGCACGCCGGGCTCGCCGACGAGGCGATGCTACGCATCTGGGCCGCGGTCGATGAACGGACCCAGGCGGAGACGGACTGGTGGTGGGTGATCTACCCGTCGCACGTGCCCGAGTCCGCCGAGTTCGAGACCACCGAGTTCATCACGGGTGGAATGGGAGTGGGCCCGGACGGCAGCTCGCCCTGCTTCATCGTCGACGACCGCTGGTTGTTGCGGAAACCACCGCACCTGGGCGCGGGGCCGTACACGGCGATCGAGCGGCGCGCCTACCTGCCGCAGTGGCTGCAGCACGAGTTCTTCCACCATCTCTTCCGCACCTGGCCGGAGTTCGAACTCGAGGAGGAAGGCCACCAGTGGTTCGATCGCTCGACCTGGCCGAGCGACTTCGAGGGGCAGCTCGAGCCCGACTACTATCACGAGGCCCTGCACCGGCGACTCCGACCGCAGGCCAGGCCGCCCATGCACGTCGCGCTGCGCTATCGACTGCCCGACGCCCAGATCTTCGAGCGGCTCGAACTCGCAGACCTGGTTGGTGAGTACGTGCACGAACCCACCGAGAACGACTGGCACGTCGGCGAGATCACGGTCAAGGGCAGCGGCAAGCGCGCGCGCATGCGCTGGCAGAACAAGGCCGGCGTCGGCTGGAAGCTGGAACCCGATCTGGCCTCGAGCAGGCTACGCACCGGTTCGGACAATCCCTACTTCGACCCGAAGAACGAGGGCGCCTCGGACTTCCGCATCGTGCTCGAACGCGACGCGGACGGAGACTGGCTCCCGCGCGCCAAGGGATTCCGCTTCCTCGGTGGCCTCTACACGCTGAGGCGGTGAGGGCGGTGAGGGCGGTGAAGGCGGTGAAGGCGACGCCCGGCGGAGGCCGGCGCCGACTCCACTCGCGGCGAGTGGTGAGAGCGTGATCTCACATGCGGCGACGCTGATGACACTACAGCGCGTGTGATGCTTCCGCCTTGCCCGTGACAATGTCACTCATCTCGTGAGAATGCGGCTTCGATCCGGCGCCGCAGGGCTCTGTTTCGTGGCCGGCTGACGGGGCGGGCAAGGGGAGTTGCGTGCTGCACAAAGGGAAGGACTGGGGTATGGGTCGATTCACGTGGTCGCGAGCAATCCTCGCGTTGTTGATTCCGGTTGCCGCGTCAGTGGGGGCGCAGACGCCGACACCGACCGGCAGTTACATGAAGGTGCCGCGCATCCACTTCTCGGGTGACTTCTCCTGCGACGTCTCGACGGTGAACAACAACCCGTTGAACTACCAGCCGGAGGTCACGGATCCCGAGCCCTGGTGGAATCCCGACGGGACGCACGTGATCGAGTTCCTCGACTGCGTCGTGACGGCGGTCTACGACGACGAGGGGGCCTTCGTCCATCAGCCCGGCGTCGACCCCATCGCGGGCGCGGCGGTCGAGTCCTCCCGGGCGGTGCTCGTCGACCTCGACACGGACCAGCAAGGCGTGTCGATGTTCTTCGGGTTCTCCGTGAGTCTCGTGATCCCCATGCCGGGCGGGAGCACGTTGACCGTCGGCGGTCCGATGGACCCGGCGGGTCTCAACGGGTTGTGGTGGCAGGTCATGTCGACCATGGCGGGCCGGAACGGCGGCGACTTCAACGCCAGCGCGAGCTACCAGAGTGTCTTGCGCATCCCGGCCTCGGACTGGCCCGCCAGGAGTGCGTCGCCGGTGCTCGACGCCATGCGCGCCGCGTGCGATACCGACGCGGACGGCAACATCATGGTCCTGATCGCGTTCACGACGAACGCCTACCAGAACAACAGCGTCAACTCGGCCTTCAAGATCGGCCGCGTCACGGGCACGCTCGCCCCGCGCAAGGCGCACGAGCCGATCCACACGCCGGGTCAGCGCTGGCTCGAACCGCGCGAGTGGGACAAGAAGGACCCGCATCAGGTCGCCTACAACCCCGACCCCAAGGCACCGAAGCAGCAGCGCTGGGACTACCAGACCTTCAACGGCGGCCCGTTCTTCGTGGACGAAGTGCGCAAGCGCCTGGTCGTCGACCTCGGCAACTCGATCCCCATCAACCGCGCGCCCAACCAGGCCACGAACGACGGGACCTATTTCGACGTCTCCGCGGTATCCGGTGTGTCCGCATTCGTCGTGCACGACGGCACGCGCACCGAGCTCGGCCGCGTCGACGTCTCGGCCTTCTGCCAGCTGGAGACCGCCGGCATCTCGGAGGTCGTGCTGACAGACGAGCAGATCCGGCTGCTGCACGATCACCCGCTGCAGCTCCAGGCCGCTCGCATCAACAGCGGCAGTCCCGTGATCCTCGCCGAGGACCCGACGGGCATCGCGTTTGCGGTCACCGACCGGGTCTTCCGCATGGCCAACGACATCGCGGTCGCCGACACGCCGGTGCTGGGCACGTTCAAGCGCACGACGTCGGCTGTGCTGGTGACGGAGTGGGGTCGCCCGAAGGCCGGTGTGAGTCTGCGCACGAAAGGCACCGACCTGCACACGGGTGATTCGGTCGCCAACGGAGGCTCACTGCAATGGGACGTGATGCCCTCCGACGCCTCCGGCCTGGCCAGCGTCACCCTCGACGCGATCGCCGATCCCGGCGACCGGACGACGGAGCTCGACGGCCAGGTGTACAGCATCGAGTTCTTCACGGACGAGGCGCCGCCCGAAGGCGTCGACCTGCGTCTGCGGCACGGAACGCGACCCGAGCCCACGTCCTACAACGAGCCCAGCCAGGAGCGGACGATCTCCGTCCACCAGTACTCGAACTACGACATCCTCGCGAAGCCGAGCTGGGGCGACATCGAGCCGATCATGAGTCCGTACGCCAAGCTCTACCCGGCTATGCGCGAACGCATCGACCTGTCGATCGAGGACACATTCATCTTCTACTCGCTGCAGCCACCGGGAGGCACGCCGCCGTTGCCACTGTTCCTGAGTGCGCCCTTCGGCGTGACCGGGTACATGCCGATCACGCGTGACCTGTCGCCCAACAAGCACAGCACGGTGATGAACTACATCAAGAACCTGAGTGCCGCAGCAGCGGAGGAGAGCCGATGACCTCCAACAACCCGACGTGTTCGCCGCGCGGCGCCAACAGCACCCCGACCGGTTGCGTCCGCCGGGCGGTCCTCGCCCTCGTCTGCGCCGCCATCGGATCCACCGCGTGTGCGCAGGCCGCATACCATGCCAACGACCGGGGCCTGGACTACGGCATCGAGCTGGTCGAAGCCGATGCGGGGCAACTGCCGAAGCTGCAGTCGTTCGCGGCTGCGGTGGCGCCGTCCGGCAAGTGGATCCTGGTGGGTGGCCGCGCCCAGGGGTTGCACGGGTTCTCCAGCTCAACGACGGCCGGAAACTTCGCCGACTTCAACACGCACCTGATCGCCGTCGATCCGGAGGCCAGGACCGTCAAGGGGCTGGCGCTCGATCGTCTGCCGCCGAGCCTGGCGGATCCGTTGCGGGTGACGAACCCGCAGGAGTACTACGACGCGGCCACCGACACGCTGTACCTGGTCGGGGGCTACGGCATCGACACGAGCCGGACACCGCCGCACAAGACCACGTTCGGCACGCTGACCGCCTTCAACGTCACGAAGATGATCGCGGCGGTCGAGGCGGGCAACCTGTCGGCCGCGCAGGGGTTGATCCGTCAGGCTCGCGATGCGCGACTGGCGGTGACCGGCGGGGGCCTCGAGCGACTGGGCTCGCGCTTCATGCTCGTCTTCGGCCAGTTCTTCGACGGTGAGTTCGTCTTCGATGCGCGGGAGCTGCCGTACACCCAGCGTTACACCGAAGCCCTGCGGACCTTCACGATCGACGAGCGGACCCTCGCGATCGAGCTGTTCGGTGAGGTGCAGACGAGCGCGAGGGACCGCCCGTACCACCGGCGCGACCTGAACGTGCTGGCGGACATCGACCCCGCCAATGGCGAGGAACGCATCGCCGTCTTCGGTGGGGTGTTCCGTCCAGGAGCGCTGCTCGGGTATGCCGAGCCCGTCTGCATCGACCGCACGAACACGCTCACGGTCGAGTCCGGCTTCCTGCAGCAGAGCAACCACTACGAGTGCGCCGTCATCCCGGTGTACTCCGAGGGGACCGGGACGATCTCACGCACGTTCATCGGCGGGATCAAGAGCGAGGTGCTGACTCCGGAGCAAGCGGCGCGCCGCAACGACGGCGGACCCTCGGACGGCCTGCCCTGGATCAACACCGTGGCGCGCATCGCCCATCGCCCCGACAGCGACACGCCGTGGGTCGAGTACGACATGGGCTACACGCCCGGCAAGCGCTACATCGGCGCGGACGCCCACTTCATCCCGACCGCACAGGCGCGCCGTGACGGCGTCGTCGACGGCCGCGGCATCGTGCAGCTCGATCAGGTGCCCCCGGGAGCGCGGGTTCAGGTCGGCTACCTCTACGGCGGCATCGAGTCCGACGCACCGCAGGGCAACACCGAGCCCACCAACGCGTTCTACGAGGTCTTCCTGAACCACGCGCCGGTCGAAGGGAAGCCCGTCCGATGATCACGCTGATCTCCAGGTGGAAGCTGCGCGACGGCTGTTCGGACGCACTCTGGAAGGAGCTGCAGGCCGTCGCCGCGAAGGTCCAGGCGGCGGAGCCCGGAACGCTGGTGTACAGCGTGCACCTCGCGGCGGCCCCGCCGCTGACGGCGGAGAACGAGCCGAAGCGACCGCAGCCCGAGGCGATCCCGCACGACCAGCAGACGGAGGTCGTGTTCTTCGAGGTCTACGCGGACGCCCAGGCCTTCGCCGACCACGTCAACGGCCCGACGTTCGCGGAGTTCCTGGATACGAACCGCAAGCACTTCTACGCGGATCCGGCAGACCCCTGCGCACCGAACGCCGACACGACGTTCTACGAACGCGCCTCGGCGTTCTTCCGGCCTGGCTGTTGACCGCACCCGCGATGACCTGCGACGTCGAGGCCACGACCATCACCAACGGCCCCACGCTCGAGATCACAGGCAGCGAACTGATGATCCTGCGACGCACGGACGCCGGCTGGAAGTTCGCCCGCTACATCTTCTCGATCGCCTCGAACACGCCGCGCGAGTGAGGTCGTCGTCGGGACCGGGCTGCTAGCCGTCGGTCTTGGCGTCGTTGCTCGTGAGGAAGACGGCCGTGCTCGAGCGGGCGATGTCCTGGTCGCCGCACTTCCTGACCTTGTTGCGGGTGGCCGTGCCGTAGGTGGCCACGAACTCGATGCCGTCGTCCGCGGCCGCGGACACGTCGTTGCCCGTCACCAGCACCTTCTCGCCCGTCACGCGGATGCCGTCGAGGCCCACCTTCTTGACGCTGTTGCCCTGGATCACGCTGCCCTCGGCGCTCACGTGGATGCCGCTCCCGGCGATCTGCTGCAGCTTGTTGCGGCGCACCGTCACCGGGCTGCCGGCCGACGCGCTGATGCCCTGGGTGCACGACTTGATCGAGTTGCCGAGCACCTGCGTCGGATTGCCCTCGATGCGGATGCCGTCGGCCGAGCCCTGGATCTGGTTGTTGCTCAAGCTGAGCATGCCGGCCGGGGCCGTGAGGTAGATGCCCCGCACGTCGGCCTTGATCTTGTTGGCGTGGACCGACGAGGCGCCCGTGGACCACATCCACACTCCCACGCCGCTCACGTCCAGCTCGTTGGCGGCCACCACGACGTTGTCCACGTCGTTGGTGCGCACGCCGGTCGAACCGTCCTTGATGCTGTTCTTGCGCACGACGACGGAGGACGACGTGCGCACCTGCACGCCGGTGGACAGGCCGCGGAACTGACAGTTGTTCACCTCGACGCCTCGGGCGAGGAACACGTCGACCCCCGCGTTGGTCTCCGTGGTGGTGAAGCGGAAACCGCTGATGCGGATCTCGCTGGTCGCGTACACGCTGAGCAGGTATTGGTCGCTGTCCGTGCCGTTGCCCTCGATGATCACCTTGCCCTTCGCGCGCAGGGTCAGGTTGGTGGTGTGGAAGATGGAGACACTCTCCCGGTAGGTGCCCGAGGAGACCACGATCACGTCGTGGGTCTTGGCTCCATCGACGGCGGCCTGGATCGTGGGGAAGTCCTTGGGCACGGCCAGCACGTCGGCGCGGGACGGGGACGCGAGTCCGAGCAACAGCGCGGTGCAGGCGAGGGCCGTGCGAGCGCAACGGGTCGTCCGGGCGGAACGGGTCGTGTTGCGGCGGTCAGCGGTGGGAGAGGCGTTCATGGTCGGGCCCGTTCGGCGGCGAGAGGCTTGGGGGCCTCGATCCGCGCGGCACGGGATCGGCCCTCGCCAGACAGGAACGACGTACGGCCGCCGGGACCGACAAACGGCCGCGCTTGCGTCTACTCGTCCTCGTCGGCGTTGCCGAGGGACGCCACCAGTCGGTCGGCGTCACGGCTGAGCTTGGCCCACAGCCGGACCTGAGCGTCGTCTCCGGTGTGGCCGTACTCCACCAGCGCTTCCCAGGCGGCCTGGCGCTTGGTGGCGTAGTCGACGAGGCGGTCGACGCGTTGGGCGAGGCTGTCCGGGAGTCCCTCGTCCAGTTCGATCAAGTCGCGTCTGGACGCGCGCCATTCGGGTAGGCAGTCAGCCTCGACCAGCGCCGCGAACGCAGCATCGTCGAGCTCACCGGCCTGTGCGCGTCGGAGTCCGTCGTTGTAGGCGTTGATGGCTCGATCCTCGGCGGCGGCGAAGGCGTCGATGGCGTCGCTCGCGTGGACGACCGACCAGGGCAACACGCTCATCAGTGCCAGGACCAGTGCGGCACCCGCACCGACGGCGAGCGGCGCGCGAGATGCGCGGTGCTCGGGTGCATGGAGGGCGTCGCGGCGATACACGAGCAGGCAGCAAGCCAGGCCGGTCAGCAGCCCGACGCCGTGGGCGGCCATGTCCACGGATTGGTTCATGAACCCGTAGGCCAGGTTGATGGCGAGCAGCGAGCCGAGGCTGCTGCCGAGCTTGCTCGCGAGGTGCTGCGGCGTCTCGTGTCGCGCCACGAGCAGCAGTCCCGCCAGCGCCCCGATCACGCCGAACACGGCGCCCGATGCACCGGCGGTGACCGAGGTCGGGTGGACGCTCAGGCTCGCCACGCCGCCCACCAGGCCCGACGTGAGGTACAGCGCCGCGAACGTCGTACTGCCGAGCCAGCGTTCCACGAGTTGCCCGGCGTCCTTGAAGATCCACATGTTGAAGAGCAGGTGGATGATGCCGAAGTGCAGGAACATCTGGGTCAGCAGGCGCCACCATTCTCCGGTCATGGTGAGCGGCCCGAAGCCGGCGCCCCAGGGCAGCATGTCCTGGGCAGTGGGGGAGAGGAACGGGACCCCGCGCGCGATCATCACGCCGAACACGGCGACGTTGAGCGCGATGATGGTGTAGGTCACCGGAGTCTTCGGCGTGGCTGCGTGCAGCGAAGCGTGGAACTCGGCCAGCTCCCTGCGGTCGCGGTGGCTCAGTTCGGGTTGCGCGTTCCGCTCCGCCGGGGCTGCGGCGGACTCTGCGTCGCTCAGACGCCCGCGCCCACCGAGGTCCATCGAGCCCGGCTCGGTCTTCGGCAACCCCGGGCGCTCATCGTCCCGCGGGCTCGGTGCGTCGCCGCCCTGCTGCCGGGGGTGCTCGAATGGACCACCGCGATCTGAACTCTCACCGACCATTGCTCCCCCTTCTGTCCCGCGCTTGCTCCGGCTGCCCCCAGCCGGCGTGCCGCCCTCTCCTCCGCATGTTGTTCCAGTCTACCAGTGAGAGCAGCGAGCACTCTGCTACGGCAGCAACGACGCGAGAGCTCCCTCGCCGCCTTTCGGGGAGGTCGGCTCCCGATCATCGGGCTGTCCATTCGGCGCGAGCCCGGCTCGAAACGACTCGTCATGTATCGAGCGACGCGATGTGCAGCACATCACACACGAGCTTCGGCGGCTCAGTACGATGACGAGCCATGGGGGATGAGGAGACGGAGCGGCCAGAAGGGCAACGCGACTCAGCGGCGCGCGCTCGGCAAGTCCGGGTGTGGATCGAGCGCGCGCGCGATGGAGACCACGAGGCGGCGAATGCGTTGTGTCGTCACTACCTGGGCTTCGTCGACATGATCGTCCGCTGCGAGATGGGACCGCGCGCTCGGCGTTGGGCGGATCCTGAAGACGTCGTGCAACTCGTCCTGATGGGCATGCTCGAGGGGCTGGGGACCTTGGATCGCGACGACCCCGTGGGGCACTTGAGCAGACGCCTCCGCACGATCACCCGGCGCAGGATCGCAGACATCCTGCGCGCGCATCGGGCCGACAACGGTGAGTCTGAGGCCAGTCCGTCGGAACTCGACATCGCGGCCCGGGCAGAGACGGACGGCACGGTGACCCGGCGTGATACGGCACGCTGGCTACACGACCTGATCGACAGCCTCGAGCCGAAGTACGGTGACGTGTTGCGAATGCGCGGGATAGATGGAGCGGGCTGGTCGGTGATCTGCGAGCACTTGGGAATCACACCGGATGCCGCCCATCGCCGCTATCATCGCGTTCGTCGGCGGCTCGGCGATCGGTTCAGTGGGCCCCCCGGCGGTGACTGACCCTGGTCCCGAAGAACAGGATTCGTCGCGCGACGAGGGGTTGGATCGGGGGTTGGATGCATTCCTGGCAGAGAGGCCCCAAGACTCTGCGGGTCACCAAGCCGGGTCGAACCCCGTGGCGAGTCTCGGCCCCGGGGTGGTCGTCGGCGACTTCAAGCTGATCCGCGAGTTGGGCTCCGGCGGCATGGGTATCGTGTTCGAAGCGCGGCAGGTCTCCGTGCGCGGGCGCCGTGTCGCAGTGAAGGTCATCCGGGAGCGGTTCGCCTCCTCCACCACTCGCGAACGGTTCCAGCGCGAGATCGACAACGTCGGCCGACTGGACCATCCCGGAATCGTCCCGGTGATCGTAGGAGGTGTCGAGGGCGACCTGCCGTACTACGCGATGAAGTACATCGAAGGTGGATCGTTGTCGGGTGTGATCCACGAACTGAGGCGCATGGGCGCTCGTCCGGGTCGAGCGATCGCAGTGCAGGCCGCACTCCGGGAGAGCGGCCGTCTCGAGCTCCGTGAGGGCTCGACGGTCGAGGACTCCGTATCCCTCGAGGCGTGGGGTGGCAGCTACATCGAGTGGGTTGCCGGGCTTGGTCGAGACGTGTGCGCGGCCCTCGAACATGCTCACCGCCGGGGCATCATCCACAGAGACATCAAGCCCGGTAACATCCTCGTCACGCGGGCAGGGCGACCAGTGCTCGCAGACTTCGGCCTGGCGAGTGGGCAGGGGCAGGAGCGGCTCACGGCGACGGGCGAGTTTGTCGGGACACTCGCTTACTCTGCCCCGGAACAGATCCGTGGCGACCCTCTCGACGACCGCGTCGA
>JAJDEQ010000081.1 GCA_029259695.1 Planctomycetota bacterium
CGTCGATCGTCGTCTCGTCGAACAGGTCGGTCTTGTACTCGCAGGTCAGCGAGAGCTGGCCGGCCGCCTCCCAGGCGAACAACGTCAGGTCGAGCTGCGACGTCGTGCGCTCGGTCGCCAGGGGCTGCAGCTCCAGGTCCGGAAGCTGCACGGCGGCGCGGGGCGCGTTCTGCAACACGAACATGACCTGGAACAACGGGTGGTGACTGAGGTCCCGACGCGGTTGCAGCTCCTGCACCAGCCGCTCGAAGGGCAGCTCCTGGTGCGCAAAGGCCTCCAGGCTCGCCGTGCGCACGCGCTGCAGCAACTCGGTGAAGTCGGGATCGTCCGAGAGATCGGTGCGCAGCACGAGCGAGTTGACGAACAGCCCGATCAGGTCCTCGGTCTCGGCGCGCGTGCGTCCCGCCACTGGCGCACCCACCACCACGTCGGGCTGCGACGTGTAGCGCTGCAGCAGCGCCTTGAAGCCGGCCAGCAGCACCATGAACAGCGTCGCGTCGTGACGCAGCGCCAGCTCCTTCAGCGCACGGGTCAGTCCCGGGCCGATGGCGCGCGAGCGGCGGGCGCCGGCGAAGGTCTCGACCGGCGGGCGCAGCCGGTCGGTGGGCAGCTCCAGCAGCGGCGCCATACCGGTCAGTCGATCGACCCAGTAGCCCAGCTGTCCAGCCAGGTACTCGTCGCTCAACAGCGCCCGTTGCCAGCGCGCGAAGTCGCTGTACTGGATCGGCAGCTCGGTCAGCGGCGACGGAGCACCCGCGGCGAACGCCGAGTAGAGCGCCACGAGCTCGCGCCAGAGGATGCCCATCGACCAGGCGTCACCGACCACGTGGTGCACGGTGAGCAGGAAGACGTGCTCGTCCGGGGACAGGCGCACCAGCCGGGCGCGCAACACGGACCCGGTCGCGATGTCGAAGGGTGCCCGCGCCTGTTCGGTGGCGAGCTGCGCCACCTGCGCTTCGCGCGCGGCCTCGGCCAGATCGGTGAGGTCGGTGCTGAGCAGCTCGAAAGCACCGGGTTCGGCCATCCGAGCGAGCGGCTGGCCCTGCTCGTCGGCGGGGTAGGACGTGCGCAGCACCGCGTGACGTCGCACGATCTCGCCCAACGCCGCCCGCAGCGCGACCGCGTCGAGGGCGCCGCGCAGACGCAGCGAGGCGTGCAGGTTCAGCCCCGCCGAGCCGGCCTGCAACTGTTCGAGGAACCAGAAGCGCTGCTGGCCGAAGGAGAGGACGGGCGGCGCATCGGGCGGCGCCGGCGTCAACGGGAGCACGTCCCCTTCGGTACCCGTCTCCCGCTGATCGTCGATGCGCTGCGCAAGCCCGGCCAGCGTCGGGTGTTCGAACAGCGCGATCAGCGGCAACGCCACCCCGAACGTGTCGCGCACGCGACTGACGACCTGGGTGGCGAGCAGCGAGTGGCCGCCCAGCTCGAAGAAGTGATCCCGCCTGCCGACCGTTCTCAGGCCCAGCACGTCCGCGAAGATCGCCGCCAGCCGATCCTCGCTGGCGGTCGCCGGGGGCTCGAACGTGCCGCTGCGCTGCGCGACCGACCACTCGGGCTCCGGCAGCGCGCGGCGATCGAGCTTGCCGGCGGGCGTCACCGGCAGGCTGTCGAGCGGCACGACGGCCGCCGGCGTCATGTGTTCGGGCAAACGCTCGCGCAACGCAGCGAGCAGTGCGGCGGGGTCCGCGTCGTGCCCGGCCTCGAGCACGACGTAGGCCACGAGCCGGAGTTCGTCCTCGTCCCCGTGCCCATCCTCGCTCCCATCCCGCGCGCGCAGCACCACGGCCGCCTGCGCCACCCCGTCCAGTGCACCGAGTGTCGCCGCGATCTCGCCCGGTTCGACGCGGTGACCGCGGATCTTGGTCTGATCGTCCTTGCGCCCCAACCACTCGAGGCGGCCGTCGGGCAGTCGACGCGCGAGGTCGCCGCTGCGATACAGCCGCGCTCGTCCGCGCCCCGCGACACCGCCCGAGAACGCGGACTCGGTCAGCTCCGGGTGCTGCCAGTAACCCAGGGCCACGTGGTCGCTGCGAATGCCGATCTCACCCCGCAGGTCGGTCGGCGCGCCCCGCCCGTCGAGCAGCACGACTTCGGTACCCTCGATCGGCAGGCCCACCGGCACGCGATCCCCGACCAACGGCGTGTCGTGATCGAGGAAGCACTGCAGCGCCTGGGACGACTCGGTGCTGCCCAGGCCGTTGACCAGCCAGCAGCCGGGACCGAAGTGCTCCCGGTAGAGCGCGACATCGTCGGCTCGGGGCTCCTCACCACCGAACACGACCAGACGCACGTGAGCGAGCTGGCGGTCGGGGGCCAGACCGCCTGCCAGGTGCCGGAAGGCCGACGGCGTCGAGTGGTAGATCGAGACGCCCTGCTCGTCGAGCGCGTCGGCCAGTGCCTCCGGTGTGTGCTCGCGGAACGCCAACGGACACAGGCGGGCGCCGTTGAGCAGCGCCGCGTAGATGTCCACCAGCCCGCCGTCGTAGGTGTACGACGAGAGCATGCTGAGCCGATCACCGGCGTCGATGTGCAGGCTGTTCGTGTAGGCGGCGATGTGCGCCAGCAAGCCTCGATGGCTCTGCATGACGCCCTTCGGCTGCCCGGTGGAGCCCGACGTGTAGCGGATGTAGGCCAGCGCGTCGGGCGCGACCCGCGGCAGCGACGGCGCATCAGCGTCCGCGTGCGCTGGATCCAACCGGTCGACATCGATCACGGGCATGTCGGTCACCGGCAGTTCGGCCGGCGGCATGTCGTTCACCGGCAGCTCGGCCGGCGGCAGGCCGGCGGCGAGACGCTGCGCCAACGCGGTGTGGCGGCCGTCGGTGAGCAACAGTGCCGGACGGCAGTCGGCCAGGACCCGTGCCAGCCAGGCCTCGGGGTAGGCGGGATCGAGGGGCACGTAGGCGTGGCCCGAACGCAACACACCCAGCAGGCCGCCCAGCATGGGCCCGCCCGGATCGAACAGCAGGGCGACGCGCTGCGGTTCACTCCCGTCCAGCGCGGCCAGCAGCGTGCGCGCGGTGCGAACGGACAGCCGCTCGAGTTCGCCGTAGGTCCAGCGGGCCTCCCGCGTCTGCACGGCGACCTGCTCCGGCGCCCGCGCCGCCTGGACTGCGAAACGCTCACCGATGGACTGCTCGACGTCTTCAGCGGGGAAGGGCGTGAACGCGTGGCTGATCACGTCCGCGTTGCGCAGCCGGGCCAGGCGGCCGCGCTCCTCGTCACCCAGGAGCGGCAGCTCGGTGATCGACCGGTCGGCGTCACCGGCGATCCCGGCGAGCAGCGTGCCCAGGTGCCGCAGCATGGCCTGCACCGACGCGGCCTCGAACAGGTCGCTGTTGTAGTTGAGCCGCAGCGACAGCTCGTCCCCGCGCACGAACAGGTAGAGCGTCAGGTCGAACTTGGCGATCTCCATGCTGCCGCCGGCGGCCTCGAGCTTCAGCCCGGGCAGCTCCACCCCGTCACCGTCCGCCAGTTCGACCATGTTGACGAAGACGTCGAAGAGCGGGTTGCGGCTGAGGTCGCGCTCGGGCTGCAGCTCCTCGACCAGCTTCTCGAAGGGGATCTCCTGGTGGCCGAAGGCGTCCAGCGTCGTCTTCCGCACGCGCCGCACGAGTTCGCGGAACGTCGGCGCGCCGGACAGGTCGTTGCGCAGCACCAGCGTGTTGACGAAGAAGCCGACCAGGCGCTCGACCTCGGTGTGGTTGCGCCCGGAGATCGGCGTGCCGACGACCACGTCCTCGCAGCCCGACGAGCGCATCAGCAGCACCTTGAAGGCCGCCAGCAACACCATGAACAGCGAGGCGCTCTCGGCGTTCGCCAGCTCGCGCAGCGCGCGCACCGTCGCCGTGTCCAGCGTCGACGCCTCGCTCGCCCCCACCAGCCGCTGCACCCGCGGACGGCGACGGTCGGTGGGCAGCTCGAGCGTCGCGGCACCGGCCAGCGTCCGCCGCCACCAGGCCAGCTCGTCGGCGAGCATCTCGTCGGCGAACCAGCCCCGCTGCCACAGCGCGTAGTCGGCGTACTGCAACGGCAGCGCCGGCAGACCGGGATCCCGGCCCTCGCACCGCGCGGCGTACGCCTGCGCCAGCTCGGCGAACAGCACGTCCAGCGACCAGGCATCCGAGACGATGTGGTGCATGGTCAACACCAGCACGTGCTGCTCGGCGTCGAGCCGCAGCAGCGTCGCGCGGATCAGCGGGCCGGTGGCCAGGTCGAACGGACGCCGGGCCTCGGCGGCGACCCGCACGGCCAACGCCGCCTCCCGCTCGGCGCCGCTCGACGTGGGCAGCTCCTCGACGGGCAGCTCCAGCTCCAGCGTGGGTGCGATGCGCTGGCGCGCCGAACCGTCGATGCTGACGAATGTCGTGCGCAACACCTCGTGCCGCTCCACGATCGCATCGAGACTCGCACGCAGACCCTCCACGTGGAGCGTGCCCCGCAGGCGGCGCGCCATGGCCATGCTGTAGGCCACGCTCTCAGGCTCGAGCTGTTGCAGGAACCACAACCGCTGTTGCTGGAAGGACAGCGGCAGTTCGTCGTCCGGGCCAAGCCCCGGGTGACCGTGCCCGTTCTGATCGCCGGCGACGCGATCGCGCGCCACGGGCCGCGTCAGCTCCAGGCCGTCCCCACCCCGTCGGGCGGCCTCGATCTGCGCGGCGAGCTCGCGCAGCACCGGAGCGGTGAACACGGCGGCCAGCGGCAGCTCCACCTCGAAGGCATCGCGCAGGCGACTCACGAGCTGCGTCGCCAGCAGCGAGTGACCGCCCAACTCGAAGAAGTCGTCCGCGGCGCCGACGCGCTCGACGCCGAGCACGTCAGCCCAGAGGCCGGCCAGCACCTGCTCGATCGGCCCGCTGGGCGCGACCCAGGCGGACGCCGCGGACTGCGAACCGGCATCCGGCACGGGCAGCGCCCGGCGATCGATCTTGCCGGCGGGGTTCAACGGCAACGCATCGAGCGTGACGAAGGCCGACGGCAACATGTACTCCGGCAGCTTCTGTCGCAGGAAGGCGCGCAGCTCCGCCGCCGAAGGCAGCCCACCCGCGGCCGGGACGACGTAGGCCGTGAGGCGCGGGTCGCCGACCCGGTCCTCCCGGACGAGGCTGACCACGTCGCCCACCGCCGGGTGTGCGCCCAGCGCCGCCTCGATTTCGCCCAGCTCGATGCGGAAGCCGCGCAGCTTGACCTGGTGATCGAGGCGCCCGAGGAACTCGAGCGTCCCGTCCGCGCGACGCCGCACGCGGTCGCCGGTGCGATACAGGCGCGGGCCGACCGCCGCGCCGGTCGCCGCACCGGCCGAACCGGACGCGCCGGACGCACCCGTCGCGCCGGACGCACCGGTCGCGCCGACCGTACCGGCTGCGCCGGGGGCACCGCTGCCCTGTCCGTCGCCGTCGAACGGGTCGGACACGAAGCGCTCGGCCGTGAGCTGCGGCTGGCCGTGGTAGCCCCGCGCCAGACCGGCGCCGCCGATGAACAGCTCGCCGGGCACGCCCACGGGCTGCGGACTCCCGTGCTCGTCGAGCACCAGCAGCGTGGTATTGGCGATGGGCGCGCCGATGCGCACCCGACCGTCCGCGGGTTCGACACGCCGCACGGCCGACCAGACCGTGGTCTCGGTCGGGCCGTACATGTTCCACACGCTCTCACAGCGTTCGAGCAACGCCCGGGCCAGCTCCCAGTCCCAGGCCTCGCCGCCCACCAGGGCCCGGAGCTGATCGCCGTCGGCCCAGCCGACCTTCAGCAACAGGCGCCAGGTCGAGGGTGTGGCCTGCAGCACCGTGGCGCCGACGTCGCGCAAACGCGCCGCCAGTCGTTCGCCGTCCGCCGCCTCGTCGCGGCCGGCGACGACGACACGGGCCCCGACCGTGAGCGGCCCGAGCAACTCGAGCAACGCGATGTCGAACGACAGCGTGGTGACCGCCAGCAACACGTCGCCCGGACCCAGCCCCGGGCGCTCGGCGAGTGACCGAAGCAGGTTCACCGCCGCGCGGTGCGGGATCTGCACGCCCTTGGGTCGACCGGTCGAGCCCGACGTGTAGATCACGTAGGCCAGGTCCTCCGGACCCGCCCGGCGCGGCGGCGGGATCGAGCCCATCCCCGGCTCGCCGTCGGTGTCGAGCAGCAGCACCTGCGCCCCGTGCTCGGGCAGCGCCTCGACCAGGTCGCTCGTGGTGAGCAGCACGCGCGCACCCGAGTCTTCGAGCATGAGACCGAGACGGTCACGGGGGTAGCCCGGATCGAGCGGCACGTAGGCTGCGCCCGAGCCGAGCACACCGAGCATGCCGGCGATCATCGACAGCCCCCGCTCGACGTGCAGTCCCACCAGGTCGCCGGGCCCCACACCCCGCGCCACGAGCCTGCCGGTCAGACGCGCCTGCTGCACCGCGAGCTCTGCGTAGGTGAGCCGTTCGGCGCCGCAGACCACCGCCACGGCGTCGGGCGTGCGCGCCGCCTGCTCGAGGACCAGCTCGTGCAGGCGCACGTCGGGCTGCTCCACCCCCGTGTCGTTCCCGTCCCGCAGCAGGAGCTGGCGCTCGTCCGCGTCGAGCAGCGGCAGCCTGGACAGGCTCTGATCGGGATCCTCGACGATGCCCGCCAACAACACGCCGAAGTGCCCCGCCATGCGCGCGATGGTCTCGGGTTCGAACAGGTCCGTACGGTGGTTGAACACCAGCCGCAGCCCGTCAGGCGACCGGAACGCATACACCTCGAGGTCGAGGCGCGTCTTGCCCGAGTCGATCGCGATCGGCTCGAGCGCCAGGCCGTCGGGCGCCGGCGCCGCGCCGCCGCCCTCCTGCAACATGAAGAGCACCTGGAACAGCGGGTTGCGGCTGAGGTCCCGCTCGGGCTGCAGGTGTTCGACGAGCCGTTCAAAGGGCAGCTCGCCGTGGTCGAAGGCCTGCAGGCTCGTCTCGCGCACGCGCGCCAGCAACTCCCGGAAGCTCGGGTCGCCGGAGAGGTCGCTGCGCAGCACCACGCTGTTGATGAAGCAGCCCACGAGCCGTTCGGTCTCGGCGCGGTTGCGGCCGGAGATCGGCGTGCCGACCACGATGTCGTGCTGACCGCTGTAGCGCATCAGCAGCAGCTTGAACGCGGCCAACACGGTCATGAACAGCGTGGCGCCCTGCTGCCGGCTCAGAACCTCGAGCCCCTCGGCGATCTTCGTCGGCAGCGTGGACTCGTGGCGCGCACTCCCGAAACGCTGGATGGCGGGGCGCGCATGGTCCGTCGGCAGTTCGAGCAGCGGCGCGTCGGCCAGGGTGCGTCGCCCGTGCTCGAGATGGTCGGTGAGCACGTCCCCCGTGAGCCATTCACGCTGCCAGGACGCGAAGTCCCCGTACTGGATCGGCAGCGGATCGAGCGGCGAGGCCCGGCCCGCGGCGAAGGCCTCGTACAGGGCGGCGAGCTCGGCCAGCAACACGTCGTTGGACCAGCCGTCGTAGGCGATGTGGTGCACCGACAGCAGCAGGGCGTGCTCCCGTTCGGCCAGCCTGACGAGGCGCGCGCGCAGCATCGGTCCGCGCTCGAGGTCGAAGGGCCGGCCGTTCAGGTCGGACGCACTGGCCTGCAACTGCTCGTCCCGCTCGGCCGCGGTCAGCGCCGAGAGGTCGACGTCCTCCAGGGCCAGGGGCCGGGCCTCCACCACGACCTGCACGGGCTCCTCGCCGCGCATGGCGAAGGTGGTCCGCAGCACCTCGTGGCGCGCGACGATCGCATCCAGACTGCGCTGCAACGCCTCGCGATCCAGGTCGCCCCGCAGGCGCAGGGCCACCGGCGTGTTGTAGGCCGTGCGATCCTCGACGAGCTGATCGAGGAACCAGAGCTGCCGCTGGGCGAACGAGACCGGCCGCTCCCGCTCCGCGGCCCGCCGCCGGGCCAGCAACTCGGCCAGCAGCGCGCGCCGCTCGTCCGGCGAGAGCGCGTCGATGGCGTCCGTCGCGCCGGCCGGCGTCTCCGGCCCGCGCTTGTCCAACCCGCCGGCACTCATTGCCGAGCGTCCTCGTCGGCCATGCGCTTCAGCATCTCGGTCACCTCGTCGTCCGAGAGCCCTTCGAGCCCTGCGTCGTCGAGCGTGTCCGCACCGGTTCGGTCGGCGCGCGGCGTGATCGCCGAGCCGGCGCCCCCGTCGCGCGAGCCCTGCGGGGCTGCATCAGATGCAGCGCTCTCGCCCTGCTCGCCACTCTCGGCCGACGCATCGATGCGCCGGGCGAGGCCGCCGATCGTCGGATGATCGAAGAACGCGCGCAGCGTCAGTCCGGCCGACGCATGGCGCTGGGTGATCCGGTTCAACAACTGGGTGGCGAGCAGCGAGTGGCCGCCCAGCTCGAGGAAGTCGTCGTGCACACCGATCGGAGCGATGCCGAACAACTGCTCCCAGATCGCCGCCAGCTCGCGCTCGGTCGGCGTGTCCGGTGCGACGAATTCGGTGGCCAGCTCCGGGCGCGCGTGGGCCGTCGGCGCCGACGGGGTCGTGCCGCCGGACGGCGCCTCGAGCTCGGAGCCGGACTCACCCCACGGTCGCTCGGCCAGCACGTCGCGCAGGTCGCGCTCCGACACGAGCACCTGGGGCCCGGGCCGGTGCTGCAGCACGCGCATCAGCACCTCGGCGCCCTCGGCATCCGAGATGCCCTGGTCCGCCGCCAAGGGACCGCCGGCCGCGTCGACCGCCATGCCCGATTCGCGCCAGCGGTTCCAGGCGATCGACACCGTGGCCGGTCCCGATCCGCCGGGCGCGCTGCGCGCGAAGGCATCCAGGCAGGCGTTGGCCGCCGCATAGTCGGCCACGCCGGGGAAGCCCTTGACCGCGTTCAGGGACGAACACAGCACGACGAAGTCGAGCTCCTCGCCGAGCTGCTGCACGAGCACGCGCGTCCCGTCGACCTTGGGCGCGAGGACCTCCCGCGCACGAGCCGCATCGCGACGCAGGATCAGCCCGCCCGGCGGCACGCCCGCGGCGTGGATCAGCCCGTGGATGGCACCGAAGCGCTCCCGCGCCGCGCGCACGATGGCGGCCACGGCGTCGGGGTCCGACACGTCGCCGCAAGCCACCAGCACTTCGGCACCGGCCGCCTCCAGCGCACGCACACCGCGGATGCGCCGACTGACGCCGTCGTCGTCGCCGTGCTGCGCCAGGTGCTCGGCCCACGCGGAGCGTTCGGGCAGCGGCGTGCGTCCCACCAGCACCAACCGGGCCTGCACCGATCGGTGCAGCGCGGCGCCCAGCGCCAGCCCCATGCCGCCCAACCCGCCTGTGATCAGGTAGGTGCCCTCCCGACGCAGCGCGGACGGCGGGCCGTCGACGGCTCCCATGGGGACGGGCGCGAAGGACTCGACCCACCGGCGCCCCGAGCGCCAGGCGACCACGGTGTCATCGCAGTCCGACGACAGCTCGTGGACCAGCGCGTCGACCGCCCACTCGAGAGCGCTCTCGCGCCCGGCACCCCGCGTCTCGCCGCTCTCGGCCATCAGCTCGTCCCACGCGAGATCGACCTGTCGACAGTGGATGTTCGGCTGTTCCAGGGCGGCGACGCGACACACGCCGAGCACCGCGGCCTTCTCGGGCCGGATGACTTCGTTGCCCGTGACGGAGTGGACGCCGCTGGTGACCACGCGGATCTGCACCGGCGTCGCGACGTCGGCCTCGCCCAGCGCGCGCACCAGGTGCAGCAGGCCCGTGAAGCCGCGCTGCAGTTGCGCCTCCCGGTCATCCCCGTCGGGCACGCTCCAGAGGTGCGCGACCGACCCCGGCACGTCACCGCGCGACAGCAGCACGGAGATCAGCCGGGCGTGATCCGCGTAAGCGTCCGCATCGATCGTGTAGCGGTCACCGTCCGCCTCGAAGTGCGTCCCCGCGCGCACCTGCACCACGCGCCTGCCCGCGTCGCTCAGGTTCGCCGCCAGGGCCTCGCCCAGCTCACCCTCGCTGAAGACCAGGCAGCAGCCCTGACCCTGCGAGACCGGGCTCGCCCCGCCGGGGACGGGCGTCGGGCGCCAGACCGGCGCGTAGAACCAGTCGTCGATCGGGCGGCGCCCGGCGCCGGCCGGTGACGCCTCGCGACGTTCGATCCAGTAGCGTCGGCGCTCGAACGGATAGGTCGGGAGCGCCACCCGGCGACGGCGCTCGCCCGCGTTCAACGCGGCCGCGTCGACGCGCACGCCCGCGGTCCACAGGCGCCCCAGGGTGCTCATCAGGAAGGCGGTGTCGGGCTCGTTCACGCGCGGGTGACGCATCGTCGACAGCGCCACCCGCTCGGGCCCGCAGGCAGCGTGGGAGCGCGCCAGCGAGCACAACGTGCTGCCGGGCCCCACCTCGAGCAGCAGGCACTCGGGATCTTCGAGCAGACGCTCGATGGCGGAGGAGAAACGCACCGGCTCCCGGATCTGTCGCCCCCAGAAGTCCGGATCGGCCACGTCGGCGGCGCCGGCCCAGTCGCCCGACAGGCTCGACACGTAGGGCAGTCCGGGCGGCGACATGGGCACCCGCCGCACCTCCTCGACGAAGGGCGCCACGGCGGCGTCCATCAGGCCGGAGTGGAAGGCGTGGGACGTGTGCAGCCGCGTGCCCTCCACGCCGTCGTCCGCGAGTTCCCGTTCGAAGCGCTCCACGGCCGCGGCCGCGCCGCCCGCGACGCACAGCGCCGGGCCGTTCACGCCGCACAGCCACAGGTCGTCGCGCCCTGCGAGCCGGGCCGCGAGCTCCGCCTCCGGCAGCGGCACCGCCAGCATCACGCCCTCCGGCATGGACTCCATCAACCGGCCGCGCAGGGTCACGAGACGCAACGCGTCGTTCAGGCTCAACACGCCCGCCAGGCAGGCGGACACGTACTCGCCCACGCTGTGACCCAGCGTCGCCACCGGCTCGATCCCGAGCGCGCGCAACTGCTGTGCCAGCGCATACTCGATGGCGAACAGCGCCGGCTGGGCCATCGACGTGCGCGTCAAGCGCTCGGTCGCTCCGTCCCGTGCGTGATCCTCGGGGAAGAGCGCCGCGCGCAGGTCCAGCGACGACTCGTCCTGCAGGATCTCGAAGCAACGCTCGAGCGCCTCGCGGAAGACGGGCTCGTCACGATGCAGGTCGCGCCCCATGTCGACGTACTGGGCGCCCTGACCGGGGAACAGGAACACCACCGGACGATCGGGGACGGCGCGCCGGGTCCAGCGGCGCTCGGGCGCCCCGCCCTCCAACGCCTCGACAGCGCCGGCCACATCGCGGCTCAGCACAGCCCGGCGGTGCTCGAACTCGCGCCGCCCCACCCGCAAGGTGTAGGCCGCGTCGGCGAGACAGGAGTCGGGTTCCCGGCGCAGGTGCTCGGCCAGGTTCTCCGTCATGCGGTCGAGGGCCGTCGCCGTGGGCGCCGAGAGTTGCAGCAGTTGCCAGTCGCGCGACGGACCCGACGCCGGCAGCCCGGGCGGCTGCTCCAGCACGACGTGGGCGTTGGTGCCGCCGATGCCGAACGCGCTCACCCCGGCGCGCCGCGGCGCCCCAGCGGGCGGTGTCCAGTCGGCGCAGGTGGTGTTCACGAAGAAGGGCGAACGGGCGAAGTCGATCTCCGGATTGGGTGACTCGTAGTGCAGGCTGGGCGGGATGCGCCCGTGCTTCACCGCGAGCGCGGCCTTGATCAACCCGGCCACGCCCGCCGCGGCGTCGAGGTGGCCCATGTTCGACTTGAGCGACGCCAGGGCGCAGGACGCGCGGCGCTCGGGGTCGGCGCCGAACACGCGCTGCAACGCCGCCACCTCGATCGGGTCGCCGAGGGCCGTGCCGGTGCCGTGACACTCGACGTACCCGATCGACTCGGGGTCGACGCCGGCCGTCGCCTGCGCCAGGGCGATCACCTCGGCCTGGCCGTCGATGCTGGGCGCCGTGAAGCCGACCTTGCGCGCGCCGTCGTTGTTGATCGCGGTGCCGCGCACCACGGCGTGGATCTCGTCGCCGTCGGCCAACGCGTCGGACAGGCGCTTGAGCAACACGGCCGCCACACCGTTGCCGCTGACCATGCCCTCCGCACGGGCGTCGAAGGTGCGGCAGTGTCCGTCCGACGAGCGCACGCCGCCCTCTTCGTAGACGTAGCCGCTGGTCCAGGGCACGGTCACCGCCACGCCGCCCGCCAGCGCCGTGTCGCAGTGCCCCTCGATCAGGCTGCGGCAGGCCTCGTGCACTGCGACCAACGAAGTGGAGCAGGCGGTCTGCACGTTCACGCTCGGCCCGCGCAGGTTGAGCTTGTAGGAAACTCGCGTGGGCAGGAAGTCGTTGATGCTGCTGATCAGCGCCCCCATGCCGCCGGCTCCGGCCAGCACCTCGGGCCGGCTGCGCAGGTTCTCGAGGTAGCTGTTCATGCTGGCCCCCGCGAACACGCCGACGGGGCCGTGCTCGCGCTCGGGGTCATGGCCGGCGTGCTCGAGCAGGCCCCAGGCGCACTCGAGGAACAGGCGCTGCTGCGGGTCCATCAGCTCGGCCTCGCGGGGCGAGTAGCCGAAGAAGCGCGCGTCGAACTCGTCGGGCTTGTCGAGCACCCCGCGCGCCTTCACGTAGCGCGGGTTGTCGATCAGCTCGTCGGGCATGCCGGCCGCACGCAGCTCCTCGTCACTGAAGAACGACACCGACTCCACGCCGTCGCACAGGTTGCGCCAGAAGCTGTCCACGTCCGGCGCACCGGGGAAGCGACCGGCCATGCCGATGATCGCGATCGACGGGTCGCCCTGCGCGCGCGTGCGCGCCGCGGCCACGATGCGCGCGGCACGTCGTGACTCGTCCGCGCCGTCCGGTGGTTCCGCGCCGGATCCGCCGTCGATCTGCTGCGCCAATGCCTGCACGGTCGTGAGCCGGAAGAGATCGGTCACCGAGAGCGTGCTGCCGAGTTCGGCGGTGAGCCGCGCGTGCACGGCCAGCAGCTTGAGCGAGTGTCCGCCCAGGTCGAAGAAGTTATCGCGTGTGCCCACCTGTTGGACACCCAGCACGTCGCGCCAGATGGCGGCGATGCGCTGCTCCGTCGCACCGCGCGGGGCCGCGAAGGGCTGGCTGACCTGGCGCCCCTCCGGCGCGGGCAGCGCGCGGCGGTCGATCTTGCCGTTGGGCGTGAGCGGCAGCGCGGGCAGGGTCACGACCGCCGCCGGGATCATGTAGTCCGGCAGCTCGTCGGCCAAGCCGGCCAGCAGGTCCTCGCGGGTGGGCACCGAGTCGCCGTCCCCCACGACGTAGGCCACGAGCTGCTTGTCACCCGGCTCGTCCTCGCGACACAGGACCACGACCTGCTTGACTCCGTTCTGGCGGCGCAGCGCCTCCTCGATCTCGCCCAGCTCGATGCGGAAGCCGCGCAGCTTGACCTGGTGGTCGCCGCGACCGACGAACTCGATCGCACCGTCGACGCGCTGACGCACCACGTCACCCGTGCGGTAGAGGCGTTGTCCCGGCATCGCAGCGAACGGATGGGGCACGAAGCGCTCCGACGTCAGCTCTGGACGTTCGTGGTAGCCGAGCGCGAGCCCGTCGCCGCCCAGGTACAGCTCGCCCGGAGCCCCCACCGGCGTCGGCTGCATGTGGGCGTCGAGCACGTAGGCCGTGGAGTTCGCGATCGGTCGTCCGATGGGGACGGTCGTCGCGTCGTCGGCCAGGCGCTCGACCTCGAACCAGGTCGAGTAGGTCGTGCACTCCGTCGGCCCGTAGACGTGCAGCAGGCGCTGCGGTCGACCGTGGGCGAGCACCTGGCGCACCCAGCGCGTGGCCACGGCCTCACCGCCGAACAACAGGATGCGCAGGGTCGCGAAGATGTCCGGCACGTGGCGCACGAGCTGGTTGAAGAGCGCCGTGGTCACGAACAGCACGCTGACTCGTTGCTCGCGCAGGACGCCGGCCAGCTCCTGGGGCGCCAGGCTCACGTCCTTGCTGATGCACACCAGGCAGGCCCCGTTCAGCAGGGCGCCCCAGATCTCGAACGTGGCCGCGTCGAAGGACGCGTTGGACGCCTGGGCGATGCGATCGTCCGGACCCAGGTCGACGAAGTCGGTCCCCAGCACGAGCCGCGCGATGGCCCGGTGCGGGATGCAGGTGCCCTTGGGCTCGCCGGTCGAGCCCGAGGTGTAGATCACGTAGGCCAGGTCGGTGGCGCTCCCGACCGGGGGCAACGGGTCGCCGGGCTCGGCCTCGATCGCCGCCCGGTCGCCGTCCAGCTCGATCACCGCGCCGTCGAAGTCGGGCGGGCGTTGCCCGGCGAAAGCCGCCTGGGTCACCAGCACCCGCGCACCCGAGTCCTGCAGCATGAACGCCGCGCGCCGGGCCGGGTGATCCGGGTCGAGCGGCACGTAGGCGCCGCCCGCCTTGAGGATGCCCAGCAAGCCGACGATCAGCTCGATGCCGCGTTCGACCTGGATCGCCACCAGCGCACCGGCGCCCACGCCGTGGCTGCGAAGGTGGTGAGCCAACTGGTTGGCGCGACGGTCGAGCTCCGCGTAGCCGAGCTGACGCTCACCCACGACGATCGCGGGCGCGTCCGGCCCGCGGCGCACGACCGACTCGAACAGTTCGACCAGCGTGGCGTCGCGCGGGTAGGGCCGCGACGTCTCGTTCCATTCCTGCAGTTGCTGCCGGCGCTCGTCGTCGAGCAGCAGCGGCAGCTCGGAGAGCCGCGCCTCCGGCCGCGCCCCCATGGCCTCGAGCAGCGTGGCCAGCCGGCGCAGCAGGCGGTGGATCGTCCCGGTGTCGAAGCGCGTTCCGTCATAGCGCAGTTGCAACGCGAGTCGTTCGTGCGGCTGGACCACGAGCGCCAGGGGAAAGGTCGTGTGAGACACGTCCACGGCGTCGCCGATCGTCAGACCGCTGCTGCTGATCGGTTCGCTCACGGCCACCGGGTAGTTCTCGAACACCACGATGCTCTCGAACAGCGTCGCGCCCCGTGATCCGGACGGGGCGTCGGTCAGCCGCTGCACCTCGTACAGCGGGCTGGCCACGAACTGCTGCAACTCGACGAGCTGGGTCTGCAGCCGCTGCAACCAGGGCACGAGCGGGCCGTCGGTCACGTCCACCCGCAGGGGCAGCGTGTTGATGAACAGGCCCAGCATGGTCTCCACACCGGGCAGTTCGGGCGGCCGACCCGACACCGTGACGCCGAACAGCACGTCGTCCCGGGCCGCATGGCGCGACAACAGCAGCGCCCACGCCCCTTGCACGAGCGTGTTGAGCGTGACGTGCTCCCGGCGCGCCAGGGCGCCGAGCGCCGCCGTCGCATCCCGCGACAACCGTGTGTCCTGGATGCCGCGAGCCGCTTCGGGACCACCATCCGCGTCGGGCGCAGCAGCCCCGCCAGCATCGCCCGGCCGGCACGCGGGCAGCGGCGTCGGCTCGCTCCACCCGGCCAGCAACGCGCGCCAGTGTCGTTCGGCCTCCAGCGGATCCTGCTGCTCGATCCAGCGGATCGCCTCGACGAACGGTCGGCGTGGACTCGGCGGCTCGACCTCGACCGGCGCACCGGTGCCCGGCGATGTGCCAGAACCGCCGCCCCCGACCGCGCGCGCAGCGTAGGCCGTGAAGACGTCCCGGATCAGCAGCGGCAGCGACCAGCCGTCGAGCAGCGCGTGGTGGTGCGTCCACACGAAGCGGTGGCGATCGGGGGCGATGCGGATCAGCCGCAGGCGCATGAGCGGCGGCTCGGCCAGGGCGAAGCCCTGCTGCCGATCCTCATTGGCGACGGCGGCCAGACGCGCATCGAGCGCGTCCGCGGGCACGTCGCTCCAATCCTG
Source organism: Planctomycetota bacterium (assembly GCA_029259695.1). Lineage (GTDB taxonomy): Bacteria > Planctomycetota > B15-G4 > B15-G4 > B15-G4 > OFTM49. Next base: position 15,739 of record JAJDEQ010000081.1, read on the forward strand.
CTCGTGCCAGCGCATGGTCACGTCGCGGCACACGACCTGGTGCATCTCGGACAGACCCTCCACCACGAAGGCCGTGCGCAGCACGGGGTTGTCATCGAGCGCCTGCTGCCACGCCGCGCGGAAGTCGGACGCGGACAGGTCGCCGTGCAACGTGAGCGCGAGCTGCGTCACGTAGGCCGGCGAGTCCGGTTCGGCCAGCGTGTGGAAGATCATGCCGCGCTGCAGCGGCGACAGGGCGTAGATGTCCTCGATCCGCTCGGCGCCGAAGCGCTGCTCGATGGCCGTCAACTCGGCCTGATCCAGGCGGGCCAGGGGCACGTCGGAGGGTGTCCTGTGCCCGACGCCCGGCAGCCTGCAGTGGGCGCTGAGCGCGCGCAGCTCGTGCATGAAGCGCGCGCCCAGGGACTCGATCGTGGCCCGGTCGTGCACCGCCGTGCACCAGGTGAAGCTGACGTCGAGCCGGCCGTCGCGCACCGCCCCGCCGACGTCGAGCAGGTAGCGGCGCCGGTTGGCCGGACTCGTACCCCAGCCGGCCGACTCGGGCGCCCGCGCGAAGCGCTGTCCGCTGTCCTCGATCGCCTGTTCGAAGTGGCCCATGTAGTTGAAGCCGACCTGCGCGGCGGGCAACTCGGCCAGGGCGGCCGTGGCCTCGTCGCGCGGAGCCAGCCAGCGCAGCAGGCCCCAGCCCAGACCGTGGTCGGGGATCGCGCGCAGTTGCTCCTTGACCGAGACCAGCGCGCCGCCGAGGTCCCCGACGCCGGTGTCGCCGCCGGTGTCGCCGCCGGTGTCGCCGCCGGTGTCGCCGCCGGTGTCGCCGCCGCGGTCGCCGCCGCGGTCGCCGCCGATGTCGCCGCCGATGTCGCCGCCGCGGTCGCCGGCCGCGCTCGGGTCGAGCACGACCGGGTGCACCGAGGTGAACCAGCCCACCGTGCGCGAGCAGTCGACGTCGGGCAGCACGTCCTGCCGGCCGTGTCCTTCGAGGTCCACCAGCAAGCGCGGACTTCCGGTCCAGGTTGCGCAGGCCCTGGCCAGTGCGGTCAGCAGCACCTCGTCGATGCGCGTGCGATAGGCCCGCGGCACCTCGCGCAGCAGGGCCTCGGTCTCGGGCGCGTCGAGTTGCAGGCTGAGCGTGTCCGCCCGGGCGGCGGTGTTGGCGTCCGGAGAGCAGTCGTGGTCGACGGGCAGCGGCGTCGCGTTGCGATGGGCAGCGGTCAGCCAGCGCGACGCGTCGGCCCCGGTCGATGACGCCCCGGTCGGCGACTCCCCGGTCGACAACTCCCCGGTCGGTGACGCCCCAGTCGACGACTCCCCGGTCGACGACTCCCCGGCCAGGCTCAGCAGACCCTCGGCCCAGGTCTTGTACGACGTGGTCCGGGGCGGCAGGACCACCGGCCGGCCGGCGTCGAGCTGCTCGCACGCCGTGGACAGGTCCTCGAGCAACACGTACCAGGACACGCCGTCCACCACGAGGTGGTGCACCACCAGCAGCAGGCGATACTCCCGGCCCGCGCCGAGCCGGAAGAGCACCGCGCGCCAGATCGGGCCGCGCGAGAGGTCGAGCGAGCCCTGCACCTCCGTCGCCCGGGCCTCCAGCGCGTCACGACACGCATCGTCGGCCAGGTCCGACAAGTCCACGACCTCGAGCGGCGCGGGGCCGCCCGGCGTCCCCAGCGTCTGCGTCCACTCTCCGTCCCCACCCTGCGCACGCTCGAAGCGCGCACGCAGCACGTCGTGGTGCAGCTCGAGGGCGGCGAGCGCGGCGGCCAGCGGCTCGACCTCGAGCGGACGACGCACGCTGAGCATCAACGCGTGGTTGTAGTGGCCGGGCTCGGCCAGCTCCTGCTCGAAGAAGCGCTGCTGGATCGGCGTCAACGGCACGGCGCCCGTGACCGGCGACGAATCGACGCGCGCCTCGCCCAGCGTGCCGGCCACCGCGGCCAGCGCCGCGACGCTGCCGCACTCGAAGACGTCCCGCGGCCGGATGCGCAACCCGGCCTGGTTGGCGCGGCTCACGATCTGGATGCTCAGGATCGACTCGCCCCCGAGCTCGAAGAAGTTGTCGTGCACGCCCACGCGCTCGAGCCGCAGCACGTCGCACCAGATCGCCGCCAGGGTCTGCTCCTCGGGCGTGCGCGGCGCGACGTAGTCCTCGTGCAGGGCACTGCGCTCGAAGTCGGGCGCGGGCCGCGCGCGCCGGTCGAGCTTGCCGTTGGGGGTGAGCGGCAGGGCGTCCAGGAAGACGAAGGCCGCGGGCAGCATGTAGTCGGGCAGGCTCGGCTTCAGGAACGCACGCAGCTCGGCGCCGTCCGCGGCGGCTCCCGTCCGGCGCACCACGTACGCCACCAGGCGCGGCACACCGAGCGCGTCGCGATCAGCCAGCGCCGCGCTGCGTTGCACGTCGGGGTGTCGGTCGATCGCGCCCTGGACCTCGCCCAGTTCCACGCGGAAGCCGCGGATCTTGACCTGGTCATCGGCGCGCCCCGCGAAGTGCAGCACACCGTCGCGCGTGTAGCGGGCCTGATCGCCGGTGCGATAGACACGTCCGGCCGCGGCGCGGCGGAACGGGTCGGCGACGAAGGCCGCCGCCGTGAGTTCCGGGCGATCGAGGTAGCCCCGGGTCACGCTTCCGCCGGCGACCCACAGCTCGCCGGTGGCGCCGATCGGAACGGGCTCGCCGTGGCGGTCCACGAGGTAGACGCGGGTGCCGTCGAGCGGTCGACCGAGCGGCGGCCCGGTCGGGTAACGCTGACGGTCGACCGGCGCCACGCGATGGGTGACCACGCCGACGGTCGTCTCCGCCGGGCCGTAGTGATTCAGGATGGCGCAGTCGGGTGCCAGGGCCTGGACGCGCTCGACGAGTTCCCAGGTGCAGGCTTCGCCGCCGAGCACGAGCAAGCGGCGCGGCAACACGTCGCCGGGCCGGGCCGCCGCCGCGAGCAGCGCCTCGAGGTGCGACGGCACGATCTTGAGCACGTCCACCGCGTGGCCGCGGAACCAATCCGCGAAGGCATCGCCGTCGCCGATGCGTTCGTCCGACAGCACGTGCAGGCAACCGCCCCCACACAAGGCGGGGAAGATCGCGGTGTTGCCCAGGTCGGCCGCCAGCGTGGACACGGTGGCGTAGCTGCTGTCCGGCGGCACGTCGAGCCGCGGCACCACGCCCGCGAGATAGGCGAGCACCTGCGCGTGCTCCACCTCGACGCCCTTGGGTTCGCCCGTGGACCCGGAGGTGTAGATCACGTAGGCGAGCTGGCCCGGTCGCGCCGCCGGGAGCTCGACCGTCGGCGGCTCGACGGCGTCGTCGCCGTCATCGTCCACGAGCACGACCTGCGCCTCGTGGGCGGGCAGATCGGCCGCGAGTTCGGCACGCGTGAGCAGCACCCGGCAACCCCCGTGCGCAAGCACGAAGGCCACCCGCTCGGGCGGCGTGGAGACGTCGATCGGGACGTAGGCGCCGCCGGCCTTGAGCACGCCCAGCAGGGCCACGATCATCTCGGTCGAGCGATCGAGCACGAGCCCCACGCGCACCTCGGGCCCCACGCCCCGGGCCACCAGTCGTCGCGCGAGGCGCGTCGCCCGGCGGTCGAGTTCGGCGTAGGTCAGGCACTCCGCTTCGAACCGCAGCGCCGGCGCGTCCGGCCGGCGACGCACCTGCTCCTCGAACAAACCGTGGACTGATGACGCGCCGGACACCGGGGCCGCGCTGCGGTTCCACTCCACGAGCAGCCGCCGGCGTTCGGCGTCCCCGAGCAGCGGCAGCCGCGAGATCGGCCCGCCGGGGTCCGCGACGATGCCCCGCAGCAGGGCGACGTAGTGCTCGCCGAACGCGCGCACCGTCTCGGCGTCGAACAGATCGGCGTCGTACTCCAGCTTGACGACGAGCAGCTCGTCCTGCTCGAAGCAGTGCAGCGTCAGGTCGAACTTCGACACGTCGAGCGTCATGTCGATCGTGCTCATCTCGAGCGGCGGCAGGGCGTACTCGTACTCCGAGAGATCGAAGTGGTTGAACAGGACCTGGAAGATCGGATTGCGGCCGAGCTCACGCTCCGGCGCGAGCTGCTCGACGATCTTCTCGAAGGGCGTGTCCTGGTGTGAGAAGGCGTCGAGCACCATGGCCCGCACACGCCCGAGGAGTTCGCGGAAGCTCGGGTCCCCCGACGTGTCCGCGCGCAGCACGAGGTTGTTCACGAAGAACCCGATCAGGCCCTCGAGCTCGCGCCGCGAGCGGGCCGCGATGGGCGTGCCGATGACGAGGTCTTCCAGTCCGCTGTGCCGGGCGAGGAGCACGAAGAACGCCGAGAGCATGACCTGGAAGCGGGTGCAGCCTTCGCGCTGCCCCAGTCGTCCGAGGGCCTCGCGCAGGTCCGGATCGATCGGGAACCACTCCGACGCACCGCGGTGCCGGGGATCGGTGCGCCGGGGCCGGTCGGTGGGCAGCGTCAGCGCGGGCAGTTCGCCGCCGAGCTGGCGGGTCCACCACGCGAGGTCCGCCGCGAGCCGACCCTGCTTCGCCATGCGCTCCTGCCACGCGGCGTAGTCGGCGTACTGGACCGGCAGCTCGGTCAGCGACGGCTGCCCGCCTGCCAGGCAGGCCTGGTAGCAGGCCGCGAGTTCCTTGAAGAACACGCCCATCGACCAGCCGTCCGAGACGATGTGGTGCAGCACGACGTGCAGCACGTGGTCGTCCGGCGCCACGCGGTACAGGCACACGCGGATCAGCGGCCCGGTGGCCAGGTCGAAGGGTCGCGCCGCGTCCTCCCGCGCGCGCCGCACTGCTTCCTCCAAGCGGCCCTCGCGGTCGGACCCATCGAGCGCGGGCAGGGCGTCGAGCTCCAGCGGCAACGGCGCCGGCGGCTCGATCACGAGCTGCGCGCGGCCGTCGGGGCTCGGGAAGCGCGAACGCAGCGTCTCGTGCCGCCGCACGATCTCGTCGAGGGCGCGACGCAACGCGTCCAGCTCGAGCGCGCCTCGCAGCCGCACCGTGGCGGGGACGTTGTAGGCCCGATCCTCGGGGGCGAGCTGGGCCAGGAACCAGAGCCGCTGTTGCCCGAAGGACAGGGGCAACTCGGCGTCGCGGGACACCGGGGCGAGGGGCGGCGGCGCCGGCTCACCGTCGGTCAGCAGCCGGATCAGTTCGTCGCGCCGCGCCACGACCGCCGCGCGCAGCTCCTGGTCCAGACGGCCCTTGGGCGCGTCGTAGCGCAGTCGATCACCTTCGACCCACAGCCGGATCCCCCGCCCGCGCAGCTCCGCCAGCAGCTCCAGGGCGTTCACAACTCGCCGCTCTCCCGCTCTTCGTCAGTCGGCACGGCAGCGCCTCCGGCCGGCATCAGCACGTCGACACACTGCGCGAGGGCTGCGATCGTGGGCGTCTCGAAGAGCTGACGCAGACCGAGCTCGACGCCGAAGCCGTCACGGATGCGCGACATGACCTGCGTCGCCAACAGCGAGTGACCGCCGAGGTCGAAGAAGTCGTCGTCGAGGCCCACCTGTTCGATGCCGAGCAACTCACACCAGATGTCGGCCAGGCGCTGCTCGGTCTCGCTGCCCGGCTTGACATAGGTGCCCTCGCGCTGCGAGAGGAACCAGTCCGGGTCGGGCAACGCGTGCCGATCGACCTTGCCGTTCGCCGTGAGCGGCAGGGACTCCAGCATCACGAAGGCCGACGGCAGCATGTACTTGGGCAGGCTCCGCTCGAGGGACTCGCGCAGGCGCGGGCCGAGCTGGCGCGTCATCTTGGCCTGCAACGGGTGGCTGCCGTAGTCGCCCCAGGGACGCAGCGGTGCGGGCGCGGGCGGGAACGCGCCGGGCCGCGCGACGTCGCGCCGGGTGAACAGGACGTCGAAGCGGCCGTCGGCGGCAGGCCGGGACCAGTCGAGCGCGACGCGGTACAGCAGCTCGCGCTCGAGCGCGACCAGCGCCCGGGGCTCGATGCCGCCGGCGCCCGCCGACGCCAGCTCGCGGCGCATGTCGTCCACCGTCGCGGGGGCCGCGGTGTCGCTGATCTCCCGCAGGCGCGCGGCGGCAGCGGCGTCAGCGAGCGTGCGGGCGTTGGGCACGTCGCGCACGAGCAACGTCTCGGGTTGTTCCTCGCGCAGCCGCTCGACCAGGGCCTCCACGCTCGCTCCGGCCGCGCCCCAATCGAGTCCCCCGTCGGCCGTCTCGTCCGCGGCCGGTGGCGAGTTCTGCTCCACGTGCAGCGTGACCTGGTAGCGGAACCTGGTCAGCTCGTTGTTCGCGCTGCCGCGCTTGGGCGTGATCTCCACCCGGGTGACCCGCGGGATGTGCCGCGCCAGCGCCTGGAAGAAGGCAGGGTCCACCACCAGCTCCTCTTCCTGCGTCAGCCGCTGCTTCACCCGACCGGCGAGCTGATCGAGGCCCTCGTCGCCGGACGCCTGGTAGAGCTGCACCGACGCGTGGTAGGCCTCGAGCAACCGCAGGTCGCGCACGTCGCCCACGTGCACACGACCGCCCGCAGCGGTGGCCGCCACGGCGCCCTCCAGCACCGTCAACAGGTACTCCATGCTCGGGAAGTACTGGATCACCGAGTTGATGATCACGCTGTCGAAGGCCGCCGGCTCGACGCCGTCCAACTCGTCGGCCACGCCGCAGTGCAGCTCGACCTTGCCGGCCAGGCCGTCGTCGGCCTGCACCAGGCGGCCCACGTAGTCGATCGCCGCCTGGGAGAAGTCGAAGGCCACGTAGCGTTCGACCTGCGGCGCGATGGGGAACAGCAGCAGCCCCGTGCCGCAGCCGATCTCCAGCACGCGCCGGGGTCCGGCCTCGAGGATCGGCGCCACGGTCTCGTCGACCCACTCGCGCATGTCCTCCGCGGGTAGCGGCGCCGACGTGTAGCTGCTGTTCCAGCCGATGATGTTGAAGTCGGGCGCCTGGTCGTCCGCACGATCGGAGTAGGTGTCGTCGTAGAGCGACTCCCACTGGGAGACGACCTCGCCCTCCTCGGTGTCCGCGCCCTGCTGATCGGGGACGACGTAGCCCACCAGGCGCGCGCCCTCGTCCTCGTCACGGCGCAGCGAGACGACGCACTCGGCCACCCACGGGTGGGCGCCCAACGCCGCCTCGATCTCGCCCAACTCGACGCGATAGCCGCGCACCTTGACCTGGTCGTCGTTGCGCCCCAGGAACTCGATGTCCCCGTCGGTCAGGTAGCGCGCCACGTCCCCGGTGCGATACAGCCGCGCGCCCGGTTCGGCCCGGAACGGGTCGGGGACGAAGCGCTCGGCGGTGAGTTCAGGTCGGCGCAAGTACTCCCGCGCCACGCCCGCTCCGCCCACGAACATCTCACCGGGCACGCCGATCGGCACCGGCGTGCGGTGCTCGTCGAGCACGTACACCTGCAGGTCGGCGATCGGCCGTCCGATCACGCTGCCCGCGCCGCGCTCGACGTCGGCGGCGCGCATCACGCGGTGGGTGACGTGCACCGTCGTCTCGGTGATGCCGTACATGTTCACCAGGCGCGGTTGCTCGTCGCCGTGACGCGCGATCCACGGGGCGAGGATCTGCGGATCGAGCGCTTCCCCACCGAAGATCACCAGCCGCAGCGCCAGGGGCTGGGCGTTGCCCAGGCGTTCGTCTGCCGCGACGAGCTGCCGGAACGCCGACGGGGTCTGGTTCAGCACCGTGACGCCTTCGCGCGAGAGCAGCGCGTGGAACTCGTCCGCCGCGCGACTGACCACGTAGGGCACCACCACGAGCCGTCCGCCGAACAGCAGCGCGCCCCACAGCTCCCAGACCGAGAAGTCGAAGGCGCTGGAGTGGAACAGCGTCCACACGTCCTGCGGCCCGAACGCGAACACGTCGGCCGTCGCGTCGAACAGGCGCGCGGCCGAGGCGTGCTCGATCAGCACACCCTTGGGCTTGCCGGTCGAGCCCGACGTGTAGATCACGTAGGCCAGGTTCGCCGGTGTGGTGACGACCGCGGGCCGGGCGTCGCTCGCCCGAGCGAGCAGCTCGCCGTCCCGGTCGAGACACACGACCTGCGCGGCGTGCTCGGGCAGGTCCGGGAGCAGCGCCGTCTCGGTCACCAGCACCGGCACCCGGCTGTCCTCCAGGATGAAGGCGATGCGTTCGGTCGGATTCGCAAGGTCGAGCGGCACGTAGCCGCCGCCCGCCTTGAGCACGCCCAGGATGCCCACCACCAGGTCCGTGCTGCGTTCGAGGCACAACCCGACGAGCACGTCGGGGCCCACACCGCGCTCGCGCAGCACGTGGGCCAGTCGGTTGGCCCGGGCATCGAGCTCGCCGTAGGTGAGCTGTTGCTCCTCGAAGCCGACGGCGACGGCGTCGGGCGCCCGGTCGACCTGCGCCTCGAAGCGCTGGTGCAGGCACTCCGTCACCGGGAAGCTGCGCGCCGTGTCGTTCCACTCCTCGAGCAGCGTGCGCCGCTCGGACTCGAGCAGCATCGGCAGGCGCGAGAGGGTCGTGGTCGGTTCGCTCACGACCGCCTGCAACAGCGCGGTGTAGTGCGCGAGCATGCGCTCGATCGTGGCGGCGTCGAACAGGTCGCGGTTGTAGCAGAAGCCCACGTCGAGGCCCGCCGCCGACTCACCCACGTGCACCTCGAGGTCGAAGCGCGTGGCGCGCGTCGCCGCCTCGAAGCGCTCGATCGACAGACCGGGCAGGGCGAGCTGCTCGTTCGAGGCGTTCTGCATGGCGAACACGACCTGGAAGATCGGGTTGCGGCTCGTGTCCCGCTCGGGCTGCAGCTCGTCCACCAGTCGCTCGAACGGCAGGTCCTGGTTCTCGTAGGCCTCGAGCGCGGTGGTGTGCACCCGGGCCAGCAGGTCGGCGAAGGTCGGGTCGCCGGAGAGGTCCGTCCGCAGCACGAGGCTGTTGACGAAGAAGCCCACGAGGTTCTCGAGCTCCTTGCGCGTGCGGTTCGCGATGGGCGTCCCGACGAGGATGTCCTGCTGGCCGGTGTAGCGGGACAGCAGCACCTTGAAGCTGGCCAGCAACGTCATCGCCAGGGTCACGCCGCGCCGGCGGGCGAGCGTCTTCAGCGCGCGGGTGAGTTCGGGCGGCACCATCACCGAGTGCCCGGCGCCGCGGTAGGTCTGCACCGCCGGTCGCGGCCGGTCGGTGGGCAGGTCGAGCACGGGCAACGCGCCGCCGAGGCGCTTGCGCCACACGTCCAGTTGCCGCTCGAGCACGTCTCCCGGCAGCCAGCGGGCCTGCCAGTCCACGAAGTCGGCGTACTGGATCGGCAGCTCGGGCAGGTCGGGCTGCTCGCCGGCCATGTCAGCGCGGTAGAGCTCGATCAGCTCACGGTTCAACACGCCGATCGACCAGCCGTCGAAGACGATGTGGTGCATCGACAGGAAGAGCACGTGCTCCGTCGGTCCGAGCCGCACGAGCGACGGGCGGATCAGCGGACCCGACTCCAGGTCGAAGGGCGTCTCGGCCTCGTGCTGAGCGCGGCGCATCAACTCCGCGCTCCTCGCCTCGGCGCCCAGGGCGCTCAGATCCACGCGGACCAGCGGCACGGCGAGGGACGGCTGCACCCGTTGCACGGGCTTGCCGTCCACCGACGCGAAGCAGGTGCGCAGGGTCTCGTGCCGGTCGACGATGGCCTGGATGCTGCGCTCGAGCGCATCCGCCTCGAGCGCGCCGAGCACGCGGAACGCCCAGGGCATGTTGTAGGCGGCGTCGGTGCCCATCTGATCCAGGAACCACAACCGCTGCTGGGCGAAGGACAGCGGCTGGTCACCTTCGTGCGCCGCGTGCACGAGGGGCTCCCGGGCGGCCTCCTCGGCCTGCTGCCGACCGACGAGCGCGGCGAGTTCGGCGATGGTGGTGTGCTCGAACAGGCTGCGCAGGGGCAGCTCGACGGCCAGCGCGTCGCGGATGCGCGAGGCCAGCCGGGTGGCGGAGAGCGAGTGTCCGCCGAGGTCGAAGAAGTCGTCGTGCACGCCGGGGCTCTCGACGCCGAGCACCTCCGACCAGATCTCTGCCAGCAGCCCCTCGACCGGGCCGCGTGGTGCGACGTGCGACGTGCGCAGCTCGGCCGGCGCGTACTCGGCGGCCAGCAGCGCCCGGCGGTCGACCTTGCCCGACGCCGTCAGCGGCAGGCGCTCGAGCCGCAGGTAGCCCGCCGGCAGCATGTGCTCCGGCAAGCGCGTGCGCAGCGCGTCGCGCACCTGCGCGGGGGCGGCACCCTCACCGGCCGTCGACACGTAGCACAGCACCAGCCGCCGATCCCCGGGGCGATCCTCCCGGATCACAGCCACCGCCGCGCGCACACCGTCCAGCTCGGCGGCCACCGATTCGACCTCGCCCAGCTCCACCCGGAACCCGCGCAGCTTGACCTGGGCATCGGCGCGGCCGAGGTACTCGAGCTCGCCGTCGTCGCCGAAGCGCGCCCGGTCCCCGGTGCGGTACATGCGCGCCCCGGGGCGGTCGTCGAACGGGTCGGGGACGAAGGCGGC
>JAJDEQ010000082.1 GCA_029259695.1 Planctomycetota bacterium
CCCGGAGGCCCTCTTCGAGGGCAGGCAGAACGTGATCGACGGGATCTTCGAGCAGTTGAAGTCCGTCAACGCGAATGTCGATGGCATGGCCGGGTAGTAGAACGAGCGATTGGGTAGCCATGGGCGCGGAGTGCGGAGACGACGGATCTTCGCCGCCTCTCGGTGTAGAGTTTAGCCCTGGTGTCGCATCGAGGCCGAGCATCCCTTTGGTCGCCCCTCGGGCCTCGCACGGGGAGCCCTTACATGGAGCCGAAGGGGCGCGGGTTCCATAGACTCAATCATCGCCTTTCGGGAGTTGTCGTGATGCACCGGTGCAACGACGTCCTGCGAACCGTGCTCGCGTACCTCCGATCGCCCTAACGGAGTAAGCGGCAAGCGTCCTGGAGCCGGCATGCCAAGAGAACTCGATCTCTACTTCAACAAGCTCAACGAGGATCAGCGCATTCAGGTCGAGCGGTCCGTTGAGCACTTCAACTCCGCTCAGGGCTTGCTCCGCCTCGTGTCCAGGGGCGAGCAAGAGCTCGCCACGTGGGGCGAGCGAGTAGACGTGAGCATGTTCTTCTCGTCTAGCACACCACGCGGCGTCCACGTCACAGGTCGAGGCTTGAGCGACAACTGGTTCACCCATGCTGCAGGGGAGCATGCGCTGATTACAGTTGATGACTGGCAAATCGCTTTCCTCGGAGACGTCACTGGATTCCCAGCCGAGGGCCCTGACACCAACCTGCTTGTGTCGTTTGCCCTCACAGTGACCGTTGTCCTCGCTGGATGCAGAGAGGTTGACATCGTTCACGAGCGGACGGTCGGCTGCTTGTTCGATTTCTGCATCAACAAGCCCGAGCGAGCGCTCAAGGCCCGGGCCGCCTACGTATGTAAAGAGTGCGCTGCAACAATCGCTTCTTACGGTGTGTCTTCGGTTGACCTGGATGCAATCAGCGCCGTACTTGAGCGAGCCAGATCGCTCGTGTTGGGCAAGCCCCCTCAGTCGCAGAGTCCAGCTACTTCGGAGTCACTCGATCGTGGCGCGATCGGCGCCCTTGCGGAGTCGAACAGCATCGACGTTCCGCCAAGGCTGGCGACGGCTTGCCGTGACGGAGCACTTTCAGTTCTAGTTGGCTCTGGCCTCTCCCAGCAGCCCGATGTCGCTGTCGATTATGGCAATGAGTGCTCATGGCAGCGGCTGCCGACATGGGATGAGATCCCACAACGCCTCGCTGAGTGCGTCGCCGAGTTTCGCGGTCGAGAAGAAGCGCCGCGGCGTCCCGACTCGCTTGACGAAATGCTCGCCGACTTAGACTTCTTCCGCAAGGCACTGGGCGAGGGCGTCTACTACCCCCGGAGCATCATGAAGGTGTTCTATCCGCGGGTTGTCGATGCTGGAATCGCCAACCGGCTCTTGTTTCACCTTCCACTGCAGTGCGTACTAACAACGAGCTACGACCCGCTGCTGCAATATGCTGCTCCGCGCGGAACCCCAGTGTTCACGTGGCAGGAATCTCGACAGGCGAGAGAGTACCTAACAGCAAACCGCCAACTGACGCCCATCCTCAAGCTGCACGGTTGCGCGGCACGGCCCGATACAGTTGTGCTGAGCGCGCTCGAATACGAACGCGTCCGTCAAAACGAAACGTACTTGTCGCTATTGCGCCAAGTGTTCGAGAATCACCCTGTGCTCTTCCTAGGCTTCGGTCTCTCCGATCCGTTTGACCTAGATCTGGCGTTGCGACAGGCGAGCTTGGCTGGCGCCGCAGAGGGAGAGAAGTTCGCGATGGTGCCGGCCGTGCGACGAGAAGAAGCGCAAAGGCGGTTTCCTCAGATTCAGTTCTTGCCGTACGAGAACCATGATTCGATCCCGCCACTGCTCGCTAAACTCGCATGCGGAACGTAGTCGGGGGTCGCCCAGCTAGGCGCTGCGAGTGCCGGCGTCACGCGCCGCGGCCGAGCCACTGACCTGAACCACGGTCCTACTCCGCCCCCAACCGCAACTTCCGCACCGCCTCATACAACCGCGTCTTGACCAGCTGCTCCGACACCTCGAGCACCGCCGCGATGTCCTTGCGCGACAGGTCTTCCGCGTAGCGCAGGCGCAACAGCTCCCGCTCGTCGTCACTCAGGCGATCGAGCAGCCGGGCCAGGTCGGCGGCGCGTTCGGCGTTCTCCAGGCGTGAGAGCGCGCCCGTGAGGCTGGCGGCGACGTCGAGTTCGGTGGGCAGGGGGGCGGCGTCGCGGCGGCGGCCGGCGCTGCGCAGTTTGTTCAGGCAGTGGTTGCGGGCGATGCGGTAGAGCCAGGGGCGGAAGCGCTCGGGCACGCCGTCGGCGGCGAGCACCTTCACGTAGATCTCCTGCACGGCGTCTTCGACGCCGGGGGCGTCGCGCAGAAGGCCACAAGTGCAGATGGTGCAGGAACGCCGCGTGCGCTGGGAGCCCGCCTACGGCCGCCGCGACGACCTCTACGACGACCTCCTCATCTCGGGCAGCCGCGGCCTCTCACGCGTCCTGCTCGACGAACTGGGCCCCTTCGACACCACCGCCCTGGTCCCCTACCTGGTCGGGGGATGTTCCGGGTGACACACAGCGGATGTTGAAGGTGCACAACGCGATTCGGGACATCACGTGGCAGCATGTGCGGTTGCCGGTGTGGAGTCTCACGTATCACTTCAACGGGAAGACGTACCCGGTGCTGGTGCATGGGCAGTCGGGGAAGGTTGTGGGGAAGGCGCCTCGGAGTTGGGTGAAGATCTTGTTGGCGGTGATGGGCGTGGGGGGGGTGTGGCGGTGGCCGGGGCGTGGGGGAGGAGGGCCCACTCCCGGACCGGGGCGGAAAGATCGCGATGGATCGCGCTGTTATGCAGACCTGTCCAAACATACTGTTAGGGGGGCTCTGTCGCGCGAACGAGTACAGCCACATTGGATGCTCCCGGATCTTGATTCTTCGATCAGCTTGAGCGATGCCTGAGTAATGGAAAACGTCAAGAAGAAGGGCTACCCGCTGCTGCCAGTCAAGCACTGGTGGGCGCTGCGGGAGAGGTTCCGGAGTTCAATTCCGGGCGTGGTCAGTGCGAACTACATCGCCTCTGTTCTAGGCATGGCAGAGCGCTCCGCGCAGGCCAATATCATCCCAAGCCTCCGAACGATGAAGCTCATCGATGAAGCGGGGAAACCCACCGACCTCGCGACAAAGTGGCGAGATGACGCGCAGTACCCGAAGGTCTGCGCGAACATCCTGAAGTCGGTCTACCCCCGAGAACTGCGTGACATTGGCGCCGATGCTTCCGTTAACAAAGACGCGGTCTCTCGGTGGTTCGCGAACCACACCGCTACGGGCGCCGACGCTGTTCGGAAGATGTCGGCGATGTACGCGCTTCTCTGCGAGGCCGACCCAGCTAAGGCAACAAAGCCAAAGCCAGGCACAACGAAGAGCAAGGCCCCCAAGCCGAAGTCAAAGGCACCCAAGACCTCTACCCCGAAGAAGAGCCCCAAGGCCGTTTCCCTTGATGAAGACCATGGCGCACGACCGCCTGGGTTGCAGATCAACGTTCAGGTGCACATCTCGTCAGATGCGACGCCAGAGCAGATTGAACAGATCTTCGCCAGCATGGCGAAGCATCTCTACAGCAGCTGACCTGATGCGCGACAGGGACCGTGCGCGAGAGGTGCTCGACCTTGCGCAGAGATTGCAGTCTGCCGCTCCTAAGCATTGGGTACCGCCCGCCGAGGGTGCCACAGCTAGGTCGGAGATGGTGGTCTACAGAGCCATCTTCTCTGGCACCGGTAGAGCCTACATCGAGAAGATTGCCAATCAAATCAACGGGGCGTACGAACAAGGCTGGTTCGACTGCTGCGCCGTGATGATCAGGAGACTGCTAGAGACACTTCTGATCGAGGCTTTTGAAGCGCACGGCATAGCGTCAAAGATCAAGAAAGGTGGGGAGTTCGTCTTTCTCCGCGACATGATTGACGTGACTCTTGCAGAGAATGGCTGGAACCTTGGTCGCTCGACCAAGAAAGCGCTGCCGAAGCTAAAGGACATCGGGGACAAGTCCGCCCACAGCAGGAGGTTCATCGCGGTGCGGAATGACATTGATGACATCAAGGCGGATCTTCGTGGAGTTGTGCAGGAGCTGCTGCTCCTTTCGCGTCTGAAGTAATCACGCCTAACAAGCCACTGCAGCAGTCGGGCCTGCGACCCGCAGTTGAGCGGCAACGGCGTTAGGCAGACTGGGATCGTATGGAAGACTGGATGGCGAGTTTGCTGGGTGCGATCGTCGGCGGCGTCCTTGTCCTCGTCGGCAACGCTTTCCAGCTGAGGCGACAGAGGCTGCACCGGCTCCTCGACCTTCGACTTGATGCCTATTCCGAGTGGCTCGCTGGGATGGAGGCGCGTCTAGCTAGCTACGCCACTCAGTCTCTCAGAGAGAGCGATGAGCATCGCGTCGAGCTTTGCGAGAAACGCCTGATACTGCTTGAGCAAGATGAGAGAGTGAGGTGCCTCATCAGGGACGTGTGGGCTGCGTTTCCCCGTATTGGCACGGACGAGTACGAGGATCTGCGCCGTGAGTTCACACAACCCGAGTCAGATTGGCAACCGTTTCGCGCCAGCATGGACGCACTGCAAACGCACGTCCGGGAGAGCCTCGGATAGGTGGTGCATCCGCCTAGCAAGCACTTGCAGACGCTCTGCTGCACGCCCCCCTGAACCGCCACAGCGTTAGGCAGAGGAAGTCATGAGCTTCAAGCGTGTCTTCGAGGCGAATCAGTTTCGATCACGCGGCTACGTCGGCACGCTGTTTAGGCGAGGTGAGCGCACCAAGGACGTCGTTCCCCTCTGGGCGTGGATTCGAATGACTGTTGTGGAGCTTCTCGTTGGCGACGAGCTGCTAGAAAGCCTTGTCACGACTGCATCGGATTCGGGCTGTCCCGAAGATCCCGACGTGAAAGGGAAGTTCGGTCGCGGTCAACACCTTTCGCATCACATACCTTATGGGCTCGTGAACAAGCTCTTGCGCCCCCGGCTACTCGAAGTCCTGTACTACAAGTACCACCTGCAGTACCTGCTCCTGGATTCCGTGGCTCCGGTGGCAGAGAGCCGCACGGAGAACATCATCGATGTAACTCGCACGCGCTTTCGGCTGCACAAGGACTTGCTCGGTGAGCTAATCGCCTTTAGGCGCGTTTATGTCGTTTGCTGGACATGCTTCAACCTGTTGGTTGATGCGGTGGTGTTCCTTGTGTGGCAAGAGTTCGAGGCCGTGGTTCTGAGCGCACTCTCCATTGAAGCTATTCGAAGGATGCTCAAGCTGTGAGAGTTTCTGCTTGCGGAGCGTGATGGGAAACCGAGTGCGCCCCGCTCCATGCGCGCTGAGCTTCTGCCGAACCGAAACAGCATTGACCCAGGCCGCGGTCCTACTCGACCCCCAACCGCAACTTTCGCACCGCCTCATACAACCGCGTCTTGACCAACTGCTCCGACACCTCGAGCACCGCCGCGATGTCCTTGCGCGACAGGTCCTCCGCGTAACGTAACCGCAACAGCTCCCGCTCGTCGTCACTCAGGCGATCGAGCAGCCGCGCCAGGTCGGCGGCGCGTTCGGCGTTCTCCAGGCGTGAGAGCGCGCCCGTGAGGCTGGCGGCGACGTCGAGTTCGGTGGGCAGGGGGGCGGCGTCGCGGCGGCGGCCGGCGCTGCGCAGCTTGTTCAGGCAGTGGTTGCGGGCGATGCGGTAGAGCCAGGGGCGGAAGCGCTCGGGCACGCCGTCGGCGGCGAGCACCTTCACGTAGATCTCCTGCACGGCGTCTTCGACGTCGGCGGCGTCGCGCAGGTAGCCGGCGCAGAAGCGGGCCAGGGCGGCGCGGTAGCCCCGGTCGAGCAGCTCGCCGGCGGTGTCGTCGCCCTGGCGCAGGGCGATGACGAGGCTGGGGGTGAGGTCTTCGGTCATGGGGTGGTCGTGGGCGCCGGGTGGGCGGCGGCGGGTCAGCGATCGTCGGGCGGCGAATGGGTGAAGAGGAAGGAGGCGAAGTTGCGGTGCATGCGCGGCGCGGCGGGCACGTGGCGCTCGGGGCCGCTGCGTCCCCGTGGGCGTAACACGAGGTCGACCGTGGGCCCCGGCGATCGGCCGCGCGCCTCGATGTAGAAGTCGTACAGGTCGAAGGTGTGGCGGTGCTTGCGCTCGATCGCGCAGGTCCTGGTGATTTCGACGGCTGTGGTGTGAAACGCCGCCGGGGTCAGGCCGTCGAGCGACACGAGTATCCAATCCGCATCCTCGAAGCGCACCAGGATCGCGCCCCCATCATGTTCCCACGTCGTGAACGGCCACAAGCTTCGGTCAGACCTCGTCGCCTGCCGGCGATCGCGCGTCATGGCCACGTCCTCGGCCCGCACCAGCCGGCCGCTGTGGAGATCCACCAGCTCGAGATCCACCGAGAACACGGGCCACTCACCGAGACGATTGAGGACGACCAGGAGGTCCTCCGTGAAGCGCTTGCGCCATTGCGTCCCGTAGACCTGCTTGCAGTGACCGGACATGTGATCCATCACCAGGCCGTCGATCGACACCAGCTCGTACCAGTTGGGGCCGGCCTCCGCCACGCGCACCTCGGCGACGTCCCCGCGCCAGCGGAGCTCATCGAAGGGCGCGAGCTGGGCGTACCAGTCCGAACCCAGCCAGTCGAACCACGACACGCGCGAGACGGTGGCGTAGCCCGCCAGGAGCAGCAGCACGCCGATCAGACTCGTGAGACCGAGGCCGAGCCAGTGCCTGCGGGCGAACTTCTTCGCGCGGTACTTCAGCGAGGGCGGTGCCGCCTTGATCGCCTCGCCGGCGAGGTGGCGGTCGATGTCGTCGGCCAGGGCGGAGGCCGTGGCGTAGCGCTCGCGCGGTTCCTTGCGCAGCGCTTCGAGCACGATCGTGTCGATGTCGCCGCGCAGGCGACGCTGCACGTTGCCCGGCGGCTCGGGGTCCTCCTCCGCGATGCGACGCACCGCTTCGGGCAGGGAGTCCTTGCCCAGTTCCAGGGCGAGCCGGCCCGTGAGCAGCTCGTACAGGATCAGGCCCAGGGAGTAGACGTCGCTGCGGAAGTCCAGTTCGTCGATGCGGCCGGCGGCCTGCTCGGGGCTCATGTAGTTGAGCGTGCCCAGGATGCGGCCGCCGCCGGTGGGTTCGAGGCTGAGGCTGCAGTCGGCGTCCACCAGGCGGGCCAGGCCGAAGTCGAGCACCTTGGGCACGCCGTCGTCGGTGACCAGGATGTTGGTCGGCTTGAGGTCGCGGTGCAGCACGCCCTTGCCGTGGGCGTCGTGGACGGCACGGCACACGGTGGCGAAGAGGCGCAGCACGTCGTCGAGCGGCAGGCCGCGGTCGCGCACGTAGTCGGTGATGGGCACGCCGCGCACGAGTTCCATGGCGATGAACGGTTCGCCGCCGTCGGTCTCGCCCGCCTCGTAGACGGCGGCCACGTTGGGGTGGGTCAGGCGGCCGAGGAGTTCGGCTTCCTGCCGGAAGCGGGTGCGGGCGGCGGGGTCGTCGAGCAGCGCCGGGTCGCGCAGGACCTTGAGTGCCACCGAGCGCGACGGGTTCTTCTGCCGGGCCTCGAACACGAGCCCCATGCCGCCCTGCCCGAGGAGCTGACGAACGGTGTAGCCCCCCACCGTCTCCGGCATCTGTCGCGCCGCACCGCCGCGCACGGCCCGCGCCGCGCGTCCCACCACGGCGCGCAGCTCGTCCACGCGCGGCGCCGCTTCGGGGTGGAGCTTCAGGTACTGCTCGAGTTCGGGCGCGTCGCGATCGACCCAGCTCCAGAGCTGCTCGTCGGAGGGCTCGGTGTCCTGGCCCGATGCGGGGCCCGATGCGGGGCCCGATGCACGGCCCGTCTCGGAACCCGATGCAGCAGTCGGTGCAGCGCCCGATTCAGGGCTCGGTGCGGAGTCGTCGAGCGGCACGGGATCCTCGGGTGACACGGCGAGCGGCATCACCGAGCGCCGAGACGTTCAAGGGCGAGATCGAGCACGGGGTCGTCGCGTCCCACGAACCAATCGGCCGTGGGCTCGGCGAGCACGTCGGGCGCGATGCCCACGCCATCATAGGGGCTGCCGTCGGGACGGAAGGAGGCCATGGAACTGAGGCGCACCTCGAGTTGCAGGCCGTCCAGCGCATAGGAGCGGGATCGGCCGCTGCCGCCGCCGCTGGGGCGTCCCATCAGGGTCACCTGGGGCAGCAGCTCGAAGGCACCCAGGAAGATGTCGGTGGCGCTGTAGCAGCCGCGGTCGAGGAGCACGATCACGGGACGCTCGTAGTGGAACGCGGCCGGGTTGTCGTCGCGGCCGAGGACGAGGTAGTGCCAGGCGCTGAAGCCGTCGCCCGGAGTCCAGGCAGGTGTGAACGCCGTGGCAGCGCGCTCGATCGCCGCGCGCTCGGCGTCGGTCCAGCGCGAGGCCGTGGCGGGGAACAGCATGCGGTTGTCCAGGTAGCCGTTGGGCGCGCCGGCCGGGATATCGGGAGGCAGGCGGTAGGCGGCGACGTTGGCCACGACCGGTTCGGCGTCCGGTGCCAGGAAGTAGGGGAACAGCCGGTGCAGGATCGTACGACTGCCGCCGCCGTTGCCACGCACGTCGATGATCAGGCCGCGGGTCTCGGCGAACTCGGTCATGGCGTCGTCGAGTGCGGCGAGGACCGAGGGCTCGGAGTCCATCGAGGGAACGCGCAGGTAGCCGACGTTGCCCGGGAGCAGCTCGTGGCGGGTGCGCGGCCATTCCCCGTAGATCGGCCTGTCGGCGCTCACCGGCAGTTCGACCGTCGTACGGCGTGTGCCGTCCGCGGCGCACAGCTCCAACTCCACGCTGGGCTTCTGATCGAGTTCCAGCTCGCTGCGCAGGTGGTCGAGGATGCGCAGATTGCGCATGGCCTTGCGGGTGCGAAGCGCGTCGCTGCCGTGGGTGACCGTGTCGGCCGCCGCCTCGAGCCAGCGCTCCAGGGGGACGCCGTCGATGGCCAGCAGGTAGGGCCGCGCGGGGTCCACGAAGTCGCTGCGGTCCGGGCGGAAGGCCACGAAACGCGGGGCCTCCGAACGCGTGGCGGCGTGAGCGACCTCGCTTGCCGCGCCGCCTGCCGCACCCCGATCCGCATCGCGCGCAGCACTGCGCGCCGGGGCAGGGGTCCCGACCTCGCCCACCAGACAGGGCAGGTAGCCGGGGCGCACGAAGAGTTCGGGTGCGCCCGAGAAGCGACTGTGGCCGTCGCCGAAGAGCGCCACGAAGCGCACGAGCTGCAGGCCGAACGACGGCAGGCCGATGTCGTCATCGAAGCCGGCGCGCAGCGAGTCGAGGGCAGCGACGTAGTCCACGCCGCGCATGTCGCGGTAGGAGAACACGTTCTCGACCAGCCACTCGAGTTGATCGAGGGTCTTCTCGGCGGTGGCACGGCTCACGCGCAGGCGCTCGTCGAGCGACCAGGGTGTCTGTTGGCGCACGAGCCGGCTGTCCTGCGCGCGTACCTTGCCGCTGTGGAGGCGCTTCACCTGCGGCACGGGCGGGTCGGGGCGCTCGGGTTCCTGGCGCGAGCGCCAGATGGCCCGTCGGTAGTCCTCGCGCATCTCGGCGTGGGAGATGTCGAGCACCTGGCCTCCGTCCAGCGACCGCAGTCGCAGGGCGACGTGGCGGCCGGGCTCGTACCCCATGCCGGCCATGACCTCCACCAGGTCCTCGGCGTAGCGCTTCTGCCACTTGGACGGCCAGGTCATGCGGGCGAAGGCCAGGATGTCCTCGTTGGCCTGGCCGTCGATGGACTGCACGCGCCACCAGTGGTCCGCCAAAGGGGGCTCGCCGGCGTTGGGGGGCGGCACCTGCACCTCGGGCACGTCCCCGTCCCAGCGCATGGCCGTGAAGGGCGACGCCTTCGCGAAGTCGCCCACCCACGGCAGCGCCGCGATGGCGGCCGGGGCAGCGCTCCCCGCGGCCAGGCTCGCGAACAGGGCCAGGGGGGCAAACCAGCAGGTGGACCGTG
Organism: Planctomycetota bacterium; assembly: GCA_029259695.1. GTDB lineage: Bacteria > Planctomycetota > B15-G4 > B15-G4 > B15-G4 > OFTM49. The sequence goes on from JAJDEQ010000082.1 coordinate 9,991, forward strand.
CAATGCTCATCGGGTGCTTCCGGAGAGTCGCGGTGGTCGGAGCCCGTCGCCCCGTTCCAATCCATCCAGACACCGCCCGCGGGCAGGCGCCGGGTGCCGATTGTGCATGCGGTCGTCCGCACGGGGCCCCCCCGGTAGAACCGCACGAGCACTCCGGGGTAGGCTCGGTCCTTCGCGAGTCATGACTCGGACGGGCGATGGCATCCGGGACGGCGGGCTCGCCCTCCGGGAGGCGCCGGATCCCGGCCACCAGGGCCCGGCGAGACGTCCCATCGCCCCACCAGCCGGAGCGGCCGCTTGCAGCTCGGATTCGTCATCGATCACTCGCGGTGCATCGGGTGCCACGCCTGCACCGTCGCCTGCAAGTCGGAGAACGACGTCCCTCTGGGCGACTTCCGCACGTGGGTCAAATACACCGAGAGCGGCGAGTTCCCCGACGTGCGGCGTGACTTCGCCGTGCTGCGCTGCAACCAGTGCACCGACGCGCCGTGCGTCGAGATCTGCCCGGTCACGGCGATCGACAAGCGCGCCAGCGACGGCATCGTCGACATCGATCCGGACATCTGCATCGGCTGCAAGGCCTGCATGCAGGGTTGCCCGTACGACGCGCTGTACCTCAACGAGTCCAAGGGCACCGTGCAGAAGTGCCACTTCTGCGCGCACCGCGTGGAGATCGGGCTGGCCCCGGCCTGCGCCGTGGTGTGCCCCACCGAGGCGATCATCCCGGGCGACTTCCACGACCCGGCCAGCGCCGTGTCCCAGCTCAAGGCCGGCGGCGATCTCGTGGCGCGCAAGCCCGAGGCCGGCACGAACCCCAACGTGCTGTACCGCGAGGCGGCGGGCGCCGGCCTCGACCCCATGCGCACCAACAGCTCCGGCGGATACCTGTGGGCCCAGCAGGTCAACGGCGTGCAGATGGACGCCGAGACGTTCGCCGCGCTCGAGGCCCGGGCACAGATGGGCCTCTCCTCCACCGGCTGCCCGACGGGCAACGGCACCGCGAGCACCGGGGCCGGCCAGGTACCCGGAGCCGGAGCAGGCATCGGCAACGGCGGGCCATTCAGCGTCGCCGCCACGGGTGCGATGCCGAACAACCCCGCCGTCCGGGCGGCCGCCGTGGGCGAGGGCGGCATGGCGCGCACGGTCTACAACACCGAGCACCCATCGCCGTGGGGTAGCAAGATCACCGGCTACCTGTTCTTCAAGTCGCTGGCGGCGGGCGCGTTCCTGGCGGGCGCCATGTTGATCGCGCCGTTCGCAGCGCCCGAGACGGTGCCGAGCTGGGCGCCCGTCGGCATTCCGCTGATCGCCCTGGCGTTCCTGACCTTCACCATGGCGCTGCTGATCGCCGACCTGAAGCGTCCCGACCGCTTCTACCTGATCCTGCTGCGGCCCAACTGGAACTCGTGGCTGGCCAAGGGCTCGTTCGTGCTGGCGGCGTACTCGCTGCTGCTCACGGCGTGGTTGGCCATGGGCATCTTCGACTACGCGTTGCCCGAGACGGCCGGCTGGGCGCTGGTCACCGTGACCGCCGTGGCCGGTGCGCTGAGCGCGGCCTACACCGGCTGGCTGTTCGCCCAGGCGAAGGGCCGAGTGCTGTGGATGAAGCGCGGCCTGTGGCTGCACCTGCTGGTGCAGGCGGTGGTGGCCGGCAGCGCGGTGCTGTTGCTGCTCGCGCCGCTGGCGAGCATGGACGGTGCCTCGCTCTCGCTGCTGGGCAACGTGTTGTTCGGCGCGCTCTCCGGGCACCTGTTCTTCATCCTCGTGGAAGGTCGGCTGTCGCCCGCCGGTCGCGAGGCGGAGTTCCACCGCGTGGCGCGCCTCGTGTCCCACGGGCCGTTCGCCCAGGTGCACTGGGCCTACGGCGTGGGCGCCGGCATCGTGCTGCCCATGGTGCTGCTGTTCGTGTTGAACAGCGCCCTGGCCTGGGCGCTCGCCGGCCTGCTGGCGCTCGTCGGCCTCTACGTGGAGGAAGACATCACCGTGCGCGCCGGCCAGGCCCTTCCCATCAGCTGACGTCCCCCGCGCGCCGCCGCAACGCGCGCGACGCAACCGGACCCCGGAACCGACCCATGACCGAGCAGCCCCCCGCGAGCGACCCCGCCGCCCCGAACGCCCAGGCCCCCGGGACGACCGGCGCGACGCCGGGCCCGCGCCCCTCGCCCTGGGATCTGGCCGTGGGCCCGCCTCCCGACCAGTGGGACGACTGGGTCGAGCTCGACCCCAAGGCCTGGCCCGCCCGCGAGGAGGTGCACTACCGCTGCGTGCCCACGATCTGCTTCAACTGCGAGTCGGCTTGCGGCCTGCTCGCGTTCGTCGACAAGTCGAGCGAGGAGATCGTGAAGTTCGAGGGCAACCCGGTGCACCCGGGCAGCCGCGGCCGCACGTGCGCCAAGGGCCCCGCCACGATCAACCAGATCGAGGACCCGGATCGGATCCTGCACCCGCTCAAGCGCGACGGCCCGCGCGGTTCGGGCAAGTGGAAGCAAGTCAGTTGGGACGAGGCGCTGGCCGACATCGGCGGACGCATCGCCAAGGCGATCGACGAGGAGCGCCGCAACGAGGTCGTCTACCACGTGGGTCGGCCGGGCGATGACAACTTCATCCCGCGCATGCTCCAGGCATGGGGCGTGGACGGGCACAACAGTCACACCAACGTGTGCAGCGCCTCGGCGCGCCTGGGGTACCACTCCTTCATGGGCGCCGACCGCCCGTCGCCCTCGTACGACGGCACGAAGTTCACGCTGCTGCTGTCGGCGCACCTCGAGACGGGTCACTACTTCAACCCGCACGCCCAGCGCATCATCGACGCCAAGAGCGCGGGCGCGCGCATCGCCGTGGTCGACACACGCCTCTCCAACACGGCCACCCACGCCGACCACTGGATCTCGAGCTGGCCCGGCACCGAAGCGGCGCTGCTGCTCGGCGTGGCCCGCGAGCTGCTCGTGAGCGGACGCTACGACGGCGAGTTCATGCGTCGCTGGATGAACTGGCGCGAGTTCCTGGCGGCCCGCGATGCGGACGGCCCCGGCACCTTCGAGCGCTTCATCGAGGTCCTGACCGAGACCTACGCGCAGTTCACCGACGAGTTCGTCACCGCGGAGTGCAAGGTCAAGCCGGGTACGACGCGCATGCTGGCGGACGAGATCGCCGCCGCCGGCAGCCGCTTCTCCAGCCATCTGTGGCGCAACGCTGCGTCGGGGCACCTGTGGGGCTGGGAGATCGCCCGCTCGCTCGTGCTGCTGCACGCCATGTCGGGCAGCATCGGCACACCGGGCGGCATGAACCCCAACAGTTGGGACAAGTTCGCGCCCAAGCCGTCGAAGAACCCGGGCCCGGGCGGCGACTGGAACGAGCGCCACTGGCCGCGCGAGTACCCGCTGGCCCACTACGAGATGAGCTTCCTGCTGCCGCACCTGCTGCGCGAACAGGACAGCCGCATCGACGTCTACTTCACCCGGGTCTACAACCCCGTGTGGACCAACCCCGACGGCTGCTCGTGGATCGAGATGCTCGAAGACGAGCAGCGCATCGGCCTGCACGTGGCGCTCACGCCGACCTGGTCGGAGAGCGCGCAGTGGGCCGACTACGTGCTGCCCATGGGCCTGGCCCCCGAACGCCACGACCTGATGAGCCAGGAGACCCACGCCGGCACCTGGATCGGCTTCCGCCAGCCGGTGATGAAGCGCTACCTGCACGAAGAGGGCCGCGGCGTCGAGAGCACGCGCGACGCCAACCCCGGCGAGGTCTGGGAAGAGCACGAGTTCTGGATCGACCTGACCTGGGCCATCGACCCCGACGGCAGCCGCGGCATCCGCCAGTGGTACGAGTCGCCGAATCGCCCGGGCCAGAAGATGACGCTCGACGAGTACTACGCCGACATCTTCGAGAACTCGGTGCCCGGCCTGCCCGAGGCGGCGTCACGGGCCGGACTCTCGCCGCTCGAGTACATGCGTCGCTACGGCGCGTTCGACGTGCCCTACAAGGGGCAGCGGCGTTACGAGGGTGACCGCGCCGCGGACGAAGCCGGTGTCGACGTCGAGAACACCGACGGCAGCAGCGCGCGCAAGGCGGGCTTCGGCACGCCCAGCAAGAAGCTCGAGTTCTACTCGTCCACCCTGGCCGACTGGGGTTTCGACGACCACGCCATCCCGACCTACATGCCCAGCCAGGTGCACCACGCCGGCCTCGACCTCGCCGCCGGCGAGCGGGCGCTGCTGCCCACGTTCCGGCTGCCCACGCTGATCCACACCCGCTCGGCCAACGCCAAGTGGCTGCAGGAGATCTCCCACACCAACCCGCTGTGGGTGCACCCGGACGACGCCGCGGCGCTGGGTCTGGAGAACGGCGGCCTGGCCCGGGTGAACACGGCCATC
>JAJDEQ010000083.1 GCA_029259695.1 Planctomycetota bacterium
TCGCGCAGTCGTGCGAGCAGCACCCCGTCGGTGTGCGCCGTGTGCCCGCGAGGTGCCGTGCCCTTGATCGGGCGCGACTCGATCGCGCCGTCGCGGTCGATACGCAGGAAACGCTCCGGTGACGAGCACACGATCGCCGTGTCACCGAACTCGAGCAGCGCACCGTACGGACAGGGATTGCGTCGCCGCAGGACCCGGTGCAGCGAGAACGGATCGGGCCGGCGCTCGGTCGTGATGCGGTTGGTCAGGCACAGCTCGTACGATTCGCCGTCCCGGATGTCGCGCAGGCAGTGGGCGATGTCGCTCAGGTACTGCTCGTGGGCGCGTTGCAGCGTGAACGTCAGCAGCCCCTCGGCGGGCTGGGGTGCAGGGACCGGGGGGAGTTCCCCCAGCTGGTCCTCCACCGTGCGCAACCACGCCTCGGCGGCATCGGAGCCCTCGGGCGGAGCCAGGCAGACGAGGTAGGTGGCGTCGTCGCGGTGATCGAAGACGACCGTGCGATCGGCGAACACCAGCAGGGCGTCGTCGTGCCCAGACGGGTGGGTCAGGCGCGCACCGCAGTCGGCCTTGAGTTCGTAGCCGAAGGCTCCCACGAAGCCTCCGGCCAGGTCGAAGGGCAGCTCCCGTGCCGCGTCCGCCAAAGCGTCGCAGGCGGCGAGCGAGCGGGCGAGGAACGGGAACAGGGGCTCGTCCGTGTGCTGCCGACCGGCGTCGTGCTCGAGGGTCAGCCGGCTCGGAGCGACGCGGTAGCGGATGCGGCAGCCGTACGGGCCGGGGCTGCCCATGAACGAGAAGCGCGTGGCGGTCTGTTCGCTGCTGTCGAGCCAGAAGCCGCCGGCGTCGCCCCGGAACAGGGCTGCGTAGGCTCGCTCGGCGTCGGGTCGGCCGTCGAGACGTCGCCAGTGCAGCCGCAGGTCGGCGATGCGAGGGATGCAGGCGGCGTCGCGCGCGTCGGGTTGCGGCTCGGTGAGCGCTTCGTCGGCAGGCGGGCCGGGCACCGGGTGCACGCTCGCGGCACGCCCGCGTCGCGCCTCCCGGGCGAAGTTCTCGAGCAGTTGCCGCCCGTACTCGCTGGCGATCGACTCGGGGTGGAACTGCACACCCCACAGCGGCCGCTCGCGGTGGCGCAGGCCCATGAGCAGCTCGTCGTCGGTCCACGCGATGGGGGTCAGGCACGCGGGCAGGGGCTCGGCCACGACCAGTGAGTGGTAGCGGACGAAGTCCACCGCGGCGGGCAGCCCGGCGAAGAGCGCGGGGTCCTCGTGACGCACGCTGCTCAGGCGCCCGTGGAACGGCTCCGGCGCGTGGGTGACCCGGCCGCCGAAGGCGTGGGCGATGGCCTGGTGGCCGAGACACACACCGAGGATCGGCGCGGTCGCGTGCTGGATCACGTCCAGGCTGACGCCGACGTCGGCGGGCCGTTCGGGCCGACCGGGCCCCGGGGACAGGATCACGTCCGCGAAGTCCCAGCGCCGGATCGTGGCCCAGGAGACCTCGTCGTGACGCACCACGATTGGCTTGACACCGGTGATCTCCGCCACGAGTTGCACCAGGTTGAACGTGTACGAGTCGTGATGGTCGACGATCAGTGAGCGCATCGCGGCTCATCGAAACATGAGCGCACGGGCGCGGGCAACGTTCGGGAGGCGCCTGGGTGCCCGCGGGTCTCGAGTGCGGCGCGCCAGGGGGCGGCGTTCAGTCCTGCCACCACGCGGCGAGTTCGTCGAAAGCGTCCCCCGCCGCGTCGCCCAGTTCTCCGAACGCATCCCCGATCTCGCCACAGGCGTCGCCCAGTTCGTCGGCGACCTGACCGAGTTCCTCGGCGGCCTGGCTGAGTTCGTGGCCCGCCTGCCGCAGCTCTTGCGCCGCTTGTTCCAACTCGTCGCCCACGGCCAGCTCGATGCGGTCCAGCACGTGCCCGAGTTCGCCGGCGGCGCGGTCCATCTGCTGGCCGACGGCTTGCATGCGGGTGCTCACGGCGTGGGTCACGTGATCGACGTGAGCGAGCGCGGACTGCCAGCGGTTGGGGCCGGTGTTGCCGAGCAGGGTCGGTGCGCCCGACGCCGCGGGTGAACCCGGTGGGGTCTGTGGCCGGCCGATCAGGTCCACCAGGGCCAGCAACTCGGTCCAGTGGCCGGGGACGTGGCGTCCTTCCTCGAAGACCAGGACTTCCCGGCCCGAGGGCTCTCCGAAGGCGGGCTCCAGCCAGACCAGCACGCGACCGTCGTCGAGCGCGATCTTGTGGACGGCCCAGGGTGCGTCGTCGGACGGGCCCTGGATGGGCCGTGTGGTGGGGTGCTTAGGGGCTTCCGCAGCCGGAAGGGGTGCGGAAGGGGTCGGGGCGGGCACGTCCGGTGCCGAGGCGGCCGGGGTCGGTACCGGGGCCGCGCCCTGCGGGCGGGCCTGGCCGGCGCCGGGCCAGGCCCAGACGGCGATCGCGACGATCAGCGTGACCAGGCGAAGGCTGGGGGGCATCGTCTTCCTCCAGAGGCGAGCCGTGGCGGTCGACGTCCCGTCCTCCCGTCAGCGGAGGCGGCGACCGCACGCTGACTCTTTACGCGCGGGCGGCCGTCGCTTTCAGGCCGGGCCACCGCTTTCAGGACGGGCCACCGCTTTCGGGACGGGCCACCGCTTTCGGCCGGGCCACCGCTTTCGGCCGGGCCGCCGCTTCAGGACGGGCCAGCGGGCCGGGGGCGGGCCACCAGCCGCGGGGGCGGGCTGGGGAGCCGGCATGGCTCCGGCGGTCGATCGATCGGCGTGACCGCGGGCGGGTCAGGGCATCCAACCCGCCCGACTCCCAGGAGGAAAGCATGTTGCCGCACACGCCTGTTCGCACTCGCCGTTTCGCCAGCGCCGCCTCGCCGCTCGTCCTCGCGCTGCTGCTCGCCGGTTGGTCGGCCCCGACGCTCACGGCACAGGACGCCGGCGCGATCGGAGAGTACAACCTGGGCGACCGGGCCCTGGCGCTCGCGGGCTACGACCCGGTGGCGTACTTCCCGGAGGGCGGCGCGCAGCCAGCCCGTGGTCGCGTCGCGCACGAGACGACGCACGCAGGGGTGCTGTACCGCTTCGCGAGCGCAGAGAACCGCGAGCGCTTCCGCGCCGATCCGAGCCGCTACGCGCCGGCCTACGGCGGCTGGTGCGCATACGCCATGTCCCAGGGCAGCAAGGCGGAGATCGACCCCGAGTCGTTCCGCATCAACCACGGACGCCTGTTCGTGTTCTTCAACGGGTTCCTGGCCGACACGCGCGCGAAGTGGATCCCGAAGGAGAACGTGCTGATGCGCGCCGCCGACGGGCACTGGCAGGAGCTCAGCGGCGAGCCGGCGCCCAGCCTGGGTCGGGACACCGGGCTGCTCAACCTCGATGACGAACACCTGGCGCTGCAGGGCTACGACCCGGTGAGCTACTTCGATGAAGGCGGCGGCGAGCCGCGCGAGGGCAGGCCCGACCTGCAGCTGGTGCACGCTGACGTCGTGTACCGGTTCGCGACGGAGGAGAACCGCGCGGCCTTCCTGGAAAGGCCCGAACGCTACGAGCCGGTGTACGGCGGCTGGTGCGCCTACGCCGTGGCGGCGGGTGACTTCGTGGAAGTCGATCCCGAGTCCTACCTCGTGCGCGACGACGGACTGCACCTCTTCTACAAGGGCTTCCTGGCGGACACGCGCGCGAAGTGGCTCGAGGACGAGTCCGCCTTCGCGCGCAAGGCCAGGGCGGAGTGGAAGCGGATGCTCGAGACCGACACGCGGCCCTGAGGCACGCCCCACCCGGTCAGGGCAGCTCGAGGCGCCCGAGCGCAGCCCGCGCACCGGGGTGTCCGGCGTCGAACTCGAGCACGGTGCGATAGAGCTCGGCGGCGTTGGCGGGACGCCCGCGACGCTCGACGATGCGCGCCAGCGCGAAGCGAAAGGGCGGTGACCACGGCTTGCGCTCGACCGCCGCGCGCAGGTACCCCTCGGCCTCGGCCAATCGCAGGCTGCGCTCGAGCCGGTTGGCGTGGCCGAGGATCAGGCCGTCGAGGTAAGGCCAGTCGTAGAGCGCGGGCAGGGCCTCGATGAAGGCTGCTGCCTCGGTCTCCGGACCCTGGCCCAGCGCTTCGTCCTCGAAGGGTCCCACCTGGTCTCCGTGTTCGGTGAGCACACGCTGGGTGCCGCCCAGGAGATGATGCCAGCCGCGGTACACGTCGCGGGTGCGGGCGGAGACCGTGAAACGCTCCTCGCCCTCGCCCGCGTCGATGAACGCCATGGCGTTGCGCCGGCGGAGCAGCAGCGACATGAAGGCGTCGGCGGTGGATCCGCTCCCGAACAGTCGGCGCTGACTCTTGCGGACTCCGAGCGCCGGTCGTTCGTCGTGCAGCGCGTCGTCTTCGGGCGCCAGCAGTCGCAGCATGCCGCTGTCGGCCATGACGCAGCACGCGACCATCAGCCCGTCGAGGCCCACCGGCTCCATGTCGGCGTGGATTGCCGGGCGCGTGTACATGACGTCGTCGATGCGCTGGACCGGGTTCCGCAGCGGGCGGTGCCGGCCCACGATCCCGACGCACGGGCGCCGGGAGCGCGGGTGGTCGAGCAGCAGGTAGGTGTGGGCAAAGGTGCGGTGCGCTCCGGCGATGACCCGCTTCACATCCGTCACGTCAGCGCGGGACAGGTCCCACCACTGGCAGAAGATGCCGTCGGGAGCGAGTCGTTGCGCGGCGAGTTCGAAGAACTCCACGGTGCCGACGTGCCCGGCGCGCTGCTCCAGCAGGGGGTCCGGGGCCAGCACGATGGCGTCGAGCGGCTCCTGTCGACTCAGGAGCTGCAGGCGCTCGGTGCCGGTGCTGCGACCGAGGTAGGCCTGCGTGCCGGCGGTGTCGATCACCGCGTGCTCATTGGGGAACGGTTCGAGCCAGATCACGCGGTCGGGGCCGTGGGCGAGGACCGCTCGGGCGCTCTCGCCCTGGTCGGAGGCGACCAGCAGGATCTCATCCGGGTCGTCGTGCAGCAGCAGCGGCAGGTGGATCAGGCGGCGGGATTGGAGCGTCGAGCGGGTCAGGGCGGCGCGGCCGCCGATGGCGAGGGCTGCCTCCGCGCGGCCGCCGGTGTCGTGGAGCAGGGGGACCAGGCCCGCGGGGCCCTCGGCCGTCGACCAGGCGAGCTCGGCGCGGGCGTGGTCGGACGGAACGTCGCGGCCCACACCGAGCACGGAGAGCAGCAACAGCACGCCGATGGTCGGCAGCCACGGCTGCGGTGACCGACGCACGTCGCGCCACGTCAGGGCCATGCCGAGGGCGGCCAGCAGCCATGTCGCGGCCCGCAGTCCCCAGACGGGGACGAGCAACCAGAGCGCGAACGGCACCAGCGCCAGGGCCGCCACGGGGGCGAAGCCCGCGGCGAGACCGCGCCCGCGGCGCGCGAGGAGCCCGCCCAGCACCCAACCGATCGGCATGCCGAGCAGGGCCAGGGCTCCCAGGGCGGCGCCGATCCCGGTCGAGCGGTCTGCTTGGACGTCGTACGGACTCGGCAGCAGCATGGGCAGGGCGGCGATCCACAGCACCACGAGCAGGCCGGGGTGCAGACCGGAAGCGGCTCGGGTGCCGTCGGTCGCGATCGCGGAGTCGGCGGACGCTGTGTTGCGAACCGTGCCCACGGCCGCCGCGGCCCCCAAGAGTGTCAGCGCCGTCAGCCAGGCTCCGCCCGAGGAGCCCAGTTCGAAGCGGGCGCCCACCTGTTGCCACGCAGCGAACAGACCCGCCGAACCCAGCATGAGGCCGGCGGAAGCCCCGGGCATCAACCCGGTCGAGCGCGGACGCAGGGGAGCGCGCGCGCGGATCGCGATGGAGGCAGCCGCGCCGACGAGGCCCGCGGCGCGCAGGGACGCCGCCCGCCCCAGGGCGAGTTCGGTGAGCCAGGGTGCGACCAGGAAGCCCGCGGCGGCGCCGACCAGGAGGGCCGCCAGCGCGCGTCCTCCGTGGGCCAGGGGGATGCCCGCCAGGGCACCGGCAGGGAGCAACACCGGGGCGGAGGCCGCGGCGCACGCAGCGACGATCAGCGGGTAGTAGCGGCCGCCGGCGGCGAGCCATTGGCCCAGGGCGGGGGCGAGCCAGGTGGCCAGTTCGGCCGAGACCAGGCCGCCCAGCAACATGGCGCCCCCCACGAGCAGGATGCGCCGGCCGCTGCACGCCACGGACGCCGACCCCAGGGCACCGGCCGTGAACAGCACGCCCTGGACCAGCAGCGCCAGCGCCCACGGTGCCGTGCGCTCGACGTACGGTTGCAGCACTGCGTCCGGCAGCGCCGTCCACACCACCGCTGCCACGGCGCCGAGCAGCGCGGCGCTTCCGAAGCCCGGCGAGCGGCTGCTGGGACGCGAGTCGATCGCTGGCGCGGCGGGCATCGCGTCCAGTATGCCAGGATGCCCGGCCGCGCCCGAGCCCCGGGCGGGGCCGCTCGTGTTCGAGTGGGAGTGGGTGCCCTAGAGCTCGTCGTTGTCGAGGTCGACGGCGCTGCCCATGCCGTCGGGCAGGCCGGCGGAGTAGCCGCCGATGCCGAGGAACGACGGGTCGGCGTCGAGCGCCGGACGGATCCAGCAGACCCAATCCTGATCCGGGTCGGAGGGCGGGGCGCCGAGTGCCAGCGGCGCGCCGCCGGCCACGACCTGGACTGTGCCTTCGACGGCGCCCGAGCGCGGGTTGAACCACTGCAGCTCGAGCTCGTCGTGGATCGAGTCACTCAAGTCGATCGTGCCGGAGGGACTCGCGTCGGGCAGGTAGATCGCCCAGGCCCGGGTCGGCAGGCTGAAGACCTGGCCGCCGCCGTGGGTCGCACTCTCACCGCTGAGCAGGCCATCGGCCGGCTGCATGTCCCAGAAGGGCATGTTCTGCTGCATGAACTCCCGGGCGTAGCGCATGAAGTTCCACATCTCCTCGCGCGTGCGGAAGTCCTCCATCTTCACGTCGCCCCCGAGGGGCAGGCTGTGGTAACCGGCGTACCACTCGATGTTGCCGCCGCTGAAGTACACGTCGTAGAGGGCGCGCTTGCGCAGGTCGTCGGCGTTGCCGTTGGTCAGGCCGAGGCCGGCCGGCGCGTTCTCGTCCATGTCGACGACCCATTTGTGCCCGGCTGCTGCGGTCGTGTCGCGCAGCCATTCGACGTGGTCGTTGGCATCATCGATGTGGTACTGCACGGCGCTGGCGGAGAAGACCGACTCCCCGCTGACCTCGGCATAGTCCTGCACGTTGTTGGTGAAGCTGTGGTAGCAGATCGGATGGTCGTAGGGGTCGAGCGCCTGCAGGTACTCGGCCTGGTTGCGCAGGTCGTCCTCGTTGAAGAAATCGGCCTCCTCGCACAGGTTCCACTTGAGCGCCAGGGCGTGCCCGAAGCGCGCCACGAGTTCGCGGAAGTAGAGCTTGCGCTCGATGCCGAGCTCGCCCTCGTCGAGCCAGCGTTCGTTGCCCGACTCGGTCTCCGCCAGCACGAAGTGCAGCATGACCCCCTTGCGCTGGGCGTGGTCGAACACGGTGCGCCACTGTTCCATGCGCCCCAGGTCGTAGTGGGTCTTGTTGAAGGCGCTCTTCGGGTAGGCCACGAAGGGGCACGTGTCGCGCCCGTCGCCGCCCAGGTTCATGGGCAGGAAGTAGATCGAGTTGACGCCCACCGAGGAGAGGTAGTTGAGCGCGCCGATGATCGCCTTGCCGTCGTAGCCGGTCGTGTCGCTCACGAAGTCCGGGTCGCCCGGGTTCCAGTCGGCGACGTGGGGCTCGTACTCGTGCACGATGCCCACGTTGCCCATGTCATCGATGCCGTCGAAGCCCTCGTAGGCCAGGAAGTTCTCCGGGCTGTCGGTGCCGCCCTTGATGAAGTAGCTGCCGTTGCGGAACTTCAGGTAGTGCTCGCCCACGTACTCGAGGCGGCCGTGCTTGATGAAGCCGGGACCCTCCGGGTCGGCGCGCATGACGCGGAACTTGCCGCGCAGGCTGTCGAAGTGACTCGGCAGGCCGGCCTCCGCGTCGAGGCTGATCGACACGTTCTCACCCTGTCGGAACGAGACGTCGAAGTTCCACAGGCCGCCGCTGTCCGGCGTGAAGCGCGCCATCCAGGTGTTGCCCGCCGGGCCGCCCTGGCCATCACCACCGAAGAACCCGGGGACGACGTACACCTGTCCGGCGGGGCCGGTGAAGGTCACCTGCAGTCGGAAGTCCAGGAACGGGTTGGGGTCGTCGGCGAGTTGGTTGCTCCCGGGGCCGGGGAAGGCGAACTGCAGCGTGTGCCAGGTGCGCGCGATCCCGGTCATGGTCCAGTCGAGACCCGGGGTGCCCAGCATCATGGAACTCGAGTGCTGGATGGCGCCGTTGCCGTCCACCAGGTGGACCATGATCGGCTCGAGCGCGTCACCGGGGAACGTGGCCTCGGCCAGGGCGCCGTCCTGCTGCAGCATGGCGGCGCCGGGGGCTTCCCAATGGAAGCTCAGGCCCCCCGCGGCGGCGAGTGGCAGCAACGCTTCGGCGTCGAGCGTGACGGCGGTCTGGTGGTCGTCGCCCCGGGGCACCTCCGGCGGGTCGGCGAGCAGGTCGCTGTGGCGCTGGCGCACCGCGTACGCGGCGTAGGTGTCCCCGGCCGTCTCGCCCGTCTGCTCGACGACGAGCAGGCGATCGACGAGGACGTCGGCGGTCGCCGCGGCCAGTTCGATCGTGTGCTCACCCGCCTGCAGCACGGCGCGCGGGGCGTGATCACGGCCACCCAGCGTGGCCCAGGTCCAACCGGGGGAGCCGAGGGTGGAGATCGCCGTCCAGCCGCCGCCGTCCAGCCGCAACCACAACGCGGTGTCGGTCGGATCCGCGCGCCAGGTCGACAGCAGCAACTCGTAGGTGCCCGTTCGCGGCAGGTCTACTTCGAAGGCGAGCCCCGCCACGGGGGCGGTGAGATCCTCAGCGGGGCCGAGGGACCGGACGTAACCGCTGCCCTCGTGCCCGAGGCGGCGTGACTCGACGCGCCAGCCGGAGACCAGTTGCCCGTCTTCGGCCTCGATCACGCGTGCGGCCGGCGCGTCGCGCAGGGCGGCGCTCGATGCATCACGCGCTCGTCGAGCGCGAGTCAGCGCGTCGGTGTCGTCGTTGGGGAGCGGGGCGAAGGCCAGGGCAGCCCCGACCGAGAGGAGCACGGCAACCCGGGGGGCTGCCGCGCGAACACACGCGCGTGTCGTCATCAAGCCTTGATCGTCCGAAGAGGCGCCCCCGCCACGCAGCTTCGTCGGAACGGCCCTCGGGCGACTTGAATCAGGGACGCGGAGCGCGGACGCCGAGGGCTGGTCGTCGCGGTGGGCGCGCGGACCTCGACTGCCTTCACGCGGGTGGGACTGCCTTCACGCGGTGGGGGCGAACGAATCGGCCCGGGGGGCCGCGCACTCAGCTCCTCAGCTGGTGAGGGATCCCTTCGTCCACTGATCGATGTCCTTGCGGTCCTGCAGGACTTCGCTGTCGTTCTCCGGCAGCGTCTCCTCGGTCCCGCGGAAGAAGTTCCACAGGTTCCACCAGCGACGAGGTCGTTGGTGCGTGCCCAGGGCGCGCGACTGGTTGTACGACCACAGTCGGTTGTAGATCGGCTTCCAGTCCCACAGGTCCAGCGCCCACTGGGGCAGGTGTCGGCCCACGAACAGCATCGGTCGGCTGATCAGCAGCTTCTTGAGCCAGGACGGCGTGACGAAGTTCGCGCAGCCCATGGCGATCAGGATGTGGCTGGCGTAGCTGTGCCCCTTGTGTTCGAAGGGCTGGAAGCTCTTGGCGTTGTACAGCGCCGGGTCCTGCGTGATCTCGCCCTTCTCCAGCGCGCGCTTGTAGAGCGGCGAACCCGGATACCAGACGAACGTGAACACGGTCATGCTGAACCAGGGCGGCAGGGCCTCGATCAGCTTGACCGACTCGAGGATGTCGTGCTCGGTCTCGTACGGTGCGTCGGCGATGAAGTCGCAGGTGACGACCATCTTGCGGCCGTAGTACTTGTCGATCATCCACGCCTTCTCGAGGAACAGCCTGTTCGGGAAGTCGCGGTCGTAGACCTTCTTGTTGAACTCCTCGCTGCCCGTCTGCACGCCGACGGCCACCACGCGGAAGCCGATCTCGAACATCAGGTCGAGCTTCTCGCGGCTGAGCGACGCCGGGGTCGCGGTGCTGCCCCACCAGGCGTCGAACAACAGGTCGGGGATCTTCTCCCGGGCGATCTCCGAGAACTCCTTGAGCGCCTTCTTGGAGCGCAGGAAGAAGTCGTCGTCGCTGAAGAAGAAGGAGCGGAAGAAGGGGAACCGGTCCTTCATCGAACGCAGTTCGTCGATCACGTCGGGCAGGCTGCGGAAGCGCACCGACTTCTGCCCGGGGAAGATCTGCTTGTAGGTCGCGTTGTAGCAGAAGCTGCAGCGGAAGGCGCAGCCGCGGCTCGACAGCACGGGGTAGGTGGGGAAGCCCAACGGCGCGTTGTTGTGGTACTTCTCCAGCAGCTCGACGGTCATGGGCTGGATCCGACCCTGGTCGAGGATCCAGTGCGTGTCGATCTCGTAGTCGGGCCACGGCATCTGGTCGAGCTCGACCAGCAACGGCCGCATGGGGTTGCTCTTGACCGTGCCGTCAGGCATCTCGAACCAGAAGTTCTCGACGCCGGTGTAGTCCTCGTCCGCCGCGTACTTGTCGATGAACTCGGGCAACGCCAGGTCGCCTTCGCCCTGGCATACGATGCGGCAGTGCTTGATGGCTTCCTCGGGCGCGATCGTGCAGTGCACGCCGCCCCAGACCTGGGTGGTCTCGGGGAACCGCTCGTACACCATCTCGGTGACCTTGACGGCCCGCAGGAAGTTGTCCGAGAGGAAGGAGTACAGCACGACTTCCGACTCGTGCTTCTCCAGGACGTCGCCGAACTGGCGCAGGACGTCCTGGTTGTAGTGCTCCTCGCCGTCGAGGGTCAGACACACGAACTCGACGTCGTGACCCATCTCGCGCAGCTTGGCGGAGAGGATCCGCGAGCCATCGGCGAAGATGGTGTTGTTGAGGCTGACGAAGGTGATCTTCAGTCGACGCAAGGTGCCACGCTCGGATGGGGTATGACGACGCCGAGCCCTGCCCGGGGCGTATGGGGAATGTTCCATCCTATCCCAAGACGCCGCAAAAAGGGGCGGCCTCCGCGACAGGTTGGGGTGCGCACAACGACGCGTTGTGTCGGGCTCAGCGAGTTGCCCCGCAACGGCGCGCGGCGTCCTTGTGCACATCGGCACCGATGGGGGTTTCAGAAAAGAGTTCTGCCTGACGCCTGGCTTGGAGGACGAAGAAATCCTCCCCGGTTGTCAGTTGAGCCCCTGCGTCCGAAGCCGCGTGCCGGAACGCGGACTCCGGTCCCCCATAGGCCAGATCGAGGGCCTGGGCGCCCTCGCGGAACAGGGACTTGTCGATCGACAGGCCTTCCGGCTCGATGCCGGGCATACCCACCGGCGTGGCGTTCACCACCAGATCGCCGGACACGTCGGTCAGGTTCGCGAGCGGCTTGGCTTCGAGATCCTCGGCCAGCGACGCGGCGTGCGCTGCTTGTCGGGACCAGATCGCGAGCGAGAGTTTCTCGTCGCCCAACCCGATCGCCGTGGCGCGAGCGGCGCCGCCGGAGCCGAGCAGCAGCACGCGGGGCTCCTGTCCGTCGTGGCCCCGGCGCCACTTCTTGATCAGCCGCGGCATGAGGTCACAGGCCGCCTTCCAGTCGGTGTTGCGAGCCTGCCACCCGGCCGGCGTGCGCAGCAACGTGTTGGCGGCTTCGCTCACCCGCGCGCCGGGCAGTGCCGACGCGGCCAGGGTGAGTGCTTCCTGTTTGAGCGGGTGGGTCACGCTCAACCCGTCGAGGCGGAGCGTGTCGGCCATGACGAGCAGATCGGTGAGCTGGTCGATCTCGAGCGTCACCATGCGCGCATCACGACCGAGCCGACGGAAGACGGTGTTGTGGTACGCGGGCGACATGCTGTGCGCGACCGGCTTGCCGACGACCGCGTAGAAGCGCGTCTGCGGCGTGACCGTGCTGACATGGAACACGCCGTGCAGCCGCGCCATGCTGGGCTGGTCCGGGTGACCACGGTGCTGGTCGTCCAGTGCGCCGTAACACAGCGCCGCGCCACGACACGCCATCATCACGCGTCCCGCCTCCGCCAGTCGGCCGGTCGGCACGATGGCGAAGCCCTCGGGCAGGGACTGCTGCAGCTCGAGCAACTCAGCGAGTTGCAGCGGTGTGTCGGCCGGGACCGCGAGCTTGGCGAAGCGCGTGCCGCGACCGGCGATCCGTCCGGTCAGCGCCTCCAGGCGGGGCAGGAAGCGCGACAGATGGCAGCTGGCGATGCGCTCGCCGGGCAGGCCGGCGGGCAGGGCGTCGAGCAGGCCGTCCTCCACGTCCAGCAACTCTGCACCGGCTTCGGCTGCCGCGGCGAGCAGCGCCAGCCGATCCCTGTCGTCCCCGGAGAAGTAGCCGCCCGCCGAGGTGGCGCGGCAGGTAGCGACGATGGGCGTGCTGCGCGGCCGGCCCACCAGGGCCTTCACCGCGGCGGGTGTGGCGTCGTCGAGCGCGTCGAGGCGCAGCTCCAGGAAGTCCGCACCTTCCGGCGGGTGCAGCAGCGGGTCGGCGGCCTGGTCAGGGTCGCGCGCCAGGACCGTGGCCACGAGTCGGGTGCTCATCGATGTCCTCGTCGTCCCGTCGGCATGGCGCCGGCGGAGCTGGTGTCGGCGCGGTCCGAGGGGCAACGCTGACTTGGGGGGACCGGCTGCGGTCGGTCAGGCATGGGGCGGCGGCCGAGCCCGGTGCCGAGCCGCCGCCCGATAGTGTGCCAGATCAGGGCGACTCGCTGCCCGGTCGGGGATCAGGCCGGGTCGCTGCGGCGCAGCAGCTGCTCGAGTTCGATGGCGACATCGGGGGGCAGGTCCCGTTCGCGTGCGGCGAGGGCCACGGCGCGGCGGGCCAGGGCGCGGTAGGCCGCGTCGGTGTCGGCGGCTCCGGCGGCCAGGGCCTCCACGTGCCGCCGCACGGCCAGGACGTCGCCGCGCACGACCGGACCGGTGAGGGCGTCGGCCGGGGCGTGGGCGCGTAGGTTGTCGAGCGTGCCCTCGAGCAATGGCACCAGGGCACGCCGCGCGGTGTCCCGATCGAGACCCGCGCCCGCCATCAGCTCGATGGCCTGGTCGACCAGGGCGACGAAGTGGTTGCAGGCGTGGGTCGCCGCCGCGTGCCAGGCGCCCCGGGTCCCGGGGGCCAGGGGCAGGGCCACGCCGCCCAGCGTGCGGACGATCGCGTGCAGCACGTCCTGCGCCTCCGGGTCGCCCTCGATCGCCATGACCGTGCCGGCGAACGTGCCGGCCGCGCGCTCGGCGTCCACGAAGCTCTACAGCCCGTGCACTCCGCCCAGGGCCAGGCCTGCCGCGCCCAGGGGGGCCAGGGCGTCGACTTCGACCGCCCCCGAGAGGTGCAGGGCCAGCGATCCGGGCGGCCACGGGCGGCGGGCCAGGGCCGCCGAGGCCTCGCCGATGACCCGGTCGGGCACCGAGACCAGCAGCAGCGCCGGTCCGGGGGCCGGGGCCCGGTCCGGGCTGGCCATCTCCTCGAAGGCGAGCGGATCACCCCCGCTCAGCAGTTCGCAGCGCTGTTGCGCCCGATCGCGGGTGCGGCAGGCCACCTCGCCCACGATCCAAAGCTCCGGGTCGTTGCGCAGCAGCCCGCGTGCCAGCGCGGTCCCGGCGGCGCCGGCCCCGGCCACGTGCACGTGGTGGGTCACATCAGCCGGCCTGCAGCTCGTTCTCGTCGCTGCGCTGGTCCGCAGACCCGCCGCGTTGCCCCGAGCCACCGGCTTGGCGCTTGCCGCGACTGCGGCCGGTTCCGTTCGAGGTGGCGTCCGACGAGCCCTCGGCTGCCGCGGCTTCGCCCGCACCACCGCGGTTCGCACCCGACGCCTTGGCGCCGGCGGTCACCGGCTCGTGGTCGTACACGAAGTCGTCGGTGTCCTCGAGGTCGGGGGCGATGTAGCCGGGCTGGCTCGCCTTCTGCTGTTCTTCTTCGTAGGCGGCGATGATGCGCCCCTCGATCTCCGAACGGCACTCCTGGTTGATCGGGTGGGCGACGTCCACGTGGAGCCGTGGGCGCCCGCGTGCGTCGCGCGGTGCACGCTCGGACGAGAGACCGTGGCCGCACTCGTTGCAGAAGCGCGCACGCAGGTGGTTCTTGGCCGAGCAACTGTCGCAACGGTCCATGACCTTGCGGCTCGGCATCGCGACGAACGGTCCCCGTGGCCCGTCGATGATCTTGACGTCCCGCACGACGAACTCGCGATGGAACGTCAGCGTGCAGAACGCCAGGAGTCGCTCACGCGGATTCTCCACGAGCTTGACGCGGATCTCGGTGATCTCCAAAACCGCCCTCCAGTGCTCGAACAAGGCGCCGTTTCCCGCAGGAGATCACAACACAACGAATTGGCCGGCGTTAGCGGTTTTTGGATTGCGTCTCCACAATTCGCATGGAGTTACGTCGGCACTCCGCCCGCACCGCGTCGCTCGGCACGCCGAACAGAAACAGCGTCGAGCCGCTGCCGCTGAGATGCACGCGCGGTTCGTCCAGCAGCGGGGTGAGGCGCGCTTCGACGTGCCGCGCCGCGGGTTCCAGGTCGTTGCGGAAGAGCGCCTCCAACTCCGGGACGCGCATATGAACGAGGGACGGATCGGTTCGCTGCGTCGCGCCTGCCGCGACACGGCCCGCCCCCAGAGCGCTGTAGACGGAGGGCGTGGAGACCCCGAATGGCGGGAGCAACAGGGTCACCGGGAAGGGGGCCGGGGATTCCAGGGCCTGCACGATCTCACCCCGACCGCGGCACAGCGCGGTGCCGCCCGTGAGGAAGAAGGGCACGTCGCTGCCCAGTTCCGCGGCGAGGCGCGACAGGGCGGCCGCATCGCACGGCTGGCCGAGGAGCTGGTTCAGGCCCGTGAGCACCGCGGCGGCGTCGCTGCTCCCGCCGCCCAGTCCGCCGCCGGGGGGGATGCACTTGGTGAGCGCGAGTTCCACGCCGGTCTCGCCGGTCAGGCCGGCCGCGTGCAGCAGCGCCCGGGCTGCACGCACCACGAGATTGTCCGCGCCGGTTGGGATCGTCGCGCCGAACCCGGGCGGCAGCTCGAGGCTCAGGGTGACGTCGTCCGGGTTGCGCGCGGGGCGCAGGGCGATGCCGATCTCGTCGCACAGCTCCAGCGTCTGCAGGATCGTGATCAACTCGTGGAACCCGTCGGGGCGTCGCCCGAGGACCTCCAGGTAGAGGTTGATCTTGGCCGGCGCCTGTCGGGTGATCGACGTCACACCGGCCCCGGGTGGGAGCGGGCGGCGCGGGCCGCGCGGCGTGTGCTCGTCGAGCATGCTCGCGAGGGGAACTCACCGGAGCGCTTCACGAAAGCGGCTGGTTCTCCTCGTCGAGGATGATCACCTTGGGTTCGAAGTCGCGCGCCTCGTCGTCGTCGAGTGCGGTGTAGGCGATGACCAGCACGATGTCGCCCTCGGCGCACAGGCGTGCGCAGCCGCCGTTCGCTCCCATGATGCCGCTGCCCGCCTCGCCCTCGATGACGTACGTCTCGAAGCGCTCGCCGTTGTTGACGTTGATCACCTGCACCTTCTCGTTCGGCAGCAGGTCGGCGATCTCCATCAAGTTGCGATCGACCGTGAGGCTGCCCACGTAGGCGAGGTCGCACTGGGTCACGGTCGCCCCGTGGAGCTTCGACTTCATCATGTAGCGCAGCACGTCACCATCCTCGTCCGGCCGTTCCCGCGAGGCACCGCGCCCCGCCGTCCGGCCTGCTGTAGGTCGCGCCCGAGGTTCCTGACGAGCCCGGGCGAAGCCACCGATTCTAGCTTCGGCGCGGTCCCGTGCCAGGGGCCTGGGCATGATCCTCCCCGAGCGCGTGACGGGGGGGGCGTCGAGGCGGCCCCCGGACGGAGCGAGGCCCGCCCCCGAGGATCCAGGCTCGCCGGCCCGGATCGCCTAGGCCTCGTGGGGCGGGTGCCGGAGGGGGGTGCCCAGCACGTGGTTGTCCAGCAGTCGCGCGGGGCCCACGGGGGCGGCGACCAGGGCCACGTCGCCGGCCTGGACCACGTCGCGCGCCGCCAGGTCGTCCGGCGCCACCACCGCGGCGTAGTCGGGCTCGCGGCCGACGCCCTCGGTCAGGACACGCCGCAGCTCCGCGGCGAGCCGGGGCCCCGAGCGTTCACCCTGCTCGAAGAGCTCCTCGGCCCGGGCCAGCGCCGCGACCAGGGACAGCCCCGCCCGCCGCTCGTCCGCGGACAGGTAGGCGTTGCGGCTGGACAGCGCCAGGCCGTCGGCGTCGCGCACCGTGTCGCAGACGACGATCTCGGTGGGCATGTCGAGATCGGTCACCATGCGCCGCACGACCACGGTCTGCTGGTAGTCCTTGCGACCGAAGTAGGCCCGTGCGGGGGCGACGAGGTTGAGCAGCTTCGCCACGACGGTCAGCACGCCCTCGAAGTGACCCGGGCGTGCGTGTCCCTCGTAGAGCGCGGTGCTGCCGTCCTGCCGGATCGCGGTGGCGAAGCCGGCGGGGTACATGTCCGCTTCCCGCAGCAGCAAGAGCAGGTCGGCCCGGGCCCCGCGCAACAGCTCGGCGTCCTGTGCCTCGGGGCGCGGATAGGCGTCGAGGTCTTCCTGCGGCCCGAACTGCAGCGGATTCACGAAGATCGACACGGCCACCGTGTCGCACTCGGCGCGCGCCCTGCGCACGAGCGACAGGTGACCCTCGTGCAGTGCGCCCATGGTGGGGACGAAGCCGAGCCGCCCGGTCGCCGCGGCCGCGCGACACGCCGCGCGGATCGCGTCCGGTTGCCGCAGCGTCTTCACTCCTCGGCCTCGTGTCCGCCGCGGGCCTGGGCCTCGCGCAGCTCGTCGCGCAGGGCGGACAGGGTCCGCCCGCTGACGGGGTCGACGAAGTCGGGCGCGATGTCGGCGGCCGGCTCCAGGGCGAAGGCGCGCGTCCGCACCCGGGGATGGGGCAGGGTCAGTCCTGGCTCCCGTTGCACCTGGTCACCGTGGAACAGCAGGTCGAGGTCGATCACGCGGGGGGCGTTGAGCTCGTGGCGTTCGCGTCCGAGATCGCGTTCGACGGCCAGCAGCCGGCGCAGGAGCTCGCGCGCCGCCAGCGACGTCTCCAGCAGGCAGGCGCCGTTGATGAACGCCGCGCTGCCGGCCGGGCAGTCGACCGGCGCGGTCTCGCGCAGCGCCGAGGTGGCCAGCAGACGCGTGTCCGGGAGTCGCGCCACGGCGGCCAGCGCGGCGACGATCGTGTCCCGGCGAGGTTCGATGTTGCTGCCCAGCCCGACCAGCGCGAGGGTCATGGGCCGTCCCGGGGGCCGGCCAGGGGAGCACTCCCGTCGTCGTCGGCGTGCTCGTCGAAGGGCGCCGGCAGATCGTCGATGGGCGAGGTGCCGCGGGCGGCAGCGCGCAGTCCCAGCACCAGTCCGCCGACCACGTAGATCAACGCCGCGACGAACAGCAGCCATTCGTGGAAGAACGCCACCAGCCACACGATCAGCACGAGCTTCACGAACGTGGAGGGACGCATGCGGTGTCGGATGTAGCGCTGGGCGAGGTGCACGTAGCGCACGCGCGAGATCATCAACAGACCCAGCATGGCCGCCGCGTAGGGCAGTGCCCGCACGATCCCGGTGGCCATGGCGTCCGCGGTGGCCGGTGCCAGGCCGATCTCGTGCCTGCCGTCGAAGACGTAGAAGCAGGTCGCCACGATGAAGGCCGCGGCTGCTGGTGAAGGCAGGCCGAGGAAGGTGTCGTGCGACGCGGAGTCGGGCTCGGTGTCGGAGGTGAAGCGCGCCAGGCGCAGGGCGGCGCCGATCACGTACAGGGCA
>JAJDEQ010000084.1 GCA_029259695.1 Planctomycetota bacterium
CGGTGAGCGTCGTGCCCACCGGAACGGCCAGCTCCCACAGCCCGGTGGACGCATCGTCGCCCGGGGCCCCGGCGGTCCAGCCCACGTCGACGTCACCGCCGTCCACCAGCAGGGGCGCCGCCTCGCCCACGATGAACACCTGCGCCGCGGTCGTGCTGAGCCCCTCGTAGTCCACCGTGATCGTGTAGTCGACGCGCGTGCCGGCGGGCGTGCCCGGGGCGACGGCCAGCGTCAGGGGTGCAGCGCTCGTGTCGGCCTCGTCGAACGACGGGATCAGGCCGAGGTCGCGCACGCCGTCGAGCACGCCGGCATGCGGGCTGGCCGTCGCGATCGACACGACGACCGAGGTGCCGGTGGTCGCGCGCCCGGAGTTGCGCAGGGTGAGCACGACGCCCGCGGTCTCGCCGGCCTCCACGTCGCCGTCGCCGTCACCCACCGCGTCGATCACGACCACGTCGGCGACACGACTGTAGGCACCGGCCGCCCACGCGGTGCGCTGCAACGCCACGAGGTTGGCCTCGGCCAGGGGGATGATGTCCGCGGTGGCGGGCCAGAAGCCCTGGGTCGGGCCGCCGATCTCGGGCGTCCACGAGAACGTCCCGTGCACACCGAAGTCCGTGTCCGAGGTGGTGCCGTTGGCCGGGTAGAGGATGCACGAACCCGTGTCCGCGTCGTAGCCGTTGAGCTCCGTGGCGAGCAGACCCACCTCGGTGATCTGCGCGTCCTCGGCGGGCGCGGCACACTCATAGGCCCACGCCGCCAGCCACAGGTCGCCGAAGCAGTGGATCGAGAGCGCGGTGGAGAAGTCGCGGGCCGCCATGAACGCGGTCATGGCCTGGGTCTCCGGTTCGCTCGCGGCCGACGGGCCGCGGTAGGTCTCGCCCGACGTGAACGTGCTCGAGCCCACGTCATCGAAGCCCCAGTTGAAGGGGTAGTTGCGATTGAGGTCGACGCCGAACGTGCCGTCGCCGTTGTCGCGGCGGTTCTTGCGCCACAGGCCGCCGCCGGCGGGGTCGTTGACCTCGTTGTACACGTAGCCGTCGGGGTTCACGACGGGCACGAACCACAGCTCGCGCTCGTTCACCAGGTAGGTCGCCAGCGGATCGGTGCCGTACTGCTCGAGCAGGAAGAACATGAACCACAACGCGCTGTGCATGCCGGCCGGTTCGCGCGCGTGGTGCAGCGAGTCGATGCGCACCTCGGGCTCGCTCTCGTCCAGCTCCGGGTTGTCGGAGATCTTCACGGCCCAGATCGGGCGACCTTCGATCGTCGTGCCGATCGACTGCTTGACCGTGATCAGCGTGGGGTGGGCGGTGCGCAGCTGGTCGAGGATCGACTCGACCTCCGCGAACGTGTAGTACCCGCCCATGCCGCCCTGGGCGAAGGGCGGCGTGATGCCGGCGCCGAGCGCGGCGAAGCCCGCCTGGCCCGGATCGAGCCGCGAACGGTAGAAGGCCGTCAGGTCGGGGTGCTCGACCTCGTAGGGCACGCCGAGTTCCCCGAGCGTGACCAGCTCCGCCGTGTGGGCGACGATCGCGAGGAGTTCCCCGCCGGCAG
This sequence comes from Planctomycetota bacterium, assembly GCA_029259695.1. Taxonomy (GTDB): domain Bacteria; phylum Planctomycetota; class B15-G4; order B15-G4; family B15-G4; genus OFTM49. The sequence continues at coordinate 1,558 of JAJDEQ010000084.1, forward strand.
CGCGGTCGTGCTCGTGGCGCTCGCCGTGGGCGTTGTGCCGCACCTCGATCACGTCGAGCCCGAGTGCGTCGGCGGCGGCCCGGGTCAGGTCGCCCGTGTCCACCAGGATCAGCGCGGGTCCGGCGTTCGGGGCGGGCGCGAGCGCAGCACCGTCTTCCACGGCGTCTTGCGTCGCCGCGCCCTGTGCGCACTGGGCGCCGGCGAGCAGGCAGGCGTTGACGGACGTGAGGACCCGGGAGAGAGGAGACATCGCGTGACTCGATTCGGGGAGCGAGCGCGGCGCCGAGGCGGGGCGCGCCGCGCGGGAAGGCGACAGTCTAGCCGAGTGGCGCCGGCACGGCGGGGCCCGACACCGCACCGACCGCGTTAGGCTGTCGCCCATGTCGCGGCCTCCGATCGACGTGTTGCTGCCCGTGTGGCGCGCCCGGCGCACGCTCCCGTCCGCCGTGGGCGACATCCTGGCCCAGCGTGACGTGGACCTGCGCGTCATCGCCGTGGTGGACACCGACGCCGACGGCGGCGACGACGGCAGTCGCGACTGGCTGATCGAGCAGGCGCACCACGAGCCCCGGCTGCTGCTGGTCGACGGCCCCGGACGGGGAGCCGGCGCCGCGCTGGACGCCGCCCTGGAACGGGTGACGGCGCCGTGGGTGTCGCACATGGAGGCCGACGATCGCTGCCCGCCCGATCGCCTCGTGCGCCTGCACGCCGCCTTCGACGCGAACGCGGACCTGGCCGCGGCGGTCTCGAGGGCGGGCCAGTTCGGCGCGCGCACCGAGGGCATGCGCCGCTACCTGCGCTGGCAGAACGCGCTGCTGAGCCACGACGACCTGCACCGCGAACGCTTCGTGGAGATCCCGGCGTTGCACCAGTCGGGTCTCTACCGTGCCGACGCCCTGCGCACCGTGGGCGGCTACACACCGCGCGGACCCTGGCCGCTCGACATCGACTTCTGGTTCCGCTGGTTCGAGCACCCGCTGCCGATCACCAAGCTCCCGCGGGTGCTGTATCGCTGGCGCCAACACCCGCGCCAATCCACGCGCAGCAGTCCGCTGCACGACGCGGCCAGCCTGCGCGCCTGCAAGCTCGACGCCCTGCGTCGTCTGCACGGGCCGGGCGGCGTGGCACCGCGCCCGATCGTGCTGCTGTCCACCGGCGCCACCCTCGACGCCTGGTGCGCGGGTCTGGCCGACGCGGGTCTGCGGCTCGCCGGAGCCCACGCCTGGAAGCCGGGACAGCCCCTGCCCGAGCTGCCGCCGGTGCCTGGGCCCGCCGACGACACCGGGCAACCCCCAGCGGTCCCGCTGATCCTAGCCGCGTACGGCATGGCCCGGGCGCGCGAGGCCCTGCGCCGTGCGCTCGCCCAGGGGCCCGGCCGCCGGACCGAACCGGACGAGCTCCTGTTCACCGCCTGAACGGGACGCTTCCCCGCCTGACGCCGCCCCGGTTCACCGCCTGAGCAGGACGCTTCCCCGCCTGAACGCGGCGCCGGGACGCTGGCGGCTCCCCGACCCGTCCCAGGTGGACGCCCGTGCGCCGGCGAGACCCCGGTCGGGCAGCCTCGGGCCGCGATCGGCGAGAATCCCGCCCGGGCCTTCAGCGCTGCAGCGAGCCGGCGCGTACCCCTCTCGAAAACCAGACCATGAGTGGAATCGGCCCGCCCCAACCGCCGCAGGACGACTCGGCCACCCCACTCGGGGCGGCTCGGCTCGACGCAGTCCGGCGCGGGGATCCGGAGGCGATCGACGCCTTCTACCGGGCCGAACACCGCGAGGTCTACCGACTCTGTCTCGGGTTCCTGGCCGACGCCGCGGAAGCCGACGACCTGGCCCAGGACGCCATGCTCAAGTTGATCGACAGCATGCAAGCCTACGACCCCGGCCGCAGCTACCCGGCCTGGCGCAACACGCTGGTGCTCAACACCTGCCGCGACCGTCTGCGTCGCATCGCCACCCGCCGGCGCGCGGAGCAGTCGGCGGCCGACCTGGGGCCCGGCGCGGCGCTGCCGGCGCCTGATGCGCGACTGCACGCGGAGGAGGTGCGAGCGCTCCTGGCCCGGGCACTGGGGGCCCTCACGCCGCGCGAACGGGAGGTCTTCGTGCTGCGCGACCTGCAGGGTGAATCCACCCGGGACGTGGCCGCCACGATGGGCATCGGCACCAGCTCGGTGCGCTCACTGCTCACCCTGGCGCGCCGTCGGCTGCGCCAGCTGCTGGGCCCCGCGCTGGCGCAGGTCGGCGGCAGCGCACCCGGAGCCGACGCGTGACGACACCCCGCGACGACGCCCCGCTGCGCGGACCGCTCGACGTCCCGCCCGATGGCGACCCGCTCGACGCACTCGCGTCGCTCTGGTCGTCCCTCGCTCCCCCCGCCCGCACCGACGACCTGGAGCGGGAAGACGAACTCACCCGCGCCTCGGTGGCCTGGATGCGCACGGCCTGGGAGGCGCTCGAACTCCCCGCCGCGTCCGACGCCGAGACGACCACCCGCGCGGCCGGCGACGTGCTGACCCTGCACGCGCACCCGCAGCGCCCGGCCGTGGACACGCGCACCGCGCCCGTGCGCTCCATGAGCTGGCGCCCCCTGGCCGCCGCGGCCGTGCTGCTGCTCTCACTGGCCGGGCCGCTGCTGCTGCTGTCGCCAGCCGGCCCGACGACGGACGGCAGCGCGTTCGACCCGCGCGTCACCACACACCACGACGGCGGCGAACCCGCGCCGCAGCACGGCCCGATCGTCACCCGCGCCGACGCCCACCGCCTGGAGCTGCGCTCGGGTCCGGTCCGACTCGTGCTGCTCACGAACACCACGGCGCCGAGCCCGTGAGCGACCACGGCCGGGCCCCGCGCCTCGAGCGCCCACGAACCATGAGCACCCACGTCACGACACGCACGCATCCGACTGCCACGAAGGACACCGTCATGTTCACTCCCGTACTCACGACCCGCGCTCCCCTGCGCCTGCTGGCCCTGGCCCTGTTCCTGGCGTTCAGCTCCCTCGACGGCGCCCGCGCCCAGGACGCTCCGAACGAGACCAACCCCTGGGGCGATCAGCTCGTCTTCGGATCGGACGAGGTGAGCGTGTCGCTCTACAGCCCGGACTACGTGCACGTCAGCGACCTGTTCGGCTCGCTCCAGCGCGTTCACGGTCGCAGTTTCTTCCTGCGCGAGAACGGCCTGAGCCAGGTGCCGCCGTCCAACCTGCAGATCGTCGGGGACGGGCTGCTGATCTACGACACGCCTACGTACTCCGCCAAGATCCTGGCCACGCTCGAGACGATCGACGTCCCCGGCGCCAAGCAACCACGCTCCAACGGCATGCTGTCGGTCAGCGACCTGGAGCTCTACGAGTTCGCACCGCGGCATGTGCCGCTCAGTGCCCTGCGCCACGCGCTGGCGCCCTTCTCGCACCACTACACCGTCACGGCCGGCTCCCAGACGCCGCCGATCAACGTGAGCACGGTGACGGTGTCCGAGGACCTGGGCATGGTCGTCGTGCGCGATCGGCCCCAGACGGTCGAGGAGATCAAGAGCTTCCTCGATCGCATCGACGTGCCCTCGCCGCACGTGACCCTGACCTGCATGGTGATCCAGGCCACCCACGACCCGCAGGCGGAAGCGCCGCCCGTCGAGTTGACGCGACACCTGTCGCAACTGCTGCCCTACGAGCACTTCGAGATGCTCACCATGGGTCTGGTCACCTCGTCGGTGAAGGCCGACGAGCTGGAGATGAACATGCAGGTCGACGGTCAGGCGAGCTGCACCCTGGAGCTGCGGCCGGAGGCCTACGACGCGAGCACGGGCCAGCTGACCCTCAGCCGGGCCGAGTTCAGCTTCCCCGGCCGGGCGAACTTCGGCACCCAGATCACCCTCACCCCGGACGAGTACATGGTGCTGGGCGCCGCCGGACCACGCCCGATCTTCGTCGTGCTGCGCATGGCCCGGCGGGGCCAGTGATCGCGAGTTGGCTGTAACGCCGGGCGGCCGGCACACGTATCAACCGCACACGAGGCGTGTCGCGCACGGGCACACGGCGCGACACCGAGGCACGGGCGGCGGTGGGTCCACGAACCCGCCGTCGCTCACTTCGTTCAGCGCTCGAACAGCACCGACATGCCCATGCCGCCGCTCACGCACAGGCTGGCCAGGCCGCGCTGCACGTCGCGCCGGGCCATCTCGTACAGCAGCGTCACCACGATGCGGGTGCCCGTGCAACCGATCGGGTGCCCCAGGGCGATCGAGCCGCCATTCACGTTGAGGCGCTCGGGTGCGAGGCCCAGTTCGCGGTCGCAGGCAATGACCTGGGCGGCGAAGGCCTCGTTGAGCTCGATCAGGTCGATGTCTTCCAGGGCCACGCCGGTCTGCTCGCACAGCTTGCGCGTGGCCGGCACGGGCCCGATGCCCATGATGCCGGGGTCGACCCCCGCCAGGGCCGCGCCCGTCATGCGCGCGAGCACGCTCAGCCCCTTGTCGGCGGCGTAGCCTGCGGTCGTGACCAGCACCGCGGCGGCGCCGTCGGTGATGCCCGAACTGTTGCCGGCGTGCACCGTGCCGCCCTTGCGGAACACGGCGGGCAGCTTGGCCATGCTCTCCGGCGTGGCGCCGGGGCGCGGGTGCTCGTCCGTGTCGACCAGCGTCTCGCCCTTGCGCGTCTTGACCGTTACCGGCGCGATCTCGTCGACGAAACGACCGGCCTGCTGGGCCTCGGCCGCCTTGCGCTGCGACTCGCACGCGAAACGATCCTGCTCGTCGCGCGAGATCTCGTACTTGTCCGCCAGCGTCTCGGCGGTGGAGCCCATGGGCGCACCCACCAGCGGACAGTTGAAGCCGTCCTGGTAGTTGCCGTCGAGCAACGGGCGGTGACCCATGCGGTACCCCATGCGCATCTCGGGCATGAGGAACGGGATGCGCGACATGGACTCGGTGCCGCCGGCCACCACCGCCCGGGCGCCATCGCGCACTTCGTTGGCAGCCAGCGCGATCGCCCGCAGCCCCGACGCGCAGGCCTGGTTGACGGTGATGGCGGTGGACGTCTCGGGGATGCCGGCACCGATCTCCACCTGCCGCGCCTCGTTGGGGCCCGACCCCGCCTGCCGCGCCATGCCGAAGATCACCTGATCCACCTCGTCGGCAGGCTGCCCGGAACGCTCGAGCAGGACGCGCACGGTGTGCACCCCGAGTTCGACGGCGGACACGTCCTCGAGGCCGCCGCAGAACTTGCCGATGGGCGTGCGCACGGCGCCGGCGATGACGATGTCGGAGGGGTTCATGGGCGGTCGGGGTCCGGGAGTTCGCGGGAACGGCGACGGAGCGGATCGGCTGACCACCCCCGCCGGGTCCGGCAGGATGGTCGAGCGAGCCCTGCAGAATAACCAAAGCGCCCGTGCCGCGCCGACCGTCCGGACGGTTCCCCGGCCCCCAACCGACGCGCGGCCAGGCTCGAGACCTGAGCGAGCTCAGAAGCTCGGGTCGATGATGAAGTCGTCGTGGACTTCCTGCACCGGGTTGCTGCCCATGGCCTGGATCGCCGCGTCCAACTCCAGCAGGTGTTCGCGTCCGAGCTGGATCGTGTGCTCGAAGGGCTGCACGCTCGTGCCGTACGGATAGGCCACACCGGGTGTGCTCGTCATCTCGATGTGATTGCCCATCACCCAGGTGACCGGCTTGTCGCTGGTGAAGGCCACCAGGCGCGCGATGCTGTCCTTGTAGATCGCGAAGTTGCCCTGGGACACGGCGCCGAAGATGAACAGGAAACCCGGGTAGAGCGTGTCACCGGTCAACAGCAGGTTGCTGTTGCGGTCGTACAGCGCGATGTGCGCCGCCTGGTGACCGGGGATGCCGAGCACGTCGATCACGCGGCCGCCCAGGTCGAGCTGGCGCAGGTCGTGGGGCCACTGCTGGAAGCCGTAGAAGTCGATCACGGCCTGGGTCGAGATGCCCACGATGGTCGTGTCCGGGCGGCCCACGAACTGGCTGTCGCCCTGCCAGTGGTCGCCGTGGCCGTGGGTGTGGGCCACGATCAGGTCGATCGACGTCTTGCCGTTGTCGAGCAGCCAGTTGGCAATCTCGCGATCGACCACGTTGCGGATGTTGATGTTGCCCGCGCCCGTGTCGAGCAGCAGCGCCGTGTCGCTGCCGAACAACAGGTACATGAACGGCCCCTCGAAGTTGGTGCACTGCGACTGGCGCAGGATGACCGTGTCGGCGTCGTACACGAGCGACTGCACGTCCGGCTCGTTGGCGCAGTCGGTCCCGTTGACCCAACTCGCCGGGAAGGGCACGTCGGGGGTCGTGGCGCGCAAACCGTTGGAAGCGGCGAAACCGGCCGGCCCCCCCGGATCGCTGACCCACCACTGGAAGTAGGCGGCGGTGCCCACCGGGATGCCCGCCGGCCAGGTGGCGCTGATCTCCACCGTGCCCATGGCGCTCGTGAGCTGGGGCACGATCACGTCCGGATTGGGGACCATCACGCCGCCCTTGAAGGCCGCATCAAGACCGCTGGCGCCGACGACCAGCGAGGCCAGTGACCCGCCCAGCGCGTTGAACAACCCGAGCGACACCTGCGTGTCCGCCGCGAGCGGGCCGCTGCCCACGAGCCCCGGCAACCCGTTGGTGCCGGCCAGCTCCTGGCCCAGGTTCTCCCAGGGAGAACTGCAGCTTCCGTCGGCGTGCGACCGGGGCGCGAGGAGACAGACGACGAGACACACGATGGTGGCGCGGGATGGGGACATGGAGGCGGTGCTCGCGGCAGGGGCGGACGGGGGACGCGTCGAGCCGAGCTGCCGAGGGATGGGTCGGAGCCGAGCTTACCCCCCCGAGAGCGGCGCGGGGGGGCCGGACCCACGGACTCGTCACCCACCGGGCTGCATCCGGTCGGTACCGTGGAAGGCGCAGCTCCGGAGACCTCGTCATGCAGCCACGCTCTCAGCGTTCGTCGTTCGCCACGCAGCCCGCCACCCGCACGGGGCCGTTCCCCGCACGGCGACCGCGCGCCGAACTGATCCGGGCCCTGGCGCTCGCCGCGCTCGTGTTCGCCCCCACCGAGCTCGCGGCACAGCGCGAGGACGTGGCCACCGAAGACGAGCCGCGCCTGCGCACCTTCAGCCAGCAGGCCTGGGGCGCGAAGTGTGATCGCAAACAGACGCACATGGCCGCGTGCCTGCGCGACGAGTACTTCGCCGACCTGTTCCCGAACGGCCTGCTGATCGGCGACGCCGACGGCATCGACGAGGACGGCGAGCACGCGATCCTGCTCGAGACCGCCGAGGCGGTCGCCGCCTTCCTTCCCAAGGAGGGCGATCCCAAGGTGCTGCGCGGCGACTTCACCAACCCCCGCAGCGGCACCGACGGTGCGGGTGGTGCCCTCGCCGGCCGCCTCGTGGCCGCCAAGCTCAACCTGGCCTTCGCCGACGCCGGCGCGGTGGAGGGCACGACGGCGCACAGGTTGTCGGAGTTCGTCTTCGCCAAGGGACCCGCGGCACTCGAGGGTCGCAGCGCAGCCGAGGTCGTGCGCCTGGCCGATGCCGTGCTCTCCGGACGCTACGCCGAAGCCGGCGGACTCAAGGCCACCTCGGTCGACGTGGACGGCAACGGCATCCCCGACACGTCACCCGCCCAGGTCTTCTCCGCGTTGCAGACGCTCAACACGAGCTTCGAGAAGGGCCGCGGCCACGGCGCCCTCGTGCTGCCCCCTCCGCGGGTGGTCGAAGACGCCGGCACGCGCGAGCCCGGAGCCGAGGCGGAAGACGGCGAGCGCACCGCATCACGCGACGACGACGACGACCGCGGCTCGCGCTCGAGCGACCGCACCGCACGCGACGCGGATGACGGCCGGGCCGAGCGCGAAGCCGGCCGCGACGGCGACCGCGCGTCTGACGACGACCAGGCGTCCGACGGCGACCGCGCGTCTGACCACGACCGCGCCTCCGACGAAGACCAGGCCTCCGACGACGACCGCGACGACAGCCGCGGAGTCGGCACCGGCAGGACGGACGGCCCGGGGAACGGCCCGGGCAGGGGCCTGGCCAAGGGCCACGACAAGGGCCACGACAAGGACAAGGGACTCGCCAAGGACCACGACAAGGCGTCGCCGGCCCGAATCGACACGCGCGCCGCGCTGCGCCCGCCGGTCGGCACGCGCACATCGCCCGCTCGCGGAAACCTGCGCATCCGCTCCGACGAGAAGCAGGGCTGGGAGCGCTTCGAGCTGTTCGCCTACGAACTCGAGGGTCGCGGCCTGGTGGCGATGTTCCTCGAGACGGCTCCCGATTCGGGGCGCTTCGTGCGCGCCGGCCCGTTGCTCCCGAGCGATGACGAGCGGGAGGACCGCGCGGCGCGGTCCGGTCCCCTGACCTACTCCGTGTTCACCAAGCGCAACACCGAGGCCGGTCGCCGCGAAGGGGAGACGCTCCCCGGCGGGGCCGGCAGCGTGACCGAGCTGATGGGTCGCCGGATCGAGGTGCGCGACCGCGCAGGTGACGTCCTGCTCCAGGGCATGGTCCCCGCTCCAGCCGAACGTGACGACGAGCGCCGCGACTCCGATGGCGATCACGACGACGACCGTGACACCGACCGCGATCACGACGGCGACCGTGACGACGATCGCGATCATGACCACGACCATGACAACGATCGCGACGACGACGACAAGCCGGGACGGGGCCGCGGTCGCAAGCCACGCGACGGCTGACCCCAACGCCGCCGCAGGCCTTCGAGACGAAACCGCGGGGCACCGTCCCACGACGGCACCCCGCGGTCTGGTGACCCCGGGTCCCCGGAGTCACATGGACAGGCGTGAGCTCAGGGAGCGATGTCCTCCCAGGCGAAGTTGCCCGGGCCGTCCGGCTCGACGATCGTCACCCGCTGGTTGGTGGGCACGTCGGAGATCACGTTGATCTGGCCGTCGGGCCACTTGATGCGCAGATCGACCTCGTTGTCGGAGCGCACACCGAACCAGGCACCCGCCGGGCTCTGCGACATGAAGTTGTCGCCCGCCTCGATCACGCGCAGGCGCGGGCCGAAACTCGTCAGCGCGGTCACCCGGGCGCCGATCGCCTGGCTGTTGCAGGTGACGCCCTGCAAGCGCACGTCGAGCCAGTTGTGGCTGCGACCCATGCGGTTCCGATAGAGCGACATCCCCGTGTCGTTGTTGCCGATCAGCAGGTCGAGCTTGCCGTCGCGATCGTAGTCGAAGGCCACCATGCCGCGACCCTGGTGGGGCTCGTCGATGCCCCAATCGGCGGCCATGTCGGTGAAGAAGCCGTGAGATCCCTGGACGAAGGCGCGGAACGTGTCGTCGGTGTACTGCTGGTGCTGGGGAACGAGGTGGCCCCAGCCGTTGACGTGGAAGAAGTCCAGGTCGCCGTCGTTCTCGATGTCCGCCAGGACCGCGCCCCAACCCCAGCCGCCGTCGCGCAGGCCGTAAGCGTCGGTGGCGTCGGTGAAGTGTGCCGTGCCGTCGTTCAGGTACACGCGGTTGCCGCTCGTGTCGGGCACGCCCTGGGCCAGCAGCTCCTCGTCGTAGATGGCGGTGACGAGCCAGTCCAGGTGACCGTCGGCGTTGATGTCGCCGACCGCGTTGCCCATGCCGTTCTCGTCCGAGCCGACGCCGATCTCCTGGGTCACGTCCACGAAGTTCAGGTTTCCGTCGTTGCGGAAGAACTTGCTGGTGGAGAAGTCGCCGGCCCAGAAGGCATCGAGGTCGCCGTCGTTGTCCATGTCGACCAGACGCGGCGCGAAACCGCGTGTGTGGGTCTCGTACATGTTGCGCGGCGTGTTCTCGCGGAAGCGCCCCGTGCCGTCGTTGAGCAACAGCAGCGTCTTGGAGTCGCCTTCCGTCCAGGTCGTGCCCAGCAGGTCGATGTCACCGTCACCGTCGACGTCGCCCGTGGCGACACCGAAGGCACCCGAGTGCAGCAGTCCGGCCTCCTTGGCCTTCTCCAGGAAGGTCCCGTCGCCCTGGTTCTGGTAGTAGAAGTTGCGGTACTCGGTGTGCTCGAGCATGAACTCGTACTTCAGCTCGCGGTTCTCGGGCACGGGCAGTACGACCGTCTCCATCGGCTCGGAGCCCGGCGTGACGCCGCCGGCCATGCCCATGCCGAAGCCCTCGTAGCCCGTGCTGTAGCTCCAGACCTTGGCCCGGTTCAGGATCAGCAGGTCGAGGTCGCCGTCATCGTCCGGGTCGAACCACAGCGGCATGGTCAACGGGTACTGGAGATCGATCCCGGCCTCCACGGCCACGTCGGTGAACGTGCCGTCGCCGTTGTTCTTGAAGAGGCGTGCCTTCTGACCCGCGCCGGCGACCCAGAAGATGTCCTCCCAGCCGTCGCCGTCGTAGTCGGACACGGCGATTCCGCCCATCATGCCGGCCATCATCCCGTCGTATTGGCCGAACACGTACGGCCCGGCGAGACCGCACAGCTCGGTGGCGTTGGTGAATTCCTGTGCCGTGACGCTGGCCAGCAGACCGAACGCAAAGACGGCGGCGAACGCGCCGCTGCGGCGCGCTGAGTGATTCGAATGAGACATGGTGCACCCGTGTCGAAAGCCTGGGAATGGATCTACCCGATTTGCCCCTGCGTGAGGGGGTGTCATCATACCTGTGTCGGCGCATGTGTGGGCCTCCGAGTGCACACCGCAAAGCTCGTCCGAGACGCCGGCACGGAGACGCAAACCGGGATGGCCGGAATGGCCAGCCGTCCGTACAAAGAGCCCCGCGGCAAGCGAACCGGGTCCGGTGCGTTGCGGCACGAACACGCGTTCCGGAATGTCCCGCCCGCGCACACACACGCTCGGTCGTGACAACCCACGCGCCGCAGCCCGGGGGCGCGCCCGTCACGAGTCGCCGGCTCAGCCGAAGAGGTACCCCGGCTTGTGCACGAGCACGCCACCGAAGTGCCCCGCGCCCATCGTCGCCAGCGCCATCAACGCGAGCGCCACGCGGTACGCCGTGCGCGCCGCGGGCGTGGCACCGGTCGACCGGGCCCGCGCGGCGAGCACCCACGCCGTGACCGACAGGAAGAAGGTGGACGCGCCGATCCAGCGGTGTAGGAACAACTCGTCCACCAGCGGTGTGGGATAGGCCTCGGCCCGCGACCACCCGGTCCACGCCACGAGCAGCGCGAACGTCGCGCCGAGACGCAGGCAGAAGTAGGCGGCGTCGTTGACCACAACGCCCTCGCGGCGGCGCGTGAAGAACTCGGCCAGCGCGGCGGCCACCAGCAGCCCGATGGGAAAGTGCACGAAGACAACGTGCGAGCGCCCGAACCAGACCGGCAGCGCCTGCACGTCATCGTCGTCCGCCGCCGCGGCGGCCGTTCCGGCATCATCCGCGGGCAGTCCGGAGGCGGCGGCCGGTGAGTCGCCCGCCGCGGTGCCTCCGCCCGCCGCCACCGCCGGGGTGGCCGCCGGCAGGTTGGCCATGTAACCGCGGGGATCCTCGCGGAAGGTGTCCGGGCAGAAGCGGCAGCAGAAGCCGATCAGGCGTCCCTTGAAGCGCAGGGTGAAGCGCGGATCGGCGGCCTCGTCCGGCATGACCGGACAGATCGTGTTGATCGGCTGCTCGTCGTCCTCGGCTGCGAGCCCGGGCACAGCCGGCTCCGCCGACGGAAGGACCGCCGGCGGGAGCACGGGTGCCAGCGAGAGCAGGCCCAGGAGCAGCCCGGTGCAAGCAATCGTCACCGGCCGCGGCCCTCGCGCGCGCCACCTGCGCTGCGCTCGTCACCGGAAGCCGCGCGCTCGGGCGCGGTCTCCCGCTCGGCCTTGGCGCGGGCCGCCGTGAGCGCGGCGTTCAGCTTGACCAGGGTCGGCATCGGGTCCTTGTCGAACTCGCGCACGCAGCCCTTGCAGCAGAAGCGTACGAGCTGGGTGCCGTGCAATCGGTCCATGGGCTTGTCGCCCAGGGGCTCGTCGCTCACGAGGCACGTGTCGAGCGGATAGGACGCGCGCTGCTGCGCGATCAACGCGCTGTCCACCTTGTCCATGAAGGCCGCGGGAGCCTTGGCGAACTCCTTCTCGCAGCCCGGGCAGCACAGCCGCACGAGCCGCGTGCCGTGCACGAGTTCGATCGGGTTCTCGATCTCCTCGCCGCTCACCACGCAGGTGTCCAGGGGGTACGACGCCTTCTGGGCCGCGACGACCGCGCGATCGATCGTGGCCAGGAACTGCTCCGGCTCGGCGTTCAGCTTGCGCACGCAGCCCTTGCAGCACAGGCGCACGAGGCGGCCCTCGTGCATGTACTCGAGCGGCTCGCCCATGGCGTCGAGGGCCTCGCCGCTCACGACGCAGGTGTCGAGCGGGTACGACGGGCGCTGCTTCACGATCGCGGCGTCGTCCTCTCCGGGCGGGGTCCAGGCGATGGCGGCTGTGATCAACAACAGCACGACGATGGCACGGTAGGGCATGGCGTTCTCCTTGGTCGGGTGGTGGATCATGGCGTGCGGCGGCTGAGAATGCGCACGGCCATACGGCCGACGCCCTCCTCGCTCGTCTCGAAGACGGCCAGCAGTGGTCCGCCGTTTGTCTCGCGGGAAGCACTGTCCGCGGAGAAGAAGGGTGCCGCGGCGAGCCACGGGTTGTGACCGGCCCCGAGGACGGTCACCCGGTCGTGGGACGGAGCCGGCGCGGCGCTGTGGGCGTGCTGCGCCAGGGACTCGAGATCGGCCTGCGAACGGATCCAGGCCTGGACCAGCTCTCCGTCGGCCGTGGCCCACAGCAGGGCGAAGTCGTCAGCCCGTGCCGCCACCCGCGGGAAGCGCCCCCCACGGGCGAACACGAACTGGGGGCCGCGATTCCAACGGGCCACCAGGTCCCGTTCCCGACGCCACACGTGCAGGCTGTCGCCGTTGGCACGCACGGCCAGCTCGCCGCCCGCCATGGGACAGCCCTCCAACGGCCAGGGCACGGCATCCAGGCGCGACGAGTACCAGCCGCGACCGTCCCGGCGCCCGGAGACCTCGTGGATGTCCCGGTTGCCGTCGCGGGCGTTGCGAAAGACCACGGTCACGGTGCGCCCGTCCGGACCGAAGGACGCCGTCACATGGCAGCACTCGCAGATCGAATCGCCCGGGCTGCGGTAGACGAGGACGTCCTGCCCCCAACTCGCGCCGCCGTCGGTGGACCAGGCCCCCCACAACTCGGTGCCTTCGCCGCGCATGTCGAGCCAGGTACAGAACAAGCGGCCCTCGGTGCCGGCCGCCAGGGCCTGGAGGCCCTCGCGCGCGGCGCCCTCCACGTCGTTGATGCGCAGGGGTTGGCCCCAGGTCTCGCCGCCGTCGACCGAACGCCAGGCGTACACGTCGCCGTCGCGACCGCGGAGTTGCTCGCCGTGCACGGCGGCGATGACCAGTTGATCGCCGCTCCAGGCGATGCGCGGCCCTCGGGTGATGCCCCACTCCAGCTTGCCGTGGGACCCGACGCGCACCGGTGCACCCCAGCTGCTCCCGCCGTCGGGCGAGAGGACAGACCACACGGCCGCATCGGCGGCGAAGGCCAGCGCAACACGCCCGTCGCCGGCCACGGCCGCATGGGGCGCCGACGGCTCGAACGGGAAGTCGGGCGGCAGCTGTCCCCGGGCACTCGTGGAGGCGAGCAACACGCCCGCCCACAGGAGCAATGAGCAGCGCCCAATGCCCCGACGCTGCCCCCCGACACGATGTGCCTGCATGATCGAGCCTTCCGTTCGTGCGAACCGCTTCATGAGATTGCCCGGGCACTGCGCCGCTCTTCCACGAGGCAGTACAGCACCGGAACGATCAGCATCGTCATCAGCGCGATGGCCATGCCTCCGAGGGAGGGGATCGCCATGGGCACCATGACGTCCGAGCCGCGCCCTGTCGAGGTGAGGACGGGCAGCAACGCCAGGATCGTCGTGGCCGTCGTCATCAGACACGGGCGACAGCGGCGCTTGCCGGCCGCCACGACGGCCTCGCGGATCTCGGCCACGCCGGAAGGACGCCTGCCCTCGAAGGACTGCCTGAGATAGGTGGAGACCACCACCCCGTCGTCCGTCGCGATGCCGAACAGCGCCAGGAAGCCGACCCACACCGCCACACTCAGGTTGATCGGCTGAACGGAGAACAGCTCCCGCATGCCGACGCCGAAGACCTCGAAGTCGAGGAACCACGGCTGACCGTACAGCCAGAGCATCAGGAACCCGCCCGCCCAGGCGACGAACACGCCGACGAAGACCAGCAGCGTCGTCGACACCGCGCGGAACTGGAAGTAGAGGATCAGGAAGATCAGCAGCAGCGCGAGGGGCAGCACCACCGAGAGCGTGCGTGCTGCGCGGAGCTGATTCTCGTAGGCCCCCGCGAACACGTAGGACACGCCGGCCGGCAGCACCCACTCCCCGCTGTCGAGCTTGTCCCGCAGCAACTCCTGGCACTGCTCGACGACGTCGACCTCCGCGTGACCGGCCAGCTTGTCGAAGATCACGTACGAGGTGAGGAACGTGTCCTCGGTCTTGATCACCTGCGGCCCCCGCGAGTACTCGATCGTCGCGAGCTGCGAGAGCGGGATCTGCGCACCGCCGGGCGTGGGCACGAGCACTTTCTGCATGCCCTCGATCGTGTCGCGGAGTTCGCGCATGTAGCGAACGCGCACCGGGTAGCGTTCGCGACCCTCGACCGTCGTCGTCACCCGGCGGCCGCCGAGGGCGATCTCGATCACGTCCTGCACGTCCCTGATCGACACCCCGTAACGGGCCGCCTCCTGGCGGTCGACGTCGATCTCGAGGTACGGCTTGCCGACGACCCGGTCGGCCAGCACCGTCGACGCGTTGACCGTGGGTACCTGCTTGAGGAACCGCTCGATCTGCAGACCCACGCGCTCGATGGTCTCGAGGTCCGGCCCCTTGACCTTCACGCCCATGGGCGCCCGCATCCCGCTCTGCAGCATCACCAGCCGCGCGGCGATCGGCTGCAGTCGGGGCGCCGACGTCGTGCCCACGAGGTGCGTGGCGGCGATGATCTCGTCCCAGATGTCGTCCGGGTCGCGGATCTCGGGCCGCCAGTTGCGGTACGGGCGGCCATCCTCGTCCCGGATCAACTCACCTGCGGTGTCGCGCTCGAACGCACCCGCCGACTCGTCGTAGCGGAAGCGTTCGCGCCGGCCTCTCGCATCGATGCGGTACTCGGACTGGTAGTTGATCACGACCTCCACCATGGAGATCGGCGCGGGGTCGAGAGCGCTCTCGACCCCCCCGATCTTTCCCACGGCGAGGTACACCACGGGCCCGGTGGCGAACGCCCTGTCGAGCGTCTCGAGCACGTCGAGGG
>JAJDEQ010000085.1 GCA_029259695.1 Planctomycetota bacterium
GCGAAGACCATGATCGCCTCGCCGCCCACCTGCTTCTCCTGGTAGGAGAGCCCGGTCCACTCGTAGCCCATGGCTGCCGGGAGCTTGGTGCCGGCCATGCCCTCCATCACGTCCATGGCCTCCTTCGAACTGAAGCCCGCCGCGGGCTGCCCGTTGATCGACGCGGACGGATAGAGGTTGTAGCGCTTCACCACCTGGGGCCCCAGGTCGGTGCGCACCTCCACGAACGAACCGATCGGTGTCATCTCGCCGTCGTTGGTGCGCACGTCGAGGCGCTTGATGTCCTCGGGCGTGATACGGAAGCCGTGGTCGGCCTGCACGCGCACCTGATAGGTGCGCCCGAACAGGTTGAAGTCGTTGACGTACGACGAACCGAGATAGGTCTGCAGCGTGTCGAAGACCGAGCTCAGGGGCACGTTGGTCGTCTTCACCTGGGTGCGGTCGACGTCGGCGAACAGCTGGGGCACGTTGGCGCGGAAGGTGGTGTTCAAGCCGGTGAGGGCGGACTGCGCCTCTCCGTCGCCGACGAACTCCCAGGCGGTGTTCATCAGCGCCTGGGGCCCGAGACCGGCCCGATCCTGGAGCTCCAACTGGAACCCACCCACCGAGCCCAGTCCCGAGATGGCCGGGGGGTTGAAGGTGAAGGAGAGTCCCTCCTGGATCTGCCCGAAGTCCCCGCGCAGCCGGTCGATGATCGCGAACGCGCTGAGCTCCGGCTCACCGCGCTGCTCGAACGGGTCGAGCACGATCCAGATCGTGCCCATGTTCGAGACCACCGCGTTGTCGAGGACCGAGAAGCCGCCGATGGCGAGCCAGTCCATCACGCCGGGCGTCTGCTCCAGGACCTCGTCGGCCTTCTGGATCACCTCGCGCATGCGCTCCTGCGACGCCGCATCCGGGAGCTGGAAGCCCGCGATGACGTAGCCCTGATCCTCTTCCGGCAGGAACCCGCCCGGCAGCGAGCCGAAGCCCGCCAGCGCGGCTCCCGTGATGCCGCCGAAGACCAGCATCGACACAGCCGCCAGGCGCACGAAGCGGGTCACGACCGCGCCGTAGGCAACCGCGAGCCGGTCGAACAGCGCGTCGAAGCCGCGGAAGAAGGCGTTCTTCTTCTCGGGCGTCTTGCGCAGCAGCAGCGCGCACAGGGCGGGGCTCATGGTCAGCGCGTTGATCGAGCTGATCACGGTGGCCGCGGAGATCGTGAGTCCGAACTGCTTGTAGAGCTGACCGGAGATGCCCGGCAGGAACGCCGTGGGGATGAACACGCTGAGCAAGACGAGCGTGGTGGCGATGACGGGCCCGGTGACCTCCTCCATGGCCTTGATCGCGGCGCTCTTGCGATCGAGCCCCGCATCGATGTGACGCACCGTGTTCTCGACCACCACGATGGCGTCGTCCACCACGATGCCGATCACGAGCACGAGCCCGAACAACGTCGTCATGTTGATCGAGAAGCCCAGGCCCGCCATGACGGCGAACGTCCCGACCAGCGACACCGGGATCGTGACCGCCGGCACGATCGTGGCGCGCCAGTCCTGCAGGAAGATGAAGATCACGATGAAGACCAGCAGGGCGGCCTGCCACAACGTCGTGAACACCTCGTCGATCGACTGCTGGACGAAGATCGTCGTGTCGAACGGGATCTGGTACTCCATCCCCTCGGGGAAATTGCGCTCGAGGCGCTCCATCGTCGCGCGCACGGTCTGGGCCACGTCGAGGGCGTTGGCGCCCGGCAGCCGGTAGATCGCCAGGGCCGACGAGTTCGCGCCGCTCAACGTGGCGAACTGGTCGTAGGTCTTGCCGCCCAGCTCCACCCGGGCCACGTCCTTGACGCGTGTGCTGCGGCTCCCGCTGGTCTTGACGATGATGTTGCCGAACTGCTCGACATCGGCCAGCCGGCCCAGCGTGTTGATCGTGTACTGGAAGGCCTGGCCCGGCGGAGCGGGCGGCGCGCCGATCTGCCCGGCGGCCACCTGCACGTTCTGCTCCGCGATGGCGTCGACGACGTCCTGGGTCGTCAGGTCGCGTGACTTGAGCTTGCCCGGGTCGAGCCAGACGCGCATCGAGTAGTCGGCGCCGCCGAAGGGCATGACGTCGCCCACGCCCGGGATGCGCGCCAGCTCGTCCTTGATGCGCAGCGTGGCGTAGTTGGCCAGGTAGATGTCGTCGTAGCGGCCATCGGGCGCGGTGAGCGCGATGAACAGGATGATGTCGCTCGACTTCTTCTTGGTCGTCACGCCCTGCCGCTTGACCTCCTCGGGCAGACGCGCCTCGGCGATCGCCACGCGGTTCTGCACGAGCACCTGGGCCATGTCGAGGTTGGTGCCGAGGTCGAACGTGACCTGCAGCGAGTAGCCCCCGTCGTTGCCGCTGGTCGAGGACATGTACAGCATGTTCTCGACGCCGTTGACCTCCTGCTCGATGGGCGCCGCCACGGTCTCCGCCACCACCTGGGCGTTACCGCCCGGGTAGCTCGTGGTGACCTCCACCATGGGCGGCGAGATCTCCGGGTACTGCGCGATGGGCAGCGTGCCCACGCTCACGCCACCGGCGATCACGATCGCGAGGGCGAGCACCGTGGCGAAGATCGGACGTTCGATGAAGAAGCGGGAGAGCATGGCGGCCGATCAGCCGTCGTCAGGCGTCGGGGCCGGCTCGGCGGCAGCCTGCAGCGTGGGCAGCACCTTGGCGCCGGCGCGCGCCCGCAGCAGCCCGTTGACGACCACGCGCTCGTCGGCTTCCACGCCCCCGTGGATCACGCGCGCTCCGTCGATCAACGGGCCCACGGTCAACGAGCGCTGCTCGACGACGTCGTCGTCACCGACCACGAGCACGTAGCGGCCGCTCTGATCGGTCCCGATCGCGACTTCGGGCAGCATCAGGCCCTGCACTTCCTTGCGCGGGTTGCGCACCCGCACGAAGAGCCCGGGCAACAGCGTCGGCGGCTCCGGATTGGGGAAGATCCCGCGCACCATCAGGGTGCCCGTGCCGGGGTCCACTTCCTGGGCGAAGTAGTGGGCCTTGCCGACGATCGGATAGTCGTCCTTGCCCGCCACCCCCACCTCCAGCGGGATGTCCCGCACGGCCGCCACGCTGGCCGCGTCGATCCGCCCGGCCCTCACGTCCGCCTCGAGGGCCTGCACCAGGGTGCGTTCGTCGACGTCGAAGTCGACGTAGATCGGGTCGTAGACCACGATGGTCGTGAGCAGCGTGTTCTCGCCCGCTCCGACCAGGTTGCCCGGATCGACGACCCTGAGTCCGACCCGCCCGGCCATGGGCGCGACCACATCGGTCCACTCGAGGTGCAGGGCGGCCACGCGCGCCTCGGCCCGTGCCGACTCCAGGCTGGCCCGCGACGCCGTGCGTTCGGCGGACTTCTCATCCACCTCGAGCACACTCACCGCGTTGGTCTCCAGCGCCTTCTGCAGGCGCTTCAAGGTCGCCGTCGCCAGGTCGAAGCGCGCCTGGGCCTCCGCCACCGCGGCCTGGGCCTCGTCGACCCTGGCCTGGTACTCGGACGGGTCGATCTTGCACAGCAGATCGCCCTGCTCGACGATGTCCCCCTCGTCGAAGAACACCTCCTGCAGGAAGCCCTCCACCCGGGCGCGCACGTCGACGGTCGCCACCGCACTGGCGCGGCCGGTGAAGTAGAGGTACTCGGTGTACGAGCGCGACGCAGGATGGGCCACCGTGACCTCGGCTGCCGGCGGCGCCACGTAGTCGTTGGGCGGACCACAGGCTCCCGGCAGGGCGCTCGCCAGCGCGACAGCACACAGGATGCTCGGGCTGGCTGATCGCATGCGTGCTCCAGGGGTACGAGGGGCGGCGAGAATACAACATCGGCGCGGGCCGACCCGACCGGCGGGGGCGGAGCAGCCCGCCGCCGCGACAGGCTCGACAACCGGCCCGGATTGCGAGGCGAGCGACCCGATGACGGTCGACGCGCACCCCGTCGGATCAGCGCCGGTCGTCGTCCTCCTCGCCGACGTAGCCCAGCTCCCGCAGCCAGAAGGACGCCTCGTCGCTCATCTCCGGCATGCTCCCGCTGCGCTGGGAACGGGCCGCCGCCACCCAGGCCTCGATCGACGCCAGCATCCGATCGCGTTGTTCGGGATGCTCGTCGGCGATGTCGTGACGCTCCGCCGGGTCTGCGTCGAGACGGTAGAGCTCCACGCGCTCGCTGGCCGGCGTGTAGATCAGCTTCCAGGGCGCGAGCACCACCGCCAGCTTCTCGGTGAAGCCGGGCACGCCGTGTTCCT
Source organism: Planctomycetota bacterium (assembly GCA_029259695.1). Lineage (GTDB taxonomy): Bacteria > Planctomycetota > B15-G4 > B15-G4 > B15-G4 > OFTM49. Next base: position 4,260 of record JAJDEQ010000085.1, read on the forward strand.
GGCCATTGGCCGTGTGGGCGAAGACGGGACGGGGGCGCTGGTCCTCGAGCAACGAGCGGCCCGCCAGGGCGTACTCCGGCCCCGGCAGTCCGGTGGCGGCCAGCACCGTGGGCAGGATGTCGGCCACGTCGGCGCTGCCCCCATCGCGACGGGGGCTGACGGCCGAGCGTCCGAAGCCCGCCACGATCAGCGGCACGCGCACCGACTCCTCGTAGAGCTGGTGCCCGTGACTCTCCATGCCGTGCTCGAAGAACTCCTCTCCATGGTCGGAGGTGACGATCACGAGGGCGTCCTCGAGCAGCCCGCGCCGTTGCAGGTCGTCGAGCAGCTCTCCGATGGCAGCGTCCACCGCCGCCACCTCGTCGTGGTAGAGCCGGCGGTTGTCCGCCACGCTTCGGGTGATGTCGTCGAGCCCCGGCGAGGCCGGCGAGCCCACAGCCGCGGCGTCCGTCAACTGCCGCCGCAGTTCGGGAGGCAACCAGATCTCCCGCGGCTCGGCTCCGGCCCTCCCCGCGAACGCGGGCGGCGGGTGGTACGGGCTGTGCGGATCGTAGTAGTGCACGTAGCCGAACAGCGCCGTGCCCTCGTTCTCGTCGAGCCACAACCCCACCCGCTCGTTGAGCGCGTGCCCCCGTGCCGAAGGCGTGTTGACGAAGGTCTCGAAGCCCTGGTCGAAGTTCGTCTCGCGGCTGATCAGCGGGTTGGCCACGAACCCACCTGTCGTGTAGCCGTCCGCGTTGAGCAACTCGGCGACGCTGTCGAGTGCATCGCCCAGGAACCAGGCGCCGTTGCCCACCACGCCGTGCGCATGGGGCGGCAGGCCGGTGAGCAGCGACGCCGTGGCCGGCCAGGTCCACGAGGACACCGACCGCGCCCGGGTGAACACCACGCCGCCCTGCGCCAGGGCATCGAGGCGCGGCGTGAGACCCAGCTCGGACCCGTAGCAGCCGATGGGGTCGGCGCGCAGCGTGTCCACCACGATCACGAACACGTGCGGTCCCTGCCCCGCCCGACGACGAGCGACCTGCGCCCGGCGCAGCAGCGTGGGGTTGGCCCAGGCGCCCACCGTGTCGCCGGCGTTGCCCGGAACGCCACCGGCTGCGGCGGGCCCATCCGCGGCGCCGGCTTCGGTGATCAACTCGAGCGCCAGCCGCTCGCCGGCCCAGCGCGACAGGTCGACCTCGCCGTCCTTCCAGCCGCGGTCCGCGATCTCGCCGTGTCCGTCGAGCACGCGCTCCCAGACCGGCTCGCCATCGACCTCCACGACGAAGCGCACCCCCCTCCCCGGAGGTCCTGCCGACGCCTCCCAGGCCTGTTCGGGGATCACGCCCACGGCGAAGTCGAACACGAACTGATCGTCCACGTCGACGTTGAAGCGCACGCGCGAGGGCGGCGCGGCACGGACCGCCGCACGCCGCCCGCCGTAGACCATCACGCCCTCGGCCGCATCGAGACGGTCGGACACCACCGGGTCGGCCTCGTTCTCACGCAGCACGGCGGCCTCGCCGAGCGTCGCCACCAGGTCCCGCACGACGCGCACCACGGGCACCGGATGGTCTTCGAGGGCGACCGCGCGCCCCTCCGAACGCAGCACCGGCGAGAACCACCCGGGCCAGGCGGCGATGAAGCGCTGGCCCACGAGCAGCTCCTCGGCCGTGCTCGTGGAGAAACGCAGCGTCCAGGTGCGGGCCGCGTCCGGGTCCCCGGGCGCGCCCGGCAGGTCGATCTCGAAGCGCTCGAACAGGTGCGGCCCGACGAGTTCCTTGGGCACGATGGTGCGCTCGAAGACCGTCTCCAGGACCCCGTCCGGGAGCGACTCGTCGCGCGCCTCCACGCGGAAGATCACCGGGCGCAGGGTGACCGCGCCCAGAAGCGGGCCGCGCTCCTGCGGTTCGGCAGCTCCCACGCTGACCGCCTGGCTCGGTCGCTCGAACCGCGTACCCGTGAGCACGGCGGCGCCACAGCCGAAGGACAGCCGCGCGCGTCCGTGCGTCACCAGGCCCTGGAACACGATGGCGCTGGGCGGGGGTGCGCGCAGGTAGGCGACGGCTCCGCGCGTGTCGAACTCGTTGTCGACGTGCGCGAGCTGGCGCAGCGGGTACGCGCCCCCGGCATCGACCTCAGCCGTACGGAACAGGCCCACGAGATCGTGGACCCGTTCGATGCGCACCACCGGCCCGCCGACGGGCTCGGGCCCGCAGGCCGCGAGCCAGAGCACGAGCCACGCGAGTCCCCCCGATGCCCCGCGTCCGCCGCGCGTCCCGCCCCGCGCCGGACAGGCTCCACGCGCCTCGCCGGGCAGCTGCCGGCCGGGTTCCACGCTGTTGCTGTCCGCCGCGCCCATGGCGCGTCACGTTAGCCGATTCGTCAGACGCCGGCGACGATCGAACGCGGCCCGCGCAAGCGCTCCCGCCACCCGATCCGGACACGGTCCTGCGGCACGCGCCCCGAAGGGTCGGCGCTCAGAACAGGTCGTACTCGAAGGGCGAGTCCGAGCCATCCGGCGGCGACGACATGCCGCCCAGCAGGCTGCCCATGACCAGCGGGATGCTGGACTGCAACGCCTGGTCGAACTCCTCCTGGGACTCGGCGCCCGCGAGGGTGTCCAACGTGCCCTCGAGCGCGCCGAGGATCTGCATGTACTGGGCCTTGTTCGCCGCGAAGTCGACCTGTGCCAGCTCGCGCTTGATGCCGCTCACCATCTGCTCCCAGTCGTCGGCCAGTTCACGCGGCACCCAGCGACCGTCGACCTCGGCCAGCTCCATGCGCATGGACGGCTGGCCGGGGACCTTCACCTCGAGCGTGGCCTGTCCGTCGGACTCCTCCACCACCTCGACCTCGATCTTCGACAGGGACTCGACGCGCTCTTCCCACTGCTTGCGTCCCTGCTCGTCGAGCGTGGCCAGTCGCTCCGCCTGATCCATGAGCTGGGTCGCGGTCTGATCGAGGAACGCACCCACGTCCAGGTCCGCCAGCCCGTCCAGGCTCGAGATGTCGCTCTCGACGAAGGTCTCGACGAACTCGAGCACGGAGTCCCAGTCGTCCTCGAGTGCCTCGACGTCGACGCCCATGCCGCCGGCCATCTGGCTGTGCAGGATGTACTCGCTCTGGTCGTCGAGCACGTCCACCAGCTTGCCCATCACGAGGAAGGTCTTGTCGTAGACCTGCTCGTCGAGCTTCCCGGCGACCTCGGCGATGATCTGGTCCACATCGTCCTGGTAGGGCTCGGGTAGGGCATCCCAGACGAACCCCACGTCGTTGTCCGCCATGGCCGACCCGAAGGCCTTGACCGTGCCTTCCGGCGAGCCGGGCACGCCGCCGCAAGCCGCGAGCACGGCGAACACACCGAGCAACAATCCCCCTGCAATGCGCTGCAACATCCTGAGACTCCTCCCGTGATCTCCGGGCTGTCCTGCCGGCAGATCCCTGGTCACCCTTCCATGCGCGAGGTCGCGCACCAGTCCGCAGCCCAGCATACGAGAAAACGGCTGCCGCCGGCCCCTGCGCTCAGCGCCCCGCCATGCGCCGGCCGGCGCCGGTGACGTCCAGGATGCGGCCGTACAGCACCGGCAGCACGAACAGCACGAGCAGCGTCGAGAAGCACAGGCCGCTGATGACGGCCGTGGCGAGCGGCTCCCACATGGGCCCACCGGAGGCGTGCAACACGCCCATGCTCGCCAGGGCGCACAACGTCGTGAGCAGGATCGGACGCACCCGGTGTGCGGCGGCGTCGATCAGCAGCTCGCGCGAGTACTCACCGGTCTCCTCGACCCGGTGCCGGATGCTCGCCAGCAGCACGATCGCGTTGTTGACGACGATGCCGGCCAGGGCCGTCATGCCGACGAGCGTCATGAAGCTGAACGGCTCACCGCTGATCGACAGACCGAGCGCCACCCCCGTGAACGAGAGCGGGATCGTGAGCAGGATCAACCCCGTGTCGATCAGCGACTGCGACTGGATCAGCAGGCACAACAGCACGAGCAGCAGCGCCCAGGGCATCTCGTCGAGCAGCGCCCTGTTGGCCCGGGCCGAACTGGCCGACACGCCCGCGACCTCGATCGCGATCGCCGGATGCTCGGCACGCAACCGATCGAGCCAGAGATCGACGTCCTGTTCCTGCACGAGCTCGCGCTCGGCGTCGTCGCTGTCGGCGCGCACCGTGATGCAGGCTTCCCCCCCGCGACGCACGCGCACGGGATGGGCGCGCCGCTCGGTCACCGAGGCCACCTCGTAGAGCAGCGCCGGGTCGCCCTTGGCCGGATACACATAGGCGTCACTGAGCGCCTCGCGCGAATCGGCCCGGGTCACCTGGGCACGCAGCATGACCGGTGTGCGTACGTCGTCCTCCAGCAGTTCGAAGAGCGGCAGTCCGTGCAGCACGCTGTGCATGCCAAGGGTCAGGTCGGCCACGGTCAGATCGCGCTCGGACAGTGCTGCGCGATCCGGTTCCACCGCGAGCTTGCGCACCGGCTCACCCCACTCGGTCGTGACCAGCGGACAGCCCTGCTGCTCGAGGTGGTCGGCGACCTGCCGCGCCACGCCCTCGATCTCGGCCTGCGGGCCGCGCAGCTCCACCTGGATCGGCCAGTCCAACTGGGCCCCGAGCCGCACCGGACGCAGGCGCAGGCGCACGCCCTCCGGCTGTTGGCCCATCCACGCGGTCAGGCGTTCGTGCAGCGGTCCGGGGTCGCGGGTGGAGTCGAGCTGCAACAGCACCTGCGCGTAGTGCGGAGCGAAACGACGCTGCGGGATGCTCGCCTGCACGGGTGGGGCCGAACGCCCGAGGAAGGTCACCCAGTGCTGGAGTGCGGCCTCCTGCCCGGCGCGCTCCCGCTCGCAGAACGCGTCGAGCGAGCGCACGACGCCGTCTTCCTGCTCCACCTCGACTCCGTGCGCCAGCTCGATCTCCATCAGCCACAACGGGCGGCTCGAGGCCGGGAAGAAGACGCGGTCGGCCGACGCGAGCAGCTGGTAGCCACCGAAGCAGAGCAGCCCCACCAGCAGCAGCAGCGGGACGAACAGCACGAAGCCCTTGGCGAGCACGCGCTTGTAGATGCTCTCCAACGCCGTGAGGCGCTCCGTCTTGGCCGGCTTCTCGCCGTGCAGCAGCAGCGGCGTCACGACGAAACAGAACAGCAACGAGATCGCCAGGGTGATCAACACGACCCAGAACAGCGACGAGACGTAGTCACCGATCACGTCCCCCGTCAACACGATCGGCAGGAAGCCGAAGACCGTCGTGGCGGCCGCCGCCAGCAGGGGGCCCAGCAGCTCCCGCGCGGCTCGTGCGGTCGCGCTGTCGGGGTCCGCACCGAGCTGCTCGAGCCGGTGGATGCGCTCGGCCATCACGATGTGGTTGTCGACCAGCAGGCCCAGCACCAGGATGAAGCTCGACAACGTCACCACGTCGAGGCCGAAGCCGGCGGCGTAGAGCACGATGAAACTGGCCAGCACGACGAACGGCAACACCACCGCCACCGCCAACCCGGTACGCAGGCCCAGCGCGAGCACGAGCAGGATCAGGATCGCCCCGAAGCCCTGGAGCAGGTTGGCCCCGAAGTTGTCGATCTCCTCGGCCACGACCGCCGGTTGGAAGACCACCAGCGCGCAGTGCTCCGGGTGCTGCTGGTCGAAGCGTTCGACGGTGTCCCGGACGTGCCGGGCGAAGGTCTCCAGGTCACCCTCCGCCGCCCGGTAGACCGCCAACGCCGCGGCCCCATGCCCGCCCGCTTCCACACGACCCACGCGCGGTCGCAACGGCTCCCGGCCGACCTCCAGCAAGCGGCTGATGTTCACCGGGTCGCCGTCCGCCGGATCGCGAACGGGCAACTCCTTGAGCGATTCGAAGTCGCGGATGCGCGAGACCGTCTCGATCGGCAGGATGCCCGTCGCTTCGTGGAGGTAGGCGCCGGGCGCCGTGACGTGTTGGGCGCGCAGGTACTCGCGGAACTCCACCGGTGTCATGCCGGCGCCGGCCAGCTCGCCGTCGTCATAGGTCAACACGATCTGGTCGCGCGGACGTCCGAGCAACTCGACGTGGCCGACGCTCGACGCCGCACCGAGCGCATCAGCCAGGGCCCGGGCCCGGTCGACGGGCGGCCCCTGCGCCGACGCCCCGTCCGCCGGGGCCACGCTCACCAGGGCGGCGGCCATGCGTTCCCGGGGCCTGTGCAACTCGGGCCCGCTCAGGCCGATGAAGCCATCGGCCAGGCGCTCCCGCTGGCGACCGAGCTGATCCTCGATGCTCGACCAGGCGCTGCCCGACTCCACCGCCGGTCCCGAGCACTCCACCGCGATCAGCACCACGCCGTCGCGTGTCTCGCTGCGACACTCGAGCACGTCGGGCAAGGCCATCAACGCCGCCTCGACGGGCTCGGTGAGCACCCGCTCCAACTCGGCAGCCGACACGCCCGGGAGGCGCGCTTCCACGAGCCCGAACGAGGACAGCACCAGCGGCTCGAGTCGCCGCGGCAGCAGCTGGTAGGCGTGCACCCCCGCCAGCGACAACACCAGCACTCCCAGGAAGAGGGCGTTGCGTCGCGCACTTCGCGACGAACGGATCAGTCCGTCTCCGTCGACATCGCCTGCGGGTAGAGCAACACGCGATCATGGCACAAGAGCACGAGGTCGGTGCGCAAGTCGGCGTTGAAGTCGCCCACCAGCATCTCCCGCGGCTGGATCGGGCCGCCCTTGTTCGATCGATTGAAGCGGTTCTTCTCGAAGATGGTGAAGAACAGGCGACTCTGCCAGGGCTCGCCACGGCCGCCGCTCAGGATCTCGAGCACGTGCTCGCTGCTGTCGAGGCCGATGATCTCGGCGTACCCGTCGGCATTCAGGTCGCCCAGGGCGAAGTCGGAGTACTTCACGTCCTCGAGGTCCGTGCGGAAGCTGCGCGGGGCCTCATCCGACCCACTCACCTGGCGCGGAGGGATGGACCAGAAGCGGTCCTTGCCGAAGAACAGCAGGCGCTCCCCCGCCGCGCCGCCCAGGTCCTCGACCGCCACCCGGGTCAACCCGATCGCCGCCAGGTCGATCGACTCGCGGTAGCTGTAGAGCCCGGTGTCGTCGCGGCTGAGCACCTGCAGCTGCGCCTCCTCCTCGAAGTAGGAGAGCAGCTCGGGCGTCCCGTCGGCATCGATGTCGAACAGCATCGGGCCGGTGAGTTCGTCCAGGCTGCTGCGCGCGTTGGCCTGGTCCACGATCTGCAGCGAGCCATCGGGCTGCACGCGGTAGGCGCGCACGAAACCCTTGCCGGCCACCAGCATCTCCGCCTGGCCGTCGCCCGTGAAGTCGCCCGTGCTGAAGCGGTCGGGCATCACGCCCTCGAACTGGCTCGTGCGCACCGAGTCTTCCTCGGCGATCTCCTCGAACGCATCGCCGTCCTGCTTGACGAACATGCGCGTGGCTTCGCGTGGGATGAACATGACCAGATCCGTGCCGCCGTCGCCGTCGAGGTCGGTGGCGTGCAGGTGCGTCGGGCTGCGCTTGATGGCGCCCAGCTTCACCGGCGCCGCCCCGGCCCAGGCACCGTCGGTGAGGCGCAGGACCTCCAGGTTGAAGCGGCGCCCGTCCTTGGCGGCGACGATCACCTCCGAGGTGCCGTCCCCGTCCAGATCGGCGCCGACCCCGACGAGCGGCTCACCCGTCATGGCGATGTTGACCGGGAAGCCCAGCCGCCCCCCGGCGTTCACGCGGGAGATACCGACCATGCCTTCCTTCTCGCTGCACACGAGCAGCGCGGCCCGCTCCTCGTCCGCGAAGTGCAGCACCGAGATGGACGAGATGCCCTGCAGCGACGGGAACTCGGTGGGACGCCGGAACTCGCCGCTGTCGTCCTGCAGGTAGACGTGGATCGCAGCGCCGTTCGTGTCGGCCACGGCCACGTCGACGCGCTCGTCGCCGTCGAAGTCCGCCACGGCGTACAGCGCGGGATCGACACCGGACTTGGGCACGGGATAGTTGCGGATGGCCAGCGACGTGCGGTGCGCGCGCCCCCCCGGCTCGCCGCTGAGCGGAGTGAACTGCAGCTCGGCGCGGGTGCGCTTGATCGTGACCAGCTCGGCCCGTTCGTCGCTCACGGGGAGCACGTCCCAGGCCTCGGCGCCGACCGGCACGGGCACGCCCAACTCGGGGCCGAAGCCGCCGTGCACGTCCTGGTAGCGCACGCGCAGCGCGCGATCGCTGCTCTCGGCCATGTAGGCCAGGTCGGGCCGTCCGTCACCGTTGATGTCGCGCACGCCGAGGCGCTGAGGGTTCTCCTCGCTGACCCGGTACTTGTCGGGTCCGGGGAACGCCTCCAGCTCCCCGTCCAGGTGGAAGACGAGGATCGAGGTGGTGGTCAGCACGACCAGGTCGTCGCGACCGTCGCGGTCGACGTCGGCCACGGCGAGCGAACCCACGTTGGCGCTGGGAACGTCGCGATCGTAGGACCACTCGTCGTCGAACACGCCGTCGCCCGTCTGCAGGCGGACAGCGAGACGGTTGCGCTTGCCGGTGTACACCAGGTCGCTGCGACCGTCGCCATCGACGTCCAGGATCTCCAGGTCGTACATGAAGTCGCCCGTGGTCACGGACTCCTTCAGGAACGGAGCGTCCTCGATGATCGGCTCCCAGCGCGGGCTCGACAGCTTGACCTTGGCGGCCGCCGTCATCTCCTCCGGGGTGCGCTGGTAGAGCATGTCGACCTGGGCCAGGTCGTTGTTGACCAGGGCCAGGTCGAGCCGACCGTCACCGTCGATGTCCCCCGCGCACAGTCCGCGCGTGTTCCAGTCGATCTTGGAGATCAGCGGACCGGTGAGCTGGAAGCCGTCGTCGGCACGGGCGAGCACGTCGGCGCACAACACGGCCGACAGCGCCAGCACACCCAACGGCGATGCCCAGCCTGAGCGATCGTCGCCGGCGCGGCCCGCGTCGCCGCCTGTCGTCGGAGAACCGGCAGCCGCAGGGCGCCGCATCGATTGGTTCGCGCAGAAGGCCATGTTCACGAATCCAGGTTGCGACGCAGCAACATGCGCTGCACGAAGGCGTCGTACGACTTGTAGGTCTTGGACACGATGAAGTACTGGATGCCGGACACGTCGGGCAGCTCCTCCAGAGCCGCCTTCGCTTCGAGCAGCGTCTCCAGGTCCTCACCCGGCTCGGCCACGACGAGCTGCGCGTCGATCACGTCCTGCCCCCCGCGCAGCATGTTGGTGAGCAGGTCGGCGACGTTCACGAAGCCCATGGCCACCACGTCGTCGGAGGGCAACTCGTCGAGCGCATCCATCAGGTCTTCATCGTCGAGCAACGACGCGCCGGGGTTCTTGATGTGCGCGATGATGTTCTCGACCATCTTCACCTCGCCGAACGAGATGATCAGGTTGTTCTCCACCACCGCGTAGCTCATCGACGACTCGCCCCCACCGGGCGACAGACTGACGGGCATCGGCACCACCCGGATCTGCTCGTTCATGAACTCGACCGGCTCGCTGTCGGGCAGTTCGCGGCCGATGTCCGCCAGCACCTCGGTCAGCGACTGCGGATCCTGCACGCGCACGACGTAGGCCTGGGTCGGGTAGTCCTCCGGTCCGGCCAGCGTCGCCTCGGGGTAGCCGAACACCTCGACGAAGGGGCTCTCGAGGTTCTCGAGCAGCGGCTCGATGATGTCGAAGCCCTCGTCCTTCACGTTCTTGATCTGGACCTGCAGCATGTTGTGTCCGAAGGGCGAGGCCTTGAGCAGCAGCTTGTCGAACACATCGTAGGCGCCGGCGAGATCGAACAGGCTGATCGACGCGGAGTGGAAGTCGGAGCTGAAGTAGGACGGGATCTCCACGCCGCCGTCGGAGTAGGTCAGCAGGCGATGCAGCCCGTACTCGGTGTCGGAATGGGTGAACCCGAAGACCAGGCCCGCTTCGTCGTCCTGCACGTGCGCGCCGGCGAACAGGCTCTTGACCGCGTCGAGGCGCATGCTCGCGATCAGGTCCTCGGCGCGCAGGAACATGGCCACGGCCATGCCCTGTTCCTTGAGTTCGTGCTCGATCAGCTGGTTGATCAGCGGCAGGAACTCGCCCAGGTTCATGTACACGAGGGCGTCGTGCGGGCCGATGCGATCGAGCGCCTCGCGGTAGGGCGCGTCGTCACTCAGCCGATCGTCCTCCGGAGCGCCGTTGCGCGCCAGGTCGGCGAAGTCGAGCAGCGTCTCCTCTTCGTCGGAGAAGATCAGCAGCTCGTCGACCAGCGCCAACCAGATCGAATCGTTCACGTCACGGTCGACCGTGACCTCTTCGATGTTGTAGGTGCGGACGCCGTCGACCTCGTCGGTGACCAGGTGGGCGAGGTGGATCTCCTCCTTCTCCTGGCGCAGCTTGGTGAGGTTCTCCAGCAGCGCCTCCAGCCGGTCCGGCGTGCCCCCGAAGTCGGCCAGCATGACCACGCCCTGCCCGAGCTCGAGGCTCAGCGCCACCGAGGTCGCCCCCTGGACGTTGCCCACGTCGACCTCGGTCTCCTCGAGCAACACCTCGGGGATCGCCACGGTCACGCGGCCGTTGAAGAGTCGCGCGAGCTCCTCTTCCTCCAGGTCGAGCGCGAGCAGGAACTCCTCGTCCTCCAGGTCGCCGAAGAAGTCGAAGGCGTCGTCGAACGCCTGCTTGACCGCATCCTCCTGGAGCAGCTGCATCACCGCTCCGTCGGGGTCGAGCATGATCAGGTCGCCGAACGAGTCGACGCTGGCGAAGAACATCGTGCCCCCCGGCAGCAACTGCGCCAGATCACCCTCGGGGACCTGTGCTGCGGCGCTCGTGGAGCCCAACGCGAGGAGTGTCGTGGCAAGCAAGCGTTTCATGATGGGGTCTCTCACTGCTCGTCCTGTTCGGTGGACTTGCTCGGCGGCGGGTAATAGCGGTGTCCGCTGTTGGCGTTCAACGTGTCGAAGGCGTAGGCCTCCTGATCGTTGATGAACTCCTTGAGTCGATTCACGGGGATGCTGAAGCTCAGGCCCTCCGAGCCCTGCGCCATGATCTTGAGCGAGTTCACGCCGATCACTTCGCCAGCCATGTTGAACAGCGGCCCGCCGCTGTTCCCGGGACTGAGCGCGGCGGTCGTCTGAACGTAGGTCTGTCCGCCCAACAGCCGCGACTTGAGGGCGACGATGCCCTCGCTGAGGCTGCGCTCGAGGCCCATCGGGTTGCCGACCGCGAACACACCCTCGCCCTGCGTGAGCATGTTGGAATCGGAGAGCGGAACCGTGACGAACTCCTCGGGCTCGTCGGGTTCGATCTTGATCAGCGCCAGATCCAGCATGGCGCTCGAGGCGACGACGCGGATGTGCTTGTACTCGTCCTTGCGCAAGCCGTCGGTGGCCTGTCGATAGACGACCACCGTCAACTCGGTCGAGCCCTCGATCACGTGATCGTTGGTGATCAGGTAGCCCTCGGGGTGGATCACGAACCCGGAGCCGAGCCCCACCGGCGTGCGCACGAGGACGACCGCCTCACCCACCTCGCCCATGTTGTCGTCCAGCGATCGCTCCGTACCGTCGTGCGCCTCGCTGTAGAGACGCTCGGCGGCACTCGACTCGATGCGGACGATGGCCGACTGCGGTACCAGCAGTGACTCGAAGCCGAGGTCGATCTCGATCCCCGCTTCGGTCTCGGTGTAGCTGTCCGCCTCGATCACGCTCCCGTTGGTGAGCACCACCCTGTCGGGTGGCGGCGCGGCCGCGGGGGGCAACATCCCGGCTGACGACACACCCGTCGCCAGTGCATAGAGCAGTGTCGGCAGCACGACTTGCCGCATGGTCTCGCTCCTCATCTTCCGTGTCCTGCCGGCGGGTCCCGGACCGTTCGTTGTCGGGGGCGTCGGGGCCCGCGCGCGGCGCACCCCAGTGTGCAACGTGCCGGCCGTCGTGCCCCGTGGCCATGCCGTGACATCACGGCGGGCCTATCCCGCGCGAGCGACTGCATCGAGCCCTCCCCACGCGGCCGGGCATGGTACCGGGCGGGCGCCGGCGGCGCTCGCTCCGATCCCGCAGCGCCCTGGACTCACCCCGCGCCGCCTCACGGCTCGCTGCTCGCTGGCTCCGCGAAACACAGCGCCGTGCAGCGTCGCCGCGCCGGGGTCAGTCGGTCGCGCGACTCGCCTCGCAGTGTGCCTTGACCGCGTCCATGTCCTTCTCGATGGCCTTGCGCACCATGCCCATGACGAGCGGGTTGATCAGCTTGGCCGCCAGCTTGTAGGCGTTGGCGTCCATGACCATCGTGAGCTGGGTCCCGCCGTCCGGCCGGGCGCTCGTGGTGAAGACAGTGTCCCAGACGGTTCCACCCTGATCGGCAACGAGCCGCACCCGCTCACCCGGCACGTACTCGGTCACTTCGAGTTCCGTGCTGCTCTCGCGCTTGCCAAAGCGCCGCGTCTCGCGGAAGCGCGCACCCACTCCGGTGTGCTGTTCGGACAAGAACTCCACGCCCGTGATGTCGGGCACGATCTCGCGGAAGTTCTCGATGTGCGCGACCGCGTCGAACACCGCCGATGCGGGTGCGTTCACGTCACGGACGACTTCGGTGCGACCCATGCGGTTCCTCCCTCTCGCAACCGTTCTTCGAATGCCCCTTTATACCCTCCTCTGCCCTGACCCGCCCGAGCCAGGTCCCGACATCGCCGGGCACAGGCGACAGCAGGGTCGGCAGCGCCGGGGCGCCACCGCCGCGAAGGACCGTCGGGGCGAAGGGTGCGCTCGCGTCATGGACGGCTGCCGTGCGACCTATGCGATCTGCTCCCGCTCGGAGTCGTCTCTCGAGTGCTCCCTCGGACTCGCTCCGTCCCGGGCCCCGCGCCCATCCGGGGCGACCGGCAGGACCAGTTCGACGCTGGTCCCGTTGCCGTCGGAATCGATCGTCAACCCGGCCTCCAGGAACGCGGCGCGCTCTCGCATGGAGCGCAGGCCCAGCCCGCTCCAGCCGCGGGCCGCGTCGAAGCCCACGCCGTCATCGCGCACGCTCACCGTGAGTCTCGTCCCCGAGCGCGAGAAGGCGACCCAGACGTTGTGCGCGCGCGCATGGCGCAGTGCGTTCGACAACGACTCCTGCACGATGCGATAGACGCCCAGTTCGCGTGCCTTGCCCAGCGCCGGCGCTTCGTCCCGTGGATCGAAGTGCAACACGAGCGAGGGGTTCGCCGCGCGCGTGCGCCGGGCCAACTCCGCGACGGCACCCAACAGCCCGCGATCCTCCAGCTCCAACGGGTGCAGTCCGTACGAGAGCCGACGTAGTTCGGCGACGCTCCGCGCCACGTCGGTGTGCAGTTGCCCGAACCCGGCCGCCACGTCGCTCTCGTACTTCCCGCACTCGAGCTGGGCGTAGAGCGACACCGCCGCCAGG